>JAZMZH010000055.1:0-23132 GCA_045585875.1 Victivallaceae bacterium | reverse complement strand
GTAATCAGCGGTGCTGAGGGCGAATTTCACCCGCATGGGCCGGATCGCCACCACCGTCACCAGAGTGCCGGAGGAGGGGGTCACGAAGTTGCCGCGGGTAAACGCGGTGACGCCGGCGATCCCGTCGGTGGGCGCGGTGATGGTGGTTTTGGAGAGGTTGTCCTCGGCGGTGATGAGCTGCGCCTCGGCGGCCAGCACCGCGGCCTCGCTGCTGGCCAGGACCGATTTGGCGTTCTCCATGGTGTCCAGGCTGGCGGCGTTTTGTTTGTAAAGGGAGTTGATGCGTTCAAAATTGGTGCGGGCGTATTCCAGTTTGGCCTTGGCGCTGGCCAGATTGGCCTCGGCGTTTTTGGCGGCGGCGCGGTACTGGACATCGTAGACCCGGTACAGCATCTGTCCGGCGGTGATCTCGGCGCCGTCGGCGAATCCCACCTCCACGATTTCTCCGGAAACCTGGGCGATCACATTGACCACCGCGGGGGAGAGCAATTGCCCGGTGTAGCGCCGGATCGAGGTGTCGTCGACCTGGGAAACCAAGGCTGTGTCCACGATCGCCGTCGGCTGCTGCTGTTGCGCGGGCGCGTCCTCGGCGGAGAGGTTGGCCGCCGCAAGAATGACGGCGGCAAGTGCGGATAAGGTTTTCTGTTGTTTCATTTTGTGATATCTCCATTTGCACTGTTGCTGTTTTCAATGGTGTCGAGCATGGTACGGAGCACCCGGCGGAACGTCGCGGAATCCCTGGCGGTGACATCGCGGAACAGGATTTCGCTGATCCGGTCGAATTCCCGATCCAGAGCGCGGCGGACCTCCATTCCGGATTCGGAGAGCCTGACCATGACCGCCCGGCGGTCGTCGGGGCACTCCACCCGGTGAAGATAGCCGCTGTTTTCGAGCGAGCTGACGATCTGGGAAACCGCTCCGGGGGTTATGTTGAGTTCGGAAGCGATGTCCTTCACCTTGATCCCGCCCTCGCTGCCGATGAAAAGACATCCCAGCACCCGGGCCTGGGAGAGGGTGACTTCGCCGCAGCAGGGGGAGCGGCGGCGGAAATCCCGGCGTCCGCAGAGATTGCGCATCTTTTCGGAGACGGTGAAAAGCATCCGCCAGGTGGGAATATCGGTGTTCTGCATAAGAAATTTCGTTTAGCCGCTATATCTTTCAATTCCCCTAATATACTTCAAAAGCCCTCTGTGTGCAAGTTGAAAACCCGAAAAATGAGAAAGATTTTATGCTTTTTGACGGTCGAGAGCTGGCAATCCCGCCGTGCGGATATATATTATCCTGATATATGTTCCGATTCAAACAGGGAGGTTCGGAGATGTTTGCGGGATTGAATACGGATTATCTGTCGGGAATCGGATCGCCGGAGCGCTGGCTCCGGCTGATCGCCGAGGCGGGCTTCACGCATCTGCACTGGTGTCATCAATGGGACACGGATTTCCTGTACAGCAGGCACGAGATCGCTCAGTACCGGAGCTGGCTGAAGACCTTCGGACTGAAACTTTTGGATATTCACGGTTCGGCCGGAGCGGAAAAGGTGTGGTTTTCACCGGAGGAGTATGTGCGCCGGGCGGGCGTGGAGCTGGTGCTCAACCGGGTGATCCTGTTTGCGGAACTGGAGGGGACGGGGTCGCTGATGATGCACATCCCCGCGTTGCACCACGGAGTCCGGGAAGAGAATGATGACCCCGGATTGTGCCGCAGAGAGTTTGAGGCGCTGAAGCGCTCCCTGGACGAACTGATGCCGGAGCTTGCGAAATATCACGTCCGCATCGCGGTGGAAAATACCCGTTTCGACACCTTCGAATTCATCGGCGAACTGATGGAGTGTTATCCGGAGGAGTATATGGGGATCACCTACGACTCCGGGCACGGGAATTTTGACGCCCCCGAGGGGCTGGAGCATATCGAACGGTGGAAACACCGGCTGCAGGCTCTGCATCTCAACGACAACAGCGGCGAATGGCCGCACGATCAGCACCAGCCGCCCTATTACGGGACCGTGGACTGGGATCGCATGGCCGGAATCATCGCCGGCTCCTCCTACCCCGAGGACCGTCCGCTGAGTTTCGAATTGTCCATGCGGTGCACGCCATTTTTCAACGGGGAACTTCCGGAGCAGCCGGAGGCGAAGATCCGCGAATTTCTGCTCGACGCCCGGGAGCGCTGCGAACGGGTCATCCGTCTGACGGAACAGAAGCGGAGCGCACGGCGTCGGTAGACGGCGCGGCTGCATGCGGGATGCTCCCTCATGGGGGCCATACTGCGCCGCGGGGCCGGGCCTTTGGGCAGTGCCGTCCGGACACCGCCCGCATTTTTTTCATTTTATCCGCATCGGAGATTTGCTTTTTTTCTCCTCCGGGGATATTTTATTGCAGTATCGTGATAATGTATTATCACCATGTGAGAAAATGTAACCGGGGGGAGCGGATTCTGCGCCGCCCGTACCGCTTGGAGGGCGGAAGGATGAAAGCGTGTTTTGAACGGTTTCTGGCGGAGTGTCCGCTGGTGGCGATCCTGCGGGGCATCACCCCGCCGGAGGTGAGGGAGGTCTGCGACGTACTGTATCAGAACGGGGTGAAACTCCTGGAGATCCCCCTCAATTCTCCCGATGCCCCGGAGAGCATCGCCATCGCGGCGAAGCATTGCGGCGACCGCCAGATGACGGGCGCCGGGACGGTGCTGACGCCGGAGGAGGTGCGGACCGTGAAGGAAGCGGGCGGACGATTCATCATCTCCCCCAACTCCGATGCCGGTGTGATCTGCGAAACGAAGACGTTCGGTCTGCTGTCGATCCCGGGATTTTTCACGGCGAGCGAGGGGGTCGCCGCGCTGAAGGCGGGGGCCGATTATCTGAAGCTCTTCCCGGCGATCCTCGGGCCCGGCTACATCAGGGATCTGAAAGCGGTGATCAAGGCGCCGATCATGGCGGTGGGCGGGGTCAACGCGCAGAATCTGGGGGAACTCCTGAAGGTCTGCTGCGGGGCCGGCATCGGCAGCGCGCTTTACAGGGCGGGCAAGTCCCCTGCCGACCTGGACCGGGATGCCGCTGAACTGGTGCGGATCGTCAGGGAGCGGAAGTGATCCGAGTGCTTCCTCTGAAAAAGCGTTCTCCTTAAAACGCCTGAGCTCCGAAACCTGAAACCGGAGTCTCGGGTCACATAGAAAAAACTGAGCCCCGAAACCTGAAACCGGAACTTCGGGACTCATGGAAGGACAGCGCTCCGGACTTTGAAACCAGCGCCGGGACTCATGGAAGGACTGCGCCATCCCCTCAAAACACCCGGGCCCCGAAACCTGAAAACTGCGCCATCCCCCCTCAGATGCGGGCGTCTTTGGCGGCTTCCTGAGTTTGGAAGACGGTGACGGCCCAGAGGATGCCGAGGAAGATGTAGAGGGCGACGTAAAGGGCGGCGAGGCCGACGTATTCCCAGGGGACGACACGGCCCCCGGCGAGGGCGTCGGCGAGCCAGAAGAACTGCCAGTTGGGGATGACCGCGTAAAAGAATCCGCAGATGAAGTTGATGACGGCGTAGTCGGAATCGACGGCGAAGATATGTCCCGAGATCAGCCCGACGAAGAAGAGCAGGGTGCAGATGCAGAGATTGGCGACCAGCTCGAAGCGGAGGGCGAAGATGACGGCGATGACGGACATGGCGGCAACGGCGAAGAAGATGAGGATGCCGACTTTAAGGACCTCCTCCAGGGCGAGCCCCGGGGGAAGCTTCAGAAAGGCGATGCTGTAGAGCGCGAGGATGGTGGTGAGGATCCAGACGGCGAGAGTGAAGACTCCGGAGAAGCTGCGTTCACGCCAGAAGTTGGCGGCGAGGGCCAGGACGACGGCGAGGCCGACGACGCCGAGCGAGAACCCCATGAGGGTGAAATTGTACCAGAACTGATCCTGTGCGACGTAAAGGGACAGGAGGGTCATGGCATTGCAGACCCAGACGTAAATCATGCCGGCGGCGGTGACGCCGGTGATTTTGCCGAGGACGAAACTGGCCCGGGCGACGGGTTTGGAGAGGAGGAGCAGGACGGTGCCGTCGCGCATTTCCCTGGTTACGGTCTGACTGGCGCAGAGGACGGCGGTGAGCAGCCCCACAAAGGTGGAGGTGGCCATGGCGCTGTCGATGACCATTTTAACCTGCGAGTCGAAGACGAAAAGGGAGAAAGCAGGGAGGAGCCCGATGAGGGCTGCGCTGCAGAGGAGCAGGATGCAGTAGATGGGCTCCCGCACCACCTCGATAAAAGTGTTCCTGCAGATGGACCAGAAATTCCGCATGGTCTGTCGGTCCCTCAGTCGGCGATGCCGTTGCCCTCGACATCGACGCCGGCGTCAACGGGGGTGTTGGCCTGCGCGGCGGGCTCGACGACGGGCTCGGGCTCCTGGAAGACGGGAGCGGGAGCGGCGGCGACCGCGGCTTCGCTGACCTTGGTATTGGCGGCCTCGGGCTTATAGAGGGCGTCGGAGCGCTCGATCTTGCTGTAAAGGTCGGCGAAATCGCCCTCAAGATTGCTGAGATTCAGGGTGTCGCCGAGGGTGGCGGCGGCGCGGTTCCAGTCGCCGGTGACGACCATGACGGGGATGTTCGGGCTGATAGCCTCCACATACTCGGTCGCCACATAGCTCTTGTCGCCGAGGATGATGACTTTTCCGGGGTTGACGAAACGGATAAAGCGGGCGAAATCCTCGCGCTTGACCTGGAGGGCGGGCTTCTTGGGGTTGACCGGACAGAAGTAGAAGACATCCTGATTCACGTCCTGGACGGCGGGGAGCAGGAGGTAGGGCTGGCGGCTCTCGATCTGAATGAGGTCGGCCAGCAGCCTGGGCACGCGGTAGTTTCCGGTGATGACCAGAGTGACCACGTCCTTGCCGGGGCCCTGATAAGGCTGAATGAGGTTCCAGGCCGCGGGGGCGGCGAGGGCACCGGAGACGATCAGACACAGGGCCGCAATCATTTTTACCATACGTTTCATCGAAAACCTCCCATGACAATTTCAATTCCGACGGCAATTCCGGGCAAACCGGCGACGGATTCCACTATAAGATAGCGTCAAGAGTGGAAATAGGCAAGCGGGAAAAGAAAAAAAATCGAAAAAAAACAGGGGATGTGCTTGACTTTCCTCTTTCATGCTGTAATTTACTGACCCAACCCCGGAGGCCCCTTTATGACAATGAAAAATCCCGTCCGCATCCTGTCCGCCGCCTGCGCGCTCCTGATCGCCGCACTGACCGCAAGCGTCATCGTGAACATCATGCAGTTTCAGACGCCCCGGGAGGCTCCCGCGCCCGCGGCGGCGGTTTCCGATCCGGGTGTGTCGGCGGCCGCGCCGCAGACGGCTTCGGAGGTATCCGCTGCTCCGGCGGCGGAGGCCCTGCGTGTGACGCGTTTTGAATACTTCGAATGGAGCGGATGCCTGCGGATCGGTTTCAGCGCTCCGGTGCGGACGGGGGATCTGGCGGCTTCGGTCCGGAGCGAACCGGCGATCGATTTCGCGGGGATGCTGTCGGGGCGGTCGCCCTCGGATGCCGCCGCGGAGTTCGTGTTTTACCCGGTCCTCGAACCCGAAACCTTTTACCGGATCGTGGTCCCGGCCGGCCTGACCGGTGCGGACGGGAATTGCGTGCTGGCCCGGGACAGCAGCTTCAATCTGGTGACGCCGGGGCTGCGTCCGGAGATCGAGCCGCTGACTTCGGGGCGGGTGTTTCCGCCGGGAGGGAATCTCTGGTCGCTGCCCTTTGCGTACACCAATCTGGACAAGGTGAAGTTCACCCTCTGCGAAGGCTACGCCAACAACCAGAACACCGAGGCCGGGCAGAGTTTCTACATGAGCCGCCTGGCCGGGGAGCGGGAATACCGTCTCCCGGAGGCGGAGCGCAACGGCAAGGGGTATTTCACGCTGGAACTCGGCGACCTGATCCCCGACCGCAAGCCGGGTTTTTACGTTCTGTGCGCCGAGGGACGCGACATGTGGGGCCGGAGCTGGCCGCTGACGATTTCCGATCTGGGGCTGAGCGCCGCCGTCACCGGGGATCAGGCGGCGGTGTCGGTGCACTCGCTGACCGACGGCAGGCCGCTGGCCGGAGCGGAGGTGCTGCTCATAAGCCGCAAAAATCAGACGCTGGCCGAGGGAGAGAGCGATGAAAACGGGATTGCGCTGCTGGAGTACGACACCGCCTCCGATCCCGACGATTCTCCGGCATTTTTCCGGGTTTCTCTGGCCGGAGACTGCAACACGCTGAACTGCCGTCCCTACGACCGGAGCCTGCTGGATTTGAGCGAATTCGATCTTGCCGGGAGCGTTTCCGGACGCGGTCTCATCCGGGCGCTGGTATATCCGGTGCGGGATCTGGCCCGTCCCGGGGAAAAGGTCCGGGTGGTCATCCTGATGCGGGATGCCGCCGGCGGCGGCGCTCCGGGGGAACAGCCTCTCGGGGCGGCGATTCTGGATCCGGAGGGCAGAGTGCTGCGTCGTGAACTCCTGGAGTGCACCGATTCCGGATTTGCCGAAATGGATTTTTCGCTCCCGGCCAATGCGCCTCAGGGTTATTACCGGGTGGTGGTCGGAGAGCCGGGCAACGAAACCGGCTTCCCCTGCGGCGAAGCGTCGGTGCTGGCGGCGGATTTCCGCCCGGACACGGCCAAAATCGCCTTTGACGAGGGCAACGAACTGAAAGGCAGCGCCGGTTATTTTTTCGGACAGCCTTTGAGCGGGGCGCCGGTGCGGGCCGTTTTTTCGGCGGATTTCCGGCGTTTTGCTCCGCCGGAGCATCCCGGATACACCTTCGGGATGCCTGAGGCGGACCGGAATATCCCGGTGGTATTTTCCGGCACGGTCTGCGACGCCGACGGCCGTTTCCGTCTGGAAACTCCCGATTTCGGGATCGACGGCGTCCGCACCGGCGGGGTGCTGGTCATCTCCGCGTCGGCCTCGGTGACGCCTCCGGCGGGACGCACGGTCACCGCGGTCCGCGAATTCACCCGGTGCACCGATGATTTCTATCTCGGGGCATTGGCCTGCCCGACGCCGGACGGCGCTCTGAATGTGGAGTGGCTGGCGGCGGATCCGGACGGAGAACTCCGTCCGATGGAGTGCGATACCCTGGAGTGGACCCTGGAAACCATGGAGTGGAATTATCTGGTAGTAAAGAATTCCGAGGGGCGCTGGGAGCGGAGCTGGAACCGGCGCTGCGTCGCCGAAACCTCCGGCGTCGTTCCGATCCCCCAGGGCGCGACCGGCGGCGAATTCACCATCCCCGGGCCTCTGAAATCCGACGGCTGTTACCGGCTCACCGTGAGCGATCCGGTCACCGGCGGCCGCTGCCGTCTGGAGGTGGACATGGTCAACGAGGAGGCCGGGGTGCGCTCCCGGAACCGCATGGTGATGCACTTCGTCAGCGACCGGCCGGAATACCGCCCCGGCGACGAGGCGCTGATAAGCTTCACTTTGGACAATCCGGGGCCGGTGACGGTGATTGCGGCCGGTGACAACGGTCTGGAAGTCTTTGAAACGGCCGGTGCGGTCGGAGAAAACGTCTTTCGCTACAGGATTCCCGAAGATTACGCCACCGGATGCGCGCGTCTGGCCTTTACCGCCCTCTCCGCGGATCCGGAGGGCGAGCGGGAGATCGGCCGCAGTTTCGGCATGGCGGTCCTGCCGGTGAATCAGGACGGGCACAAACTCGAAATTTCAGCGGTGCTGCCGGAGGAGGCGACCCCGGGCGAGCGTCTGGAGATCCCGGTGGAAGTCACCTCCGGCGGAGCTCCGGTGCGGGCGGAAGTCCGGGCCTGGGCGGTTCACTCCGGCATATTGTCGCTTTCCTTCCGCCGCGGCGGCGGATTTTTCGACCACTTCTTCGGACGCCGCGCCAACGCCGCGAGCTTCTTTGACTGCTACGGCGAACTCTATCCGGCTCTGCGGCTGGGGGATCTCGGCCTGCCCGGCGGCGATTTCGGTGCCGCAATGGCGAAATTTCTGCCGCCCGGTGTGGAGATCGAGCCCGCGGGCGACGTCGTCGCCCTGCCGGTGAATACCGATGAGGAGGGACGCTGCGTCGTCACGCTGGAGATGCCTTACGCGGAGAGCTGTGAATACACTGTATTCATCGCGGCGGCCTCCTCCGGCGGCGTCGGGGAGACTTCCCGGAAACTTCTGGTGCGCCGGGAAGCGGGAGCGGCCATGTCGGCCCCGCGTGCGGTGGCTTCCGGGGACGAATTCCGGATCGGTCTGGAACTCTTCAATCACCGTTCGCCGGATGAAAACATCTCCTGGCGTGTGGATTTCTCCGCTCATCTCACGCTGAAGAGCGGCGAGAGTTCCGGCGTCTGCACCCTGCGTCCGGGAGAATCGCAGCTGGTGGAGCTGACCTTCACCGCCGGGGAGGGGAGCGCGCCCGCCGCCATAGTGGCTTCCGTCAGCAGCAACGGAGCCGTTTCCGATGTCCGCCGCGCCGTGCTGATCCGCCGTCCGGTCCTGCCGGAAAGCCGGACGACCCTGCTGACCGTGCCTGCCGGCGGCGAACTCCGCTACCGCCCCGGTCACAATGACTTGAGCGTCGTCACTCATGCGAAGCTGTCCGTCGGCGGCCGCGCCGCCGCGATCACGGGCCGGAATCTCGGCTGGCTGAACGCCTATCCCTACGGCTGTTCCGAACAGATGACCTCCATGGCTCTGCCCCTGCTGGCGGCGGAACCCCTGATCCGAAAGGGGATTCTGCCGGAAGCGGCTTCGGCGGGGGCATCCGAAGCGGTTGCCGAAACTCTGCTCCGGCTGAGGAGCAATCAGACCGGGTCGGGAGGATTCCGGACCTGGAACAACGATGCTCAGGAGGACCCGGACCTGAGCGCCTATGTGGGATTCTTTCTGATCTCCGCTTCGGCGCGGGGTTTCGCCCTGCCGGAGAATATGCTGGAGAATCTCTGCGGTTATCTGCAGAGCCGGGTGCTGAACAGCCGCGGCCCCGGGTCGATGGGCCGCCGCGCCCTTGCCGGTCTGGTGCTGGCGGAGGCCGGAATAAAATGCGTTCCGGCGCTGGAGGCCTTCGCCTTTGAAGCCCGGGACGACGGCAGCGCCTTTGAACTCGCCGTCGCCGGGGCCGCGCTTTGCGCCGCCGGTCGCGGCGAAACCGGTCTCGGCTGTCTCCGGGAGGGGATTTCGGCCAGGCCGTGGGCCGGAAACGAATACGACGGCTGCTGGGATTCGTCCATCCGCCGGATGAGCATCCTGCTCTCCCTGGCCGTCCGGTACATGCCCGGAGATCCGCTGACCCGCACCCTGGCGGCGGAACTGGAAGAGGCGGCGGCCGACGCCTCCAACACCCAGGAGATCGGCTGGAGCGCCTTTGCCCTGTCCGGATGGCTGGATGTCGCGGGCGCGGAAGGTGCGGCGTTTCGCATTTCCGGCGGCGGTTCCGACATTTCCGGAGCGCCCGGCGAGAGCGGTTTCGTCCGGCTTGACGGAGAGGATTCGGCGGTGATCCGCAACGACGGCCCCGGCGAACTGGCGGTTTCCGTGCTTCTCGAGGGTATGCCCCTCGCCAATCGCGAAGTCTCCTCCGGTCTCACGCTGACCCGGCGGTTTCTCGACGGCGACGGACGGGAAATCACCCGGGTCGGGACCGGCGAACTTTTCACCATGGAGCTGAACATCGCCTCCAATTCCTCCGGCGCGGTCGAGGATCTGGTCATTGCCGCCCTGCTGCCCGGCGGAGTCGAGGCCGAAGACGTCCGCCTGGCCTCAAGGGGCAGCATCCATCTCCCGGCATCGGGAGCACCCCGCCGCAGCGAACTGCTCGCGGACCGGGTGCTGATCTTCGACCGGGCGCTTCCCGAGGGCAGGACGATACACATTCCTCTCCGGGCCACGGCGGGCGGCGTCTTCGTCATACCTCCGGCGACGGCCGAGGATATGTACCATCCGGCGATCCGGGCGGTATGCCCCTCTCCGGCGGAGAAGCTGGTGGTGGAGTAGACCGCCGTGAAATCCGGAATTCCGGCGCGGACGGCCGCGGCGCTGGGCGTGATGCTCGCCGCCGCGGTCACATCCGGGACCCTGCTGATCGACATCTGGCTCCCGGGCGGGACGGCCGCGGCCGGAATCGAAGTCGGACGTCTGCTGGCCGCCCGGAAACCGGCGGTGAGATTTCTTGACGCCGAAGGCGGCACCGCCGGGATGCTGCCGGGCGGAGACGGCGAATGGCGCATGGAACTGCCGGGGAGGGTGCCGGAGCGCGCCGAAAAGTATTTCATGGCGGTGGAGGACTGGCGTTTTTACGAGCACTGCGGAGTGGATCCGCTGGCCTCCTTTCGGGCGCTGGGGCAGAACATGCTTTCGAGGCGGATCGTTTCCGGGGCCTCCACCATCACCATGCAGCTGGCCCGATCGCTGGATTACCGGGGCCGCTCCTGGAGGGTGAAATGCAGCGAAACCCTCCGCGCCCTGGCCCTGGAGCGGCATTTCAGCAAGGACGCCATCATGCGCCTTTATCTGGACAATCTCCCCTTCGGCGGCAGGATATACGGGCTTGAAACCGCTTCTCAATACTACTTCGGGTGCGGGGCGGATGCATTGAGCGATTCCGAAATGGCTTTGCTGGCCGGCATCCCCCAGCGGCCCAACGGCCTGCGTCCGGACCGGCACCCGGAAAGGGCGGCGGTCCGGAGGGATGTGGTGCTGGAACTGCTGGAACTCCACGGAGTGATCTCCGCCGAACGCCGGAGAGAATTGTCCGGGACGCCGGTGGTTCTGCGTCTCGGAGACTTCAATGCCGCCGGGACCATGAAGAGGCTTCAGAGCCGCCACTACTGCTCCATGGCGCTGCGCCGGGCCGGGGACGGCCGCACCCTCGTGCGGACCTGTCTCGAACCCGCCGTCCAGGAAGCGGTCCTGCGAGCCGCCGCGGAGCGGCTTGCCGGACTGGAGGGCGTGAACGACTGCGCGGCGGTGGTGATCGACAACCGCACCATGGCCGTGACGGCGTGCCTCGGAGGCACCGACTTCGACAGCGCGGCCGCCGGAAACGTCAATGCGGCTGTCGCGAAACGCATCCCCGGATCGGTGCTGAAACCCTTTGTCTACGGCGCGGCGGTCAGCCGGGGACTGCTGCTGCCGGAAACGGTCTTTTACGACGGAGCCCGGAATTTTTCCGGATACCGTCCGGAAAATGCCGACCGCGGCTTCACCGGATACGTCACCGCCGGAGAAGCGCTCGCCTCCTCCCGGAACATCCCGGCGGTGGAGATCCTCTCCATGGTCGGCGTGGAGGAGTGGCTGGATGAACTGGAGAAGTTCGGCATCGCTCTGCCCGGCCGGGAAAAGACCGGGTTGAGCGCGGTGCTCGGCGGCGGCGTCGAGGTTTCCCCGCTGGAGCTGGCCGCGGCCTGCGCCGGGATCGCCTCCGGCGGCGTCCGCCGCCCGCCCCGTCTGGCCGATCTGCCGCCGGAACCCGGGAAGCGGGTCTGGAGTCCGGCCACCGCTTACATGGTGAACCGGATGCTCCGCCGGGAAATGCCCGGCGCTCCCGGACTGGACGTCGCCTGGAAAACCGGGACCTCTCAGGGCCGCCGCGACGCCTGGTGCGCCGCCTGGACGCCGGATTTCACCGTGGCGGTTTGGCTCGGCAACAAAAACGGCGCGCCCGCGGCCGCGCTGGTGGGGGCGGAGGCCGCCGCGCCCCTGGCCGGACGGATCATGACGATTGTTTCCGGCGGCCGCCGCGCCCGCTGGCCGGAGGCCGGAGCGTGCGGCGTGACGGTCGGAAAACTCTGCGGCGTCAGCGGATTGAAACCCTCTCCGGAGTGCCGGGAGGTTTTTGACGGCGAAGTGATCGCCGGAAACACCCTCCGGGTCTGCCGGAGCTGCGGAAGGTCCGGCGAATCCCGGGAGCGGCCCCGGGTGCTCTCTCCCGTCGCGGGGGCGGTCATGGCCGGAGCCGACGGCACGGCGGAGGTGTTCTTCCGGGCGGCGCTGACGGAGGGGGGAGGCGCGGAGCCCCGGGTCCTCTGGTACTGCGACGGAGAATTCGCCGGGAGCGAACCGGAATGGGTGAAGCGCATGGAGATCGGACGGCACCGGATCGGCGTTTACTTCCCCGGGAGCGGCGAAAGACACGACATCCTCCTCCTTGTGGAGGATTCCGACCGTTAAGCCTGCCCGTCCTTTTTCTCCCCGGCACGAAAAATCCCCGCCGCCCGAAAGGGAAGCGGGGATCGTATCGGGTGCGGCGTCCGCCGTCAGAGGAGTTCGGCGATCTGCACCGCGTTGAGGGCCGCGCCCTTCAGGATCTGATCTCCGGCCACGAAGATGTCGAGACCGTGACGGTCCTTGCGGGAGATGTCCTGACGGATCCGGCCCACCAGCACTTCGTCGTGATTGGCGGCGTCGACGGGCATGGGATAACGGTTGGAGGCGGGATCGTCGACGACGATGACGCCGGGAGCCTTGGCAAGGATGGCCCGGGCCTCGTCGGGGGTGAAATCCTCGGCGAACTCCAGATTCAGGGATTCGGAGTGAGCCCGCTCCACCGGCACGCGCACGCAGGTGCAGCTGACCATGAGCTCGTCGTCGTGGAGCATTTTGCGGCTCTCGTTGAGCATCTTCAGCTCTTCCTTGGTGTAGCCGCTGTCGGTGAAGACGTCGATGTGCGGGATCAGGTTGAAAGCGATGCGGTGGGCGAAGAATCTGGGCTGGATGGCTTCGCCGTTCAGGACCTGCCGGGTCTGCTCCAGCATTTCGGCGATGCCCTTGGCGCCGGCGCCGCTGGTGGCCTGATAGGTGGAGGCCACCAGGCGCTTGAGTTTTTTGGCCCGGGCGAGGGGGGCGACGGCCACAAGCATGATGATGGTGGAGCAGTTGGGATTGGCGATGACGCCGTGATGCTGCCGGACGTCCTCGGGATTGACTTCGGGGACCACCAGCGGCACGTCCTTTTCCATGCGGAATGCGCTGGAATTGTCGATCATGATCGCCCCGGCGTCGGTGACGGCCCGGCGGAATTCCCGGGAGATGTCGCTGCCGGCGGAAAAGAGGGCGATGTCGACGCCTTTGAAGGATTCCGGCTTCATCTCCTCGATGACCAGGGTTTCGCCCTTATAGGAAGCGGTCTTGCCGGCGGATCGGGCGCTGGCCAGAAGTTTGAGATTCCGGACCGGGAAATTTCTTCTTTCAAGGGTTTTCAGCATTTCCACGCCGACCGCGCCGGTGGCTCCGGCGATGGCAACATTGAAGCTCTTGGACATGATCTTCTCCATATGGTTTGGGCAAAATTGCACAGTTTACCTGAATATCCTGAACCGTTAATATAGCTCCTGAGAGAAAATTTTCCAATCGGGAGATGCTTTTTTTGATATTTTTCTTCAAATGTGATTTGACTTTTGGCAATAGTGTGGCATATTTAGTGGATATATTACTCGGAAAAAAATCTTCTTGCAAACAGGAAAGAAAATGGCACATTTGAAATCTGCGATCAAGCGTCTGCGTACCAGCAAGCTTGCCAATGCCCGCAACCGCGCCCGGGTGAGCTCGCTCCGTACCGCGGAGAAGAAGTTCCGCGCCGCCGTCGAAACCGGCGATGCGGAAAAGGCGATGGAGCTTTACCGGGACTGCTGCAGCCAGTTCGACAAGGCGGCCAAAGTCGGCGTCATCCACGCCAATAAAGTTTCCAACAAGAAATCGCAGTTCGACAAACTGATGGCAGCGCTTAAAAAATAAGGATGCTTAACCATGGGAAACCTCAAGAAAAAACGCCGTCGCAAGATTGCGAAACATAAGCGCAAAAAGCAGCTTAAGTCGCTTCGTCACAAGAACAAGTAGTTGCGACATAAAACCGCCCTCCCGGCGGTTTTTTTGTCCCTGAAGCGGACAGACCAGGAGACGGATATGGCGTCATTAAAAGGTGCGGTTCTTATGGACCGCTTCAAGAAACTGATGGTAGTCGCGCTCTTCGCCGGAGTGCTGTGGCTGATCAGCCGCCAGATCGCCCGCACCGACGACCGGAGCGTGGTGGGCGCCATTGTGGATTTCGGCTGCTACCTCATATTGGTATTCGGGTTTGTGGCGCTTTTCTGGAAATTTGTCCTGCCGCTGATCTCCGCCGGATTCGGCAACGGCATTTATGCCCCCACCGGGCGCATCCGCGAAGCTCCCGAGATGCTTTCGCCGGTGGAGAGCGCCGTTGCCGGCGGCGACTACGCCCGCGCCGAGGCGATGCTTCGCGATATACTGCGGCGGCGTCCGGGCATGACCAACGCGGTGATACTCCTGGATGAGGTGCTTCGCAAGACCCCGGGCCGGGAAATCGAGGCCGTCGAGGCCGTCGAGGAATTTTCCGGCCGCGGGTACTCCTCCCGGAGGCCGGAGCCGGATTTCGTCAAGACCGTACTCTCCGCGTGCGATACGCTCCAGGAGAGGGATGAATATGCCAGAGCCGTCACCCTCCTGGACCGGGAATTGGGGAATCCCTATCCCGCTTTTGAGAAGAGTCTGCTTTCGGCGCGGAGGGCCAGAATCACCGCGCACGGCTTCTGAAGATACCGGCCAATTCGCCCAGCTCCCGCACACCCAGCAGACGGCAGAGCACGCCGTAGAGCACGCCGAAAACTCCCGTGCCGACGATGATCGGCAGCAGGTCTCCCGGCAGCCACTTCAGACCGGCGTCCCAGGTACGGTAGCAGAGCGCGACCGGCAGGATCGCCAGCAGAGACGCCCCGGCGCAGCGCAGGATGTTGCCGGTCACTCCGGCCATGGGGACCGGAAATCCGGCACGGCGGAGCATGATCAGCAGCAGGATGTTGTTCAGGAGGCTCGAGAGCACCGTGGCCAGGGCGATGCCCCCCTGCTTCAGGGGCCACATGAGCAGAACGCTGCACAGAATGTTGAAACCCAGAGCGGTCAGGGAACACTTCAGAGGCGTGCGGGTGTCCTTGCGGGAGTAATAGGCGGGCAGAATGATCTTCACCGAGCAGAAGAGCGGGATGCCGACGGCGTAGAAGCCCATGGCGTAGGTGGCCGCCGCCAGGGAGGTTTCATCGAATTTGCCCCGCATGAAGAAAAGCCGCATCACCGGTTCCCGCAGGGCAAAGGCGTAAAACGCCATGGGGATGCAGACAAAGGCCGCCATCCGCAGTCCCCAGGCCACATGGCTGCGGAGTTCGTCGAGGTTGCCCTTGGCCGCGGTGCGGGAGAGGGCCGCGAAAAGCACGCTCCCCAGGGAGACGGCGAAGAGCCCGATGGGCAGGTAGATCAGCCGTTCCGAATATTTCAGGGCCGGCAGGGCGTGTTCGGAGAGGATCCCCGCCAGGATCTGATCCGCCGCGAAGCTCAGCTGGGAGGCCGATGCTCCGATGATCCCGGGCAGCGCCAGCACGAACAATTCTCTGAGCAGCCGGGAGCCTCCCCGGAATTTCCCCCGGAAGTCCGGCAGCACTCCGCTGCGCCGCAGCAGCACGAACTGCAGCAGCAGCTGCGCCGCTCCGCTGGCCAGCACCGACCAGCTCAGGATCTCCAGGATGTCCATGTCGTCGAGCACGCGCCCGATCATGAACCACAGCGCCCCGATCATGAAGAAATTCAAAAGCATGTTTCCGACGCTGGGCAGAAAAAACACCTTGCGCAGCCCCAGCACCGTCCCGGTGATCCCCACCAGGCACATGAATATCGCGTAAGGCATCACCAGCGGCACGATCCGCATCGCCAGCAGCCAGTAGCCGCTGACGAAGCGGGCGATCAGCAGCGCCGCCCCGGAGAGCACCAGCGAGATCAGCGCCAGCAGCACCCCCATAAAAGCGAATACGATGCCGAACTGCCGCCGCATCTCCGCCGGGCCGGATTCCTGCTCCGTGCCGGCCATGATCGGCATCAGCGCCGCGGCCAGGGCGCCCTCGCCCAAAATGCTCCGGAACTGGTTGGGCAGGGTGAAGGCCAGCCCCCAGGCCGACGCCAAAGCGCCGCCGCCCAGCAGCTGCGCTTCCAGAGCGGTCCGCAGCAGACCCAGCACCCGGCAGATCAGGGTGGATACGGCGACCCCGGAGGAGCTTTTCAGTATGCCATGTCTGCTCTCGCCCATTTACACGGAGAATCTCACATGGATGACGTCGCCGTCCTGCATCAGATAATCCTTTCCCTCGATGCGCAGCTTGCCGGCTTCTTTGGCTTTGTTCCAGCCGCCGCACTCCACCATGTCGCTGTAGCTGACGGTCTCCATGCGTATGAAGCCCCGGCAGAGATCGGTGTGGATCTTGCCCGCCGCCTGAGGAGCCGGAGTACCGCGGGTAACGGTCCAGGCCCGGGATTCCATGGGCCCGGCGGTGAAAAATGTGATGTAGTCCAGGAGCCGGTAGCCGGTGTGGATGACTTTGGTGAGCCCGGTCTCGCCGATGCCCAGCTCCGCCATGAAGCCCGCGGCCTCCTCCCGGTCCAGTTCCGCCAGCTCCGCCTCCAGTTTGGCGCACACGGGCACCACCTCCATCCCGTGGACGGCGGCATATTCCGAAAGCTGCCGCGCCGCGGGGTCGGAGTCGAAATTCCGGTAGGTGTCCTCGTCGGTGTTGGCGCAGATAAAGGCCGGCATGGTGGTGAGCAGTCCGAGATTTTTCACCGCCGCGCATACCGCGGGGTCGCTGCGGTCCCACTCCGGACGGAGCCCCTCGCCCAGTCTGGCCGCGAAGTCGGACGCCAGTTCCAGTTCCGTCTTCACCGAGGCGTCTCCGTTGGCGGCCAGTTTGCGGGATTTTGCCAGACGCTTCTCCAGCATGTCGAGATCCGCCAGCATCAGTTCGGTCATGATGACCTCGCAATCCGCGGCCGGATCGACTTTCCCGGAGACATGCACCACATCGCCGTCCCGGAAGAGCCTCACCACATGGGCGATGGCATCCACGTTTCGGATGTGTCCGAGGAACTGGTTTCCGAGACCCTGGCCCTGGCTCGCTCCGGCCACCAGTCCGGCGATGTCGATGAATTTGAGGGTGGACGGGACGATTTTGGCGGAATTTTCCAGATCCGAGAGCACCTGGAGACGCTCATCCGGCACCGCTACGACGCCGGTGTTGGGCTCGATGGTGCAAAAGGGGAAGTTGGCGGCTTCGGCGCCGCCGGAGCAAAGGGCGTTGAAGAGAGTGGATTTGCCTACATTGGGCAGTCCCACGAAACCACAGGAAAAACTCATGACATCCTCGGCAGACGGTTGCAAAAAATTGGTGCTGGAGGGAACGTGTTTCCGAAACCTCCCGGAGGGTGATACGCTCCCGGAGATCGGTTCCCGAAACGCGCATCCGTCCTCATAATACAGAATACGCCTCCCTCGGGAGGCGCAGTCCGCGGCGAATCTCCGCGCCGCCGTTTCGGGAGCTTCCGGATCGGTCCGACAGCGGCGGCGGCGACCGTCAGTTGTCGGTCATCAGAGAATCGTTGTAGTAGAAGAAGTTGAATGCGTTGTGCTCGGCGTCGATCACCCACGCCGGATGCATCATGGCGCCGTAGCCCCAGCCCTCGTCCAGCGGGTTGTCGGTACACCCGGGGAGCGGGATGGGGAAGGTCACGATGTCCACCACGCCGACGACTTCGCGGGCCACGGTCCAGCAGACGCCGGAGAGGACTCCGTAGGTGACGGCGGCGATATTGCCCTGATTCTTGCTGACGTCATAGGGACGGATGAGCAGTTCCAGCGGGCCGAAGGCGACGTTGGCGATGCCGCGGCCCAGCTTCATGATCATGTTGCTCTCAGCGGCCGCCGGAAGAGCCGACATGCCGAAACCCACCAGCAGCAGCACGGCTGCCCATTTGCAACTAACAGATTTCATCCCTTACCTCGTTTATTGGGTTAACTTTCTGCTCGCAAAAAATACTTCATGAAGAATATAATTTGATTACCGGAAAAATCAAGGGGGTTTTCACAAATAATTTGAAAAATTCTTGCAAAAACCGCAAATAAGGATGAAAAAAACACCCCGAAAGCCCGAAAGACTTCCGCCGCCGCCGGCAGTTCGGAGCCGATCGGGGGGCCCGTCGGAACATCTTTTCGTCCGCGGCGCAGGGGGCTTCCCCCGGACGCCGCCGACGGTTTTCGGCGGTCCCGGATGCGGTTATCCGGCGGGAAAACGGGAATTTGTCGAAAAAAGCTCTCTATTGTCTTGAAAACCGCTGGATTTTTCGTTCTTTTGCATTATATTTACTGCCGTGAGGCGATTCATTGGGAAATGGATGCCGCGTTGTTTCCAAGGACCGTAAGTAAGTAATTCGGAGAATCTGGAGGGAGATCATGAGTTTCCGTATCGGTGGTTTTTTGACAGTGCTGTGTTCCGCGGTCGTCTTTGCCGGCTGTGTTGACAACAGCGATCCCGCGGACAGCGGCGTGCCCCCGGCGTGGCCCCACGGCGGCGCCGCCTTTGACGAGAAGTACGGCTCCGGAGACGGGCTGAATTTCGATCCCGCCAGCTATCAGGAGGGCGCCGGAGATTATTCCGTAGCCGGGGATGACTGGGTGGAATTCGCGGATCGCCGCGGCTTCCCCACCGTCTATTACGCCTATGACAGCGAGGCCCTCAACGGCAGCGAAACCGCCAAGCTGGACTTCGTCGTCGATTACATGATCAAAAATCCCGAGGTCCTGCTCACCGTCAAGGGCCACTGCGACGAGCGCGGCACCGAGGAGTACAACCGCGCGCTGGGCGAGCGCCGCGCCATTTCCGTGAAGGATTACCTCGCCAACGCCGGCATCGAAGAGAGCCGGATGCGGACTCTCTCCTTCGGCAAGGATCAGCCTGCCGTGGAGGGCACCGGCGAAGCCGTCTGGGCGCAGAACCGCCGCGCCGAGCTCTGGCCTGCGGTCGCAAGACAATAACTCCGGTTGTTTCAGGACGGCCGTCGCGAATACCGATGTTTGCGGCGGCCTTCTTTTTGCCGCCACCGGCAAACTGCCTCCGTCCCGCGGCGTCCGGCAGAAGCCCGCGGACGGAGGAATATCTCTTATTAAGGAAATAAGGATGCAATCATGGTCAAAGTCGCACAATGCTGGGATGACGGGGTCTTCAACGACATCCGTCTGACGGAAATCTTTCGCAAGTACCATGCGAAAGCCACCTTCAATCTCTGTCCGGGACGCATGGGCATGGAGACTGTGCCGGCCGGATGGCTCGATCCTTTTGATCGGGGCTGGAGTCACATGGGCTTCGGTCCCGGGATTGTCGGAAAAAAGGATCTGAAAGCGGTTTACGGCGGTTTTCAGGTGGCAAGCCATTGCTGGCAGCATGACGCCGCCGGTCAGGTGCCGGACGCGGATTTCCTGAAGGCGGCGCTGGATGCCCGCAATTTTCTGGAAGACATGTTTCAGCAGGAATGCCGCGGCTTCGCCTGGCCGGGCGGCATCCACACCCCGGAAACGGAACGTCTGCTCGCCGAAGCCGGATTCCGTTACGGACGCACCGTGGAAAATCTTGCCGACGTGACCGCTAACGACAACCTGATGACGCTGCATTCCAACTGCCATTTCCTGAATCCCTTTTTCTGGAAAATCTTCGACGAGGCGAAAGCAACGGGCGTCTTTTACTTCTGGGGCCATTCCTACGAGCTGCTGGATGTCCCCGTGCTGTGGGAGCGTTTCGAGCGGACGATCAAAGCCCTGAGCGAGGACCCCGACGTGGAGTGGGTCGATGTGATCGATCTGCCTCCGCTGCTGGGCAAAAACAGAATTTGAGAGGGATGGCGCAATGAGTTCCGGGGGCGGGTCTTGCTCTTCCCGGGGCATTGGCGGTGATTTTGCAGGCAATATTCCCGCCGCGCCGCTGGCATAAATGCCAAAACGATGCTATAGTAATAAGTATATTTTATCGACAAACACATCAGGAGATATTTATGCCTTACAGATCGAGAAGCTGGGAAGACGGGAAGCAGAACTGGTGGCTTTATCTGGTATGGGCCGGAATTTTGTGGCTGGTGATCCGCGAGGGCGAACTCACCAGCTCCCTTGCCGCGTGTCTGGTGGTTTTGGGGATGCTGCTCCGCCAGCCTCTCCGGGGGTTGGATGTGGGCCGGGTCATCTGGGGCTTTTACGGGGTTTCGGCGCTGATGCTGATCAACGTCATCCCCGGCAGCGAATTCGTCAAGCTGGTTTCCCGGATTCTGGCCTGCGGCATCTTCGGCTACGAGCTGGCCGCCTGGGAGCGCTGCCGCATCGCCCAGCGTTTCATGGTGCTGGTGCTTCTCGGCAGCCTGGGGGTGACGGCGAGTTCGCTTTTCCTCTCCGCCGGTCAGGCATTTTTCATTATTATCGGTATTATGGCGCTGGTCAGCCTGGTGCTGGCCTTCGGAGCGCCCCAGGCGCTCTTCCGGGCGTTTCTGCTGCCCTTCAGCCGTTCGGTCTTCCGGGTCCGGGTCGCCCGTGAAAACGGGTCGCAGATCCCGGAATCCGGACCGGTGCTCCTGGTTTCCAACCATGTGTCCTTTTTGGACATCGGCTTCATCCTCGCCGCCACGCCGCGCAAGGTGATCTTCCCCATCGACTCCATGCTGTGCCGCCGCTCCAGATTCGGCTGGTATCTGCACATGATCGGCTTCATCGAAGTGCCCGACAGCCGTCATCCCAAGCAGATGCGGGCTTTTTTTGAAAAGGTCCACGAGCACCTCCGCAGCGGCGGCGCCGTGGCCTTTTATCCCGAGGGCGGCATTTCCGGCACCGGGGTGACGGGGGGATTCCGCCGGGGGCTGAAGCAGCTGCTGCCTCCCGATGTGAGCGTCCCGGTGGTGCCGATCCGTCTCGGGCTTTACTGGGGACGGTTTTTCGCCTTTGACCAGGGGAAAATCCGCTTCATACCGCCGCTGCGCTGGCCCATCCCCGTGACCGTGACCATCGGCGCGCCCGTGTCGGGAAAGATTTCCAGCTACCGGCTGTGGATGCGCATCGCCGAAATGGGCGCGGAGACCGAGCGGGAAAAACAATACTGGGAGAAACCCCTGCATATCGCCTTCGCCAGTCTGGCCCAGCGTTCGCCGCATCAGGTAACCTTCAGCGACTACGAGGGCTCCAAGGTCAAAAACATTGAGATGCTCATCCGGGCGCTGGCCCTCTCCCGCACTCTGCGCCGCATCGGATGCGGCGAAGAGTATGTGGGCATCCTGCTGCCCGGCACCACCGCGGCGGTCACGGCCACTCTGGCGGTGATGTTCGCCGACCGCTCGCCGGCGCTGCTGAACTTCACCACCGGCCCCGAGGCGCTGGCCGCCTCCGTGCGTCAGGCGCGGATCAGCTGCATCCTCACCAGCAGGCTCTTTCTGGCCAAGATCAAGATGGAACCCCTGCCGGGCATGGTGATGCTGGAGGATCTGGCCCTGAAGGTCACCGCCCGGGAAAAGGTCTGCGCCGTGCTGGGCGCGCTGCTGCTGCGGCCGTCCAACCTGCTGGGGAGAGTGTTCGCCCCCAAGAGCTGGAAGGATGTGGAGCGGGTCGGCGCTCTGCTCTTCACCTCCGGCAGCTCCGGCAAGCCCAAGGGCGTCATGCTCTCCCATCACAACATCAACTCCGACTGCTACAGTTTCTGGCGGGTGGTGGCCTGGTCCCGGGAACGCTTCCGCATCATCGGCCACATGCCGTTGTTTCACACCTACGGCATGACGGTTTCCTTCTGGTTTCCGGCGCTTTCGGGCACGCCGGTGTGCTTCATGCCCAATCCTCTGGACGCCGCCAAGGTCTGCCGTCTGATCCGCGAGGAAAAGATCAATCTGCTCATCGCCACCCCGACCTTTTTGCAGAATTACTGCCGTAAGGCCGCTCCCGGGGATTTCGATTCCCTGGATCTGGTCATCACCGGCGCCGAAAAACTTCGTCCGGAAGTGGTGGCGCAGCTGGAAAAACTGGTGCCCATCACCGTGACCGAGGGTTACGGCACCACCGAACTCTCCCCGATCACCGCCGTCAATCTGGCCCAGTCCTACTACGCCATCGGCAAAAAGGTGGGCAAGGTCGGCAGCATCGGGCAGCCTCTCCCCGGCATTGCGGCCCGGACCATCGACGTGGATACCGGCGAGGTGCAGGACGCCGGATGCACCGGCCTGCTGGAATTCAAGGGGCCCAACGTCATGCTGGGATACCTTGACGAACCCGAAAAGACCGCCGAGGTCATCCACGACGGCTGGTACAACACCGGCGACCTCGCCCGCATCGACAGCGACGGCTACATCTTCATCACCGGACGCCTCTCCCGCTTCAGCAAGATCGGCGGCGAAATGGTGCCGCACGAGCTCATCGAGCAGCGGCTGAGCGAGTTTCACCCCTCCGAGAGCCGCTGTTTTGCCGTGACCGGGTGCAAGGATTCCCGGCGCGGAGAGCGGATCGTGGTCTTTCACACCATCGACCAGGAGGAGGTGCCCTCCCTGATCGCGCAGATGCGCTCTTCCGGCATGCCCAACCTCTGGATTCCCAAGCCCGAGGATTTCGTCAGGATCGACGCGATCCCGGTGATGGGATCGGGCAAACTGGATCTCCAGACGCTGCGCCGCCTCTCCGAGGAGCACGCGTCCCGGGTCAGCTGATCCTGCGGCGAGATTTTCCGGCCGGTGATTGCGTCCGGCGGCGGTCTTTTTTTGACTGCGCGAGGGAAGCGTCGGGCCGCGGCGGCGGCCTGAAAAATCTTTGATTTTTGCTCGGTACGGCTTGAAAGTTGAAACAAAAAGGCTAAATTATCAAAAATCGCATATTTTTATTCACACGGAGAGAAAAATGAGATCAAAAAGCAACTGGACATCGCGTTTGCTGCCTGTTCTGCTGGCCGTCGGCCTGACCGGCTGTTATCAATATGAACCTCCGGCCGAGGTTTTTCAGGGGACCACCTTTACCGGAAACGCCCATGCCGAAACCGACCGCATGCTCGAGGGACTGACCGAGCTCTCTCTGGAGAGAGCCCAGCAGATCGCCCTCATCAACAATCCCAGCATCATCAGCGCCTACCATGCGGTAAATGCCGCCAAAATGCGCTATTATCAGGCCATCGGCCAGTATTCTCCCACCCTCACCGCCACCGCCGGCGCCGACTACAGCCTGAACCGGGTTTCCCGGGGCGTGAATGTGGGCACCACCGACTGGGGCGACAGTTTCACCTTCAACACGGGAGTGTCGGCCAACTGGATGCTTTTCGACGGCCTCG
>JAZMZH010000054.1:0-18520 GCA_045585875.1 Victivallaceae bacterium | reverse complement strand
TCCGCCAAGGCTACGGCGGGACAGCCTTCGCGGGCTTTGCCCGTTTCCGTCTTGTCAATCCGCCGCTGATCGCGGACGGCTTGCCCGGCCGTAAAAAAATCCGGCAGGGGATCCTGCCGGATTTTCGAAGGCTGGTGGGCGTAACAGAACTCGAATCTGTGACCTCCACGATGTCAACGTGGCGCTCTAACCAACTGAGCTATACGCCCTCATAAAATATGTACCCATAATCTAACATCAAAGCGGGAAATTGCAAATCAAAACAGCTTTTTTTTATTGAAAAATCATGCCGTGACTTTAAAAAACTTCCGCCACAGGTTATATTCCGCACAGACAACACCCGAAACTGCAACCGGAGGCATCCAAATGGAAAATATGAAAAAAATTGATCCCGCCGTCTTCAATCCGGAAATTTTCAATTTCTTTTCCCAACGCTGGCTTCTGCTCTGTGCCGGGGATTTCAGAAGCGGCGAATACAACTGCATGACGATCGGCTGGGGATTCCTCGGCACCATGTGGAGCTGTCCGGCCATAACCGTTGTGGTCCGCCCCCAGCGCCGCACTCTGGAGTTTCTGGAGCGTTACGACTCCTTCACCTGCTGTACTTTTCCCGAAAAATACCGGGATGCGCTCAAATTTCTGGGCAGCGTTTCCGGCTGCACCAATCCCCGCAAAATATCGGACGCCGGGCTGACCCCCGTGGAAGCATCCTCCGTCGCCGCTCCGGCTTTTGCCGAGGCCGACTGCGTCATCGAGGCCGTCACCAAATTCATATCACCCGCCCGAGCCGCGTCTTTCCGGGACAAAAAGCTCATTCGGGATTTCTACCCCGAGCGGGATTTTCATCACACCATCATCGGGACGATCACAGCGATTTTACGTGCCGAGTGAGCGGCGGGGGCGGCGGAGCATACGGGCGGCTTCGTGCCGGGCGGGAGTCCGGAACACTGTCGGCGGCAGCCCCGGAAAGGACAAAAAAAAGGACGGCGGCTTCGTGCCGCCGTCCCTGTCGGGAACTTACTTTATTTCCTGATATTCGTCGTTGATCTGCTGGGAGAGTTCCTCGATCCGTTCGACCCGGTCGGCGCGGTCGGAATCCAGCCAGTACTGCTGGAAGAACATGTTTCCGACTCGGCTGTTCATGCCTTTGTTGACGCCTTTGACGATGTCGCTCATGTCGCTGCGGATCCCATCTTCGGCGAAGGAATCCGGCCGCATGTATTCCACGGTCGCGATCAGGACCAGCTGGGATTGTTTAATGGATTCGCTCTCGGTGGAGAGCAGCCGTCCGATGACCGGGAGATCCTTGAAGAAGGGCAGACCGGTGGTGCCGCGCACGGATTCGGACTTGCGGATGCCGCCGATGACGAAGTCCCGGGGCTCGTAGCCGATCTGCACCGTGGTGCTGGTCCGGGAGGCGCTGCGGCGGGCCGAACCGTCGGAATTCCAGCCCAGCAGCGAAATTCCCGAAAGATCGAATTTCACTGTGGCGGCATCTCCGGTGACGACCGGAGTGATCGCCAGATCAAAGACGAATCCGTCGGTGACCATGGGGTATTGCAGCCAGCCGTGGATGATGCCGGGGGCGGAATCCACGGAATTCCAGTTGGTGTTGTAATAAGCTCCGGTCACCACGGTGCCGTCGGCTTTGACGAAGCCTGCGAGATATTTGGAAATCGCGCTGGTCATCTGATCGCTGCCGGTGGCTTTGGCGATGGCGTCGTAGTAGAGGGCGGTGGTGGTCTGGGTGCCCATCATGCGCCGGGTGTAACCGGCCTCGGTGAAATAGGACGGGACCTGCATGCGGGTATACATGGAGTCGATTTCCGCCTGGGGCATGATCTTGGTGATGGATTCCCGGATAATCGTGTCCGGATTGGGTTCGGTGTAGGCGAATTCTCCGCAGCCTTCGGCAATGGTTTTGGCGCCCTCGGTGTAGTAGGTGCGGTCGTAGAAGAACCCGGAAGCGACCTGTATGACCGAACTTCTGCGGTTTTGCGCCACCAGGACGCCCTCGGCCAGGCACTTGGCCTTGCCGATGGAGGTCATGAAGTCAAGATACCGGGTATTCCACTTGGGGTTGAAGTTCCAGTAATTGGTGTGGTTGTTGCCGGTGTCCTGGACGCCGCTGACGAAGAATGTGCCCCAGTTGCGGCGCACGATGGCTCCGGTGCTGAAGAGGTCAATGCCGTCGTTGTTTTTCCAGCTTTGGAAGTCCACGCCGATGCGGTCGTCGTTTTCGGCGTAGATCTCCAGGATCCGGTAGGCGATCCGGACTTCGGGAATCGGCCGGTCGTAGGCGTCCAGCAGTTCACGCATCTCCGCCCACACCCATGCCGGAGCCTTTACCACCAGGGCGTTGAGCTCCGAATCCACGGTGACGGTGTCCGGAGAAACTTCAAACTCCTCGTGAAGCGCGTATGAGCCCACATTGCGCAGCATTTCCCTGAGGTTGGCGGCCCGGCTGATCCTCGGGAAGTAAACATACACATCGGCGTCCGGGAGATAGGAGAGCCCCTCCCGATCCAGACTTGCCACAATGCTGTCGATGCCGCGTCCGTTTTCGGAATCCCTGAAGCGGTAAGCTTCGGCGGAGACCAGCACCACTCCGGTGCCGTCCGTGAACTTCACCGCGTCGACATTGGCCGGACTGGCGTTGATGCTCACCGCCTTTACCGCGGCCTCCAGATAGCTGCGGACGGCGTAACAGTCGGCGTGGCGGATCTCATAGGGTTTGGTGATGACAAAAGGATCGCTGTTGTCCCGGATGACGTTGATTTCGCCGGTGCCGTCGCTCACGTCGATCTTAAGCTGGGCCTGAACGTTGGTGGGGGCGTAGGCGCCGGTGGGATTGTTGTTTTCGGATCGGGGGACTCCCGGGATGGCCTGGGGATTCAGAATAAGCTCCCGGGGCTGATTTTCGCGGTTTGCCTGGTCCGCCGGCGGCTCCGGGCGCCGGCGTCCGCCGTCGCCGGCCGCGCATCCGGCGGCGAGAGCGAGGGCGATCAGGGGCAGAATCGAATGATATTTCAATGACTTCATTTTCACAACCTGTTTTTCGTTTGAGTTATTCCTCGCTTTGAGACCGGAACGGGTTTTCGATGCGCCGGTCGATGCCGGTGGAAACGCTGGTGTCGGTGACGCTCTCCCGACCGGTGTCGGGATGCACGGGCGAGGCTTCGGCGGTGACGATGATATAGGTGCGCTCCTGAATGGTGGTGACCGTGCTGAACAGATACTTGATCACCGGGATGCGGCAGAAGATGGGCAGACCGATAGTCTGCTCCACATCATTGCTTTTTTCATACACCGCAAGCACCTTTTCCCGGCCGAAGCCCAGGGTGGCGGCGCCTGAGATCACTGCGGAATTGCTCAGTTCCGCTCCGGTGTTGCCCCGTTCGATGACGTTTTTGACGTAAAAGACGTAGTCGAAAACCACCCCGCCGGAATTTTCACCGAGCCCCCGGCTTTTGTAAAATTCCGGGGTGCATGGTATGAACCCGGTCTCATCGGTTTCCGCGTCTCCGAAGCAGATGAACGGATTGATGATTTTGGCCTCCAGCGCCGGCGGATCGGGGTGCTTGACGCCGTTTTCGTCTTCGTAGTAGCTTTTGCCGACCAGGGTGCGGCCCAGGACGTTTTTGGATATGTTCTGATATTCCGGCTGCATGCTCATCCGGTAGATGAATGGCGCGGTATCCGGATTCTTTTCCTGAACTTCCAGGAGCAGCGCATATTCCTCCGGCGTGGCTACCGGAGTGTTGAGCACCACCAGGGAGGCGTCGGCCACCGCGTTGGCGTTTCCGGACTGCTGCAGGCAGCGGATGAAGCTCATGTCGAACTGGGGAGCGGTGAAGAAACCTCCGTAGTACCAGGAGGGGTCCACCGCATAGTGGACGGAGTCCAGAAGCTCATTCACGAAAAGTTCGCCGGCGTTGTAGCCCACGTTCAGGAGATTGACGCCGGGGCCGTTTTTCCATGCCAGATAGTCCATCCCCCAGTCTTTCAGGTCGCTGTCCCGCAATTCATAGTAGTTGATCCGGACGCGGGCCTGGGGGAGAGGGCGGTCGAGTCGGCTTATCAGGGAGAGGGTGCGTTCGGCGGCGTTGTTCTGATCCCTCCACGAGATGGTGTTGGTTTCCTCATTGAGGTAGGCCGTGCCGCTGGAGGAGACGATGGTGTCGTTGACCACGCCGATCATGCCGGAAGCGCCGCGGTAGCGGGGCGCATAGGTGACTCTGGCGATGCCGGTGCCCTCGATGCCCGCCTCTTTGTCCAGGGCGGCGACAATGCTGTCCACATAGGGCATGAAATCGGTTCCGGTGGAGACCAGGAGTGCGCCGCAGCCGCCTTTGTCGGTGGTGATCCTGCGGATGGTGGAATTGACGTTGTAACGCTTTATGGCGGAATTCACGAAAGGCAGTATTTCTTCGGCAGGCACATACTGAAGTTCATATATTTTGCTGTCGAATTCGATTTGCGCGTCATTCTGCCGCAGGCGGATGGTGCGGGAGGCCGGGGATTCCGCATCCGCGGCGCCGAGACCGGCGGCGCCGCACAGGATGGCGGCGGCGATTCCGCACATCAGCATGAAACAAGGTGGCGATGTTTTCATAATATCCTTTGTGTTAATATGTTGTGTCTTTAAGCAAATCCCCGGCCGGCGCCGGGGATTCTTTTTAAAGGAATTGGAAGGCCGTGATTATGGTTCTGTCATCAATTTTGCCCGTGATAACCCGGAACAGGGCTTCGCTGGTGAAGGTTTCCCCGGATCTGAGGTCGCGACGCCGGAAGCGCACTTTCCATATATGCGGGGTGAAGATCGGGAGTTCCAGTTCGGTGACGTAGGAGAAACTTATGGGTTCGCCCAGGGATTCCGTAAGCGCCTTGCGGCTGGCCTCGAATTCTTTCACTCCGAATTTTTCGGCGGCCTCCTCCGGGAGCAGACTGACGAATTCCTCGCCGTCGCCCGCGAGGAAGGCCTCCAGCAGACGGCGTCCGATCTCATATTCGGCATCGGCGGGAGCGGCGGCCTCCGGCGGCAGTTCCCTGATGACAGTGCACCCGGGAAGGATGCAGGTGAGAGCGAATATCGCCGCGCTGACAAAAATTTTTTTCATAATCGAAGCCGTACTCTCCTGAATCCAGAAACCTGACACGATACCGTCCGCAACCGGCCGGGGGCGAAAATTACCTTTTAATATACACCCGATTGCCGGTTTCTGCAAATTTAATCGACGAAAAGGTCATGCACGGGGGGGGCGGGATCGGCCGCCCCGCGTCCGCCTGCAAGCGGTTCACCACTGGCCTTTTCGGCGGAAATAGGCGGCCACGTTGGGCACCACCGGCTCGATGAGCGTCTTGATCGCCCTGGCATACTCCCGGATCTCCCACTGAGCATGGGGACTGTCCCTGAGTTCCAGGAAGTGTATGAGATTGCTGAGATCCACCGTCCCCCAGAAAGTCACCATCATATTCTGAGGCAGCACCCCTCTGGCCTGTTCCCGGCAGACCCCCGCGGCCAGGAGTTTTTCGTACAGCTCGAGCGATGTCCGGTTGTGGTCGGAAATCAGGCCGCGCAGGGTTTCGCCCTCCGGGAAGTCATCTTCCTCAATCGAGGCCTGGCGGTTGTTTTCCGCCTGGCGGCGGAGTTTGGGCGGGGTGTAGAATTCCAGATCAATCTCGGTGTAGCGGCGGGAAATCTCATTGTAGCTCCAGGTCCGGTGACGGTGCCATTGCCCGCGGACGAAGAGGGGACAGTGAACGCTGAAGGTGAAGACCAGATGCTCCATGGGACTGGTGTGGCGGTTTTCAATCAGATATTCCAGCAGCTTGACGTCCCGGGGAGTCATGCTGTCGGTGATTTTGCCGAATGAGACCCTGGCGGCGTTGACGATGGTGCTTTCGCTGCCGAGATGGTCGATGAGGCCGACCCAGCCCTGTCCGTCGAGGACTTTCACATGATTGGCCGGCGGTACATTCAGATGTTCCATTGCGATTTCCTTTCTGTTCTCGCGCGTGATACATCTATTATAATAACCGCGATGCGCCGAAAAGCAATCCCGGGAATGAAAAAAAATTGAAAAAGAAGATGAAAAATCAGTCAATCTCTTTGCAAAAGAACTGAAAATATGCTAATTTAAAAACATCGTGGTTTTTTCTGCAAATAACAATCAGGAGGCATTATGTCCAGAAAACTCGTCATTGCCGGGAATTGGAAAATGAACAAGACCGCGGCCGAGGGCCGCGAACTTGTAAACGCCCTGAAGCCCCTTGTTGCCGGCTTCGGCGACGTGGAAATCGTCGTCTGCCCTCCCTTCACCACCATCTCCGCCGTGGTGGAGGCCGCTGCCGGGAGCAATATCAAGGTCGGCGCCCAGAACATTCACTGGGCCGAATCCGGGGCCTTCACCGGTGAAATTTCCGCCGCCATGCTCAAGGAGACCGGCGTCGAATACGTCATCATCGGTCACAGCGAGCGCCGCCAGTATTTCGGAGAAACCGACGAGACTGTGAACAAGCGCCTTAAAGCCGCTCTGGCCGCCGGCCTCAAGCCTATCGTGTGCGTCGGCGAAACGCTGAATGAGCGGGAGAGCAACCGCACCGAGGCCGTCCTCGCCGCCCAGATCGCCGGCGGTTTCGCCGGTCTGTCCGCCTGCGACATGGCAAAAGTCATCGTCGCCTACGAGCCGGTATGGGCCATCGGCACCGGCAAGACCGCCACTCCCGAGATCGCCGAGGCCGCCCATGCCTTCATCCGCGGCGAGATCGCCCGGCTTTTCGGCGCCGAAGTCGCTTCCGGCATCGTCATCCAGTACGGCGGCAGCATGAACCCCGGCAACGCCGCCAATCTCGTGGCCTGCGCGGACATCGACGGCGGTCTCATCGGCGGAGCGTCGCTGAAGGCGGACGCGTTTTCCGCACTGATTGCCAACGCATTGGGAAAATAAAAAAGACGGCCCGGAAACGGTCTTATTTCCGAAACAGGGCCGTTTCCGGAAAAATTTTAAAGCTTTTTTGCGTTGTAGGGCCAAAAAGCGTTTGACTTTTTTCACAAGAGGCGGTATATGTATGTTGCATTTTTCTTTTCTTCACGGAAAATTTCCGGGATCGGGAGGAAAAATGCGGAGTGAAAAAATTACGGAAAAGACAGGCTGAAGATGGAAAATTGGACTGGTGTGCTTTATGTGCTGGTGGCGCTGGTGTGCCTGGCACTGATCGGTTTGGTGCTGGTGCAGCCCAGCAAATCCGGCGGTTTCGGTACCGGAGGCTCGGTGATCGGTGAGTCGGTTTTCGGCGCCTATGCCGGCAGTCACCTGACTAAGATAACCGTTGTTTTGACGACCGTGCTGTTTGTGCTGACTCTTTTTCTTGCGGCGCTGGTAGGCCGTGCCAAAAAGAGCGTGGTGGACGAGGTTCCGGCGGCGGACGCCGTGGCGGTGAGCGGGGTGGAGCTGCCTCCCCAGCCCCAGAACAATCTCGGTGATTAAAGACGAACGGGGATAAATCAAGGAAGGATTCGGCGGAGCAAAATGGCAAGAACTAACTCGGTGTTGGCGATAGATATCGGCGGTTGCAGTTTGAAGCTGGCCGAATTCAGTTTTAACGAGCACGGCGGTATGGAGCTGCTGGATTATGAGTTTTTGGAGTATCCCATATCCGATTCCGACAGCGACTTCCTGCGCGACTTTTCCGAGGCCATGCGCACGTCCCTGACCGGCGGCAAATTCACCTCCAAACAAGTCAGACTCTCCCTTTCCGGCCAGAATTTCTTCACCCGCCTCAGCAATCTGCCTCCGGTCACCGAGACCCGTTCCCAAATGGAGCAGATCGTCGAATTTGAGGCGAAGCAGACGGTCCCCTATCCCATGAACGAGGTGGTCTGGGACTACCAGCTCATCCGTCACGCCGCCGTCGGCGACGACGGCTCCGGCATGGGAGACGAGATGGAGGCGCTCTTCGTCGCGGTAAAGGAGGATCTGCTCACGTCGATTTCCGACATCGTGGAGGATTACGGCAAGGAGATCATATCCATAGAGGTCTCTCCCACTTCATTCTTCAATGCCGCCAGGGCCAACGGCATCGGCACCGACCAGTGCGACGTTATCCTCAACATCGGCGGACGCTGCGCCAATCTGGTGTTTTTGGACAAGGGGCGCATTTTCACCCGCACCATTCCCATCGCCGGTCAAGCCATAACCCAGCAGATCGCCAAGGAATTCAACATCAATTTCGAGGATGCCGAAGAGCTGAAGCGCCGCCACTGTTTCGTGGCTCTGGGCGGCGCCTACGAGGAACCGGATTCGCAGGTGGCGGCCACCATCTCCAAAATCGCCCGAAACGTCATGACCCGTCTGCACGGCGAGGTGAACCGCTCCATCAATGTCTGGCGCTCCCAGCACGGCGGCAACCGTCCCGCCCGCATGCTGCTCTGCGGCGGCAGTTCCATTATTCCCTACGCCCCTCATTTCTTCAATGAGAAACTCCGCATCCCGGTGGAGTATCTCAACGTGTTTCAGGTGGTTTCCCTGAGCGACCGGATTGACCGTGACCGCCTGCTCACCGATGCGCCGCTTTTCCCGGACATGGTCGGGCTCGGGCTGCGGCACGTCATCAGCTGCCCGGTGGAAATTTCCCTGCTTCCGAGTTCGGTGCGTTTCCAGCAGGCTTTCAAACCCAAGCGGATGTATCTTTACATTTGCATTGTGCTTATCTTCATGTGTCTGATGGTGATTTACGCGGTGGCCGGAGTGCGGCAGGATTACGAGCGCAGCCGGGTGGCTGCGGTCAAGAATCAGGTGGAATCCACCAAAAAGGATGCCGAAACGGTTACTGCGCTGGATCGCGACCTGAAGAGTTCGGTTGCCGCGCTGGGCCGGATCAACGAACTGATTGAAATGCGCGGCAAGTGGCTGGAGCTCATGGACAAGCTGGAGGAGATCCGTCCGAAGGAGAATGTGTGGTTCACTTCCATTCTGCCGGTGGGCGCCGATACGGTTGAGGCGGCTTTTTACGAAGATTCCGGCATGGGCGGCGGGATGTTCGGCGGCGGGATGCCCGGCGGCCCCGGAGCGGGAATGTCCGGCAGTATGCCCGGCGGCCCCGGAGCGGGAATGTCCGGCGGCGGGATGTCCGGCGTGTCAGGAGGAGCCATGAGCGGCGGGACCATGCCCGGCGGGATGCCCGGACTCGGCGGAGACATGTTCGGCGGCAGCGATTCCTATGAGGAGCCGACCACCATCCCCGGCGAGTATGAGATGCTTGCGGAAACGGATTATATCGAGGTGATCGGTCACTGGAGCTATATTGACAAGGAAAATGACCGCACCCTTGAAATCATCCGCGATAATATCAAGAATTCCGACACCTTTGAACTTGAGGATTCCAAACACTTCAAATTCTCCATCGGTTCGGAGGACACCAACGTTTCTGAATTCCGTATATTGCTGCATCTTAAAGAACCTATTAATTTATAAGAGAAACGCTCCATGAACAGATTTATCAAAAGAAATATCCTGCTGGTTTCTTTCTTCAGCGTGGCGCTGGTCGGTATGGTGGTCATGATGGTCATAACCATCGGTCGTTACATAGACATGCAGATCGCCATCGGCGAAACCGAAGAACTTCAGAGAACCATCAAAACATTGTCCGAACAGAAGCCGGCTCCTTCCAAGGAGAATATTCAGGTGCTCGGCGTTGATCTGCAGGAGTACAACCGTCGCCTTGACGACATCAGACAGTATTTCGGACAGCCCCTGCTTCCGGCTTTGAAGAGTTTCTATGACAAGCTCGGCCTTTATGACCAGTCTGAAAAACTGATGATCGCCGAAAAGCAGAAGCAGGCTGTTGCGGAGGAAGAGTTTGAAACGCTTGAAGAGCGCGACGCCGCGGCCGCCGGGATCAAGGTGACCCTGACGGATGAGGACATCAGGATCGCTCATCGCAAGGCGGAAGAGGATTTCCGGGATTATTTCAAGCGTTTCTGGGAGGAAAAGCGCGAGGACGCCATGAACAATTCGGTGCTTTTCCGGCTTTTCCGCGAATCCAGGATGCGGAAGAGCAAGCCGGTCCGCCGGAGCTACGACGATGAGGATGAGGAAGAGGACGAAGAGGAGGACGATCCTTATCCTTATTATTGGACCCCGGCCGATTGGGAAATGGCGCTTGACGCTTTTGCCGCGGAGGCCGCCAAACACACCAATATCCCGATCCGGAACGACAACCGGGAAGAGGTGTTTTTCTTCGCTTTCGGCGTGCCGAGGGATTTTTCCGGAAACGTCCGCGAAGCGAACAAGATGATAACCGACGTGCAGAAGTGGCTCACTCAGTACTGCATGGAGAATAAAATCGACCTGGAGGGAGATTCCGGTCTTTTCTCCATGCCGGATGCGCTGCCTACCGAGAAGCAGGTCGGGTATGTGGGGGAAATTCTTGAGATCATCGCCGACCTCGGAGTCCGGATCGCCGGTCCCAGGCGGCCCAAGCCGGTTCCCGGTCAGGAGGATGTGCCCGAGGACGAACTGCCGCCGCTCATCACTTCGCTGGTGGAATTTTCCCGCATCGAGCTGGAGGAGGAGGACAGCGATTATAAAGTTTTCCGTTTCCGCTTCCGGGTTTACAGCAATATGGCAGGTGTATTCGGCATCATTCACCGCTTGAACGATGCGGTGACCGAGCGCAGATTTTACATCATCCGGCGTATTGAAATGTCCACCTATGTGGACGAGGCTCACGAGATCATGGAGGAGGCGAACCTCGCCAGCGATGACACGGTCAGCATTGTCACCGCGGACGCCGCCTCTTCGCGTGCCGGCGGCGCGGGCTTGATGACCGGGATGATGCCCGGGAGCGGGAGTTCCCGCACTTCCCGCACGTCGGTGCCGGGGACCGTTCCGAGCGCCAATCCCGGACGCGGCGCGACCGGGGCAAATTCCGGCGGCCGCACCGCCGGGCGTTCCGGCAGCAGCGTGATGCCGGGTGTCCCGGACGCTTACGGCTCCTCCTACGGCACCGGCTCGCAGGAGAAGACCAGTCGGCGCCGTACCCGGCAGAAGGCCGATTCCGGCGATGTTTCCGGGATGATGCCCGGTTCGGGCGTTATGCCCGGCGGAGTTTCCGGACGGCCGTCCCGCACCGGGATGAACAATCCCGCCATTCCCGGAGGCATAAATGTGCCGGGAATGGGGATGACGCCCGGTTTCGGCAACGAGTTGTACGATGAATACGGGGAGGAGATCCTCTCCGAGGAAGAGATTGAACAGAGCAAACCTCTGGCCGAGCGGGCCTCTTACGCCAAGCCGGAGATCGGGGATCTCACCGAGATGGAAGTCGAGTTCATCGTCGATTACTACGCGGTCAAGAACGAAGATTTTGAAATTGAAAAATAGCGTCGGGAGGCTTGAAAGTGAATTTCTTTGGGAAACATTATGAGAAGTTGCTCTTGGGCGTGCTTCTGCTGCTGTTTATCTTGCTGCTGTTCGTATTGTCCGGCAGTTCCGGGCATGTCGCCGAGGAAGACCTGATCCTGCGCGAGATGCACCAGGTCGACCACGAAGCGGTTGATTTCACCCGGCCCGAATTTGATGTGACCGATCGTTTCGCCGACGCCAACAAGGTGTGGATGCCCAAGTACGCGGACGACGGATTCGTGATAGACCTGACACTGCCCATGGTGCTCAGCCGCTGCCCCTACTGTAACTGGCTGCTTCCCCAGGAGTATTTCTCCGATCACGACTGCCCTCTGGCCCGCTGCGGACGCCTGCTGCCGACCCCGGCGAATCCCTGGAAGCGTCAGCGCTCCGACGTGGAAAAGATCGATCCCAGGGAACTGTATGACGAGGATTTCGACGGATTCAGCTACCGTTACGAGATCCTGTGCGACACCGATCCGCTGGATCCCAAGGATCATCCTCCGCTGTGGGAACGGCTTTACGTTTACAAGATCGCCCGTCAGGAGATCGGAAACGGACTTCGCCTTACCGCCGTCAACTCCGTGCCTGAACGGCTGCAGGTGAGCTATGCGGTGTTCACCCTGCCGGGGAAAGAGGATCCGGAGACCGTCTTTTACGGCGACACCATTGAAATTGACGACCGGACTTTCACCCTTGCCGAACTCTCCGGGAACACCATCGAAATCGCCGAGGGCGAGGATGCCCAGACCGCCAACAGCAATGCCACCGCCACTCTGGTCTGCAAATCCGCCACTCCCGACGGCACCGACTACGAGATCAAGATGCATATTGACACCCCCGCTTATTATCCGGAACAGCGGGTGTTCCTTAAAGACATCGGCAGCCGCGAAGAGTGGCAGGTCGACATCGGCGATACCGTCACCATGGGCAACAACAATATCGGTCAGCGTCACTACCGGGTGGCCGCCCGGGACACCGACGAGGAGACCATTACCATTTTCGAAGTGAGAGGCAACGGCACCACCCTCGACGGCAAGGAGTTTGTCATCGGCAAGCACCCTGCGGTGCCAGCTTCCATGCAGGTCTCCGAAGAGGATATCGACTACCTCGAGAGCCAGGGCGGCTTTTATGACGACGCCGGATGGATGACCGATCCCGGCATGTTTTATTAATAAGATGCAACATATGAAATGAAATAATCAAACAACAACCGGAAATGAAAAAGATGCTAAGAATCAGAGAGAAAAGTTGGGCGGCCCGTTCTGCGACGCCGTGGCTGTTGGGTCTGGCTCTGGCGACAACTTTCACCGGGGCGGTTTCCGCCGCGGAGGCTCCCGAGCAGGTGACTGCCGAGGCGCTGGCGGAGCGCGAAGCCCTGCTCAGGGAGTTGGACCAGATCCTGGCGGAAGCGCGGGCGTTTGCCGCCGATGCCGATTTCCGCGAAGCGGATGCGGCCTATCGCAAGGCTCTCAAACAGCTTGACGCGACTTCGGGAACTTTGGCCAGGGACCGTTATGAAAAGGCCAACTCCGAGTACATGGACATGAAGGCGGAGTGGGCCCGCCGTCTGCTTGACGACGCCTATGACTGCTACTCCGCCGGAGAATACTCCGAGGCGAGATCTCTTGCCGCCGACGCGGCTCTGGTGGATGCCCGGCGGACCGCCGATGTCAACAGTTTCATCGAGCGCTGCAAGAGCGCCGAAGCCGCGCAGGAATATCGTGACGCGGTGGCTTCTCCCGAGGCCATGGCTCCCGGGTACGACAAGCGTCAGGACGAGATTGCCGCCTTGATGCGCCGGGCGGTCGGCTACTATGAGGCCAATGCTCTGGACGATGCCTGCGCAACCTGCGAAAAGGTATTCAAACTTGATCCCTACTACGCGCCGGCGGCCGAGCTGCTGGAGCGCATCTACGAGCGTCTTTACACTTACGGCAGCGCCAGGCGCTCCACCGACTATCGGGCGATGATCGCCTATATGAACTGGAACTGGGTCGCTCCGGTTTTCCCGGACAAGAGCCAGGAGATGCTGGCGGTGAAGCCCATGGTCAAGACTTCTTCCAGCGGAGTGATGGCCAAACTTGATGAGATCATCATCCCCCGCTACGAGGTCCGCGATCAGTCCATCGCCGATGCCCTGATGGTGTTGAGCCGTTTCGTCAAGTCCTACGATCCCTCCGGGGCCGGAGTCGAATTTCTGACTCTGATCTCCGGTGACGAGGTGTCGAAACTGCCCAAGATCTCCCTGGAGCTCAACAACATCCCCGCCAGCCAGGTCCTGAAGTACATTTGCATGCTTACCAAGACCAAGTACTATGTGGATGAGACCGGCCGCGTCAATATCAACTTCGCCGGTGAAATGGAAAAGGAGGAGTTCCCGATCCGTTCCTCGGTGGTGACCAGAATTTCCCGCGGCACCATCCGCACGGATTCCTCGGCCGGCATGACCGGCATGGCCGGCGGAGCCGCCGGACTTCCCGGCATGGGACAGAACCGTAACGGCGCCGGACTTCCCGGCGCGGGACAGAATCTCCCCGGCGCGGGGCTTCCCGGCGGACAGAATCTTCCCGGCGCGGGACAGACCGGAACCGGCCGCGGCACTTCGGGCGCCGGAAGCATCAATCTGCCCGGCAACCTCGGCAATTCCGGGGCGCTGCCTTTCGGCGCGGATGCCTCCGGGGCGCTGCCTTTCAGAAATTCCGATGACGAGGCTTTTGCGGCGGGACTTTCCGGGCGCACCCCCGGCGTCGGCAAAAAGGACAGCGGTTCCAAAAAGAGCAACCGCTCCAGCAACAGGAGCAGCAAGAACTCCGGATCGGGGTCCGGCTCTTCCACCGGCGGGCTTGGCGGTGTCGGCGGCTCCTCCACCGGGGCCATGGGTTCTCTGACCACGGTGAGTTCCGGCGGCGGGACCAGTCTTGATCCCCGATCGGTGAATTTCGTCCAGGCCAATCCGGAAGTGCCCTTCGAGCAGCTGGAGGAATACTTCACGCAGCACGGCATCCCCTTCAACGGAGTGGATTCCACCATTACCTACGATTCCGCATCGGGGACGATCACCGCCATCAACACCTCGGCCAACCTCAGCAAGATGGCCAAATTGCTGAATCTGCTCAACGCCCAGGATCCCCTGGTGCTGATCGAGGCCAAGGTGATCGAGCTCAGCGAGAACGATATCGATCAGCTCGGGTTCAACTGGTTCCTGAATGTCACTCACAATCCGGACCCGCCCGCGCCGAATCATCATCACGATGTCACCAATTTGGATATTGCCAGCCCCGACAATCCTCTGAGAAATGCCGACCAGTATGCTCTGGTCCAGGGGCTGAAGATATTCCCCAACTTCGGCGAATCCCTCTTCAGCGGCGATTTCGACGTGGACCTCTCCCTCACCATCAACGCGGTGAGTCAGAATAAAAACGCCGAGGTGCTGACCGCTCCCAGGGTCCTTACCGAGAACAACGTCCCGGCGTCCATCGTGGTCAGCGAGACCCGCTACTATCCCACCGACTGGGATTACGGCGACGACGATGATGACGATGACAGCAGCAGCAGCAGCAACAACAACTGGGGCGACAGCAGCATCACCACTCTGACCGCTCCGACGCCGGAATTCGACGACGGCGGCACCGAGCTGGGCATCAACTTCGCCGTGCTGCCCGAGGTGGACAACGATCTCAGGACCATCACCCTCTCCCTGCAGATCAAAACCCGCACTCTGGCCGAAAAATGGCATTATCCGGGCGGCTACGACCAGCGCATCTACACGATCACCGCCGGCGCCACCGGAGCGCCTGAGGCCACTCTTGTCCAGCGCATGGTCACCGACATCTGGATGCCGGTCTACGGGGAACGCAGCATCGACGCCAAGATCAAGGTCTACGACGGCGAAACCATCGTCCTGGGCGGCATGATCGACAGCAACACCGTCGCCTACGATGACAAGTGGCCCATCCTCGGGGATTTGCCGCTGATCGGACGTCTCTTCCGCATGAAGAACGACACCGCCCAGAAGAGCAATATGCTGGTCTTTGTCACCACCAGATTGATAAACGACGACGGTGTGCCGCTGCGCAACGAGCGTGCTCTGCGCGGCGTCCCGACCTTCAGGAATTGACAGGAGGAATTACCATGTTCATGAAAATATCCGATAAAACCTTCCGTCTGATGCTGGTCGGAATGGTCGGCGCGGCGGCGGCCTCCGCCGCGGCCGATGATGCCGAGGCGGCGGCGCAGGCCAATGTCGCGCAGGCCATCATCACTACCGAGGCAGATTACGAGGCCATGGATCATGAGGCTGACGCCCTGGTGCGCGAGGGCGGCAGACTGCTGCAGCGCCGGGAGTACACCGATGCGGCCAGACAGTATCTGCGCGCCGTTGAGATCCTGAAAAAACTGGAAGTCAACAGTCCCGGAGTCTACGGGCCGAAGCTGGAGAGTTGCCGCGAGCTCATCGCCAAGTGCTATGAGTACCGCGCCGCCGACCTGGCTGCCGAAGCGGATGAAAAAGCCCATCAGGCCGATTACAACTCCGCCATCGCCATGCTTAAGGAGGCGATTGAAATCTATCCTCCCGCCGAGGAGCGGCTTCTGGATACCATCGAGTATTACAAGCGGCTTGCCGCCACCGACGCCCGCAATCAGGAGATCGTCAACCTCATCCCCGACGCCAAGCAGAGACGGCGTGACCTTGAGCTCAACATCGAGCGCGGCACCAGACTGCTGGCCGCCGGAGACATTGCGAACGCCAGGAGGAATTTCGAGGCGGCGCTGCTCATCGACCCCTATAACGTCGTCGCCAACCAGCGCCTCAGCGTCATCAACCGCCGCATCGCCGCGGCGGGGCAGAAGCGCCGTGAGGCCGACGTCGCCGCGCAGATGGCCCGCAACGAGTGGACTCCGGTACTGGACATCGTCCTGGACCGCGAAGCCGCCCGCAACAATATCCTCAAGTCCAATGTCGGAATCACCCGGGTCAATCCCGAAGCCACTGCGCTCATGGGCAAACTGAAGGGCATCGTGGTGGAAAAGGCCGATTTCAGCGGTCTGACCCTGGATAAGGCGGTCCGTCTGCTCCGCAAATATTCGGTGCAGTTCGACCCCTCCGGCGAAGGAGTGAACTTCCTCATCCGTCCCGATGAAATCACCCCCGCCGCTTCCGCCATCGGCATGGACGGACTCCCGGGGGCCGCCGGCAGCAATCCCTTTGCCGCCCGCACCGGCACTGCCGGAACTCTCGGAGCCCGTGCCGGTACCGCCGGAGCCGCCGGGACGCTCGGAGCCCGCACCGGCACTGCCGGGACCGCCGGCGCCCGCACCGGAGCCGCCGGAACCCTCGGCGCCCGCACCGGGGCCGCCGGGACCCGCACCGGAACCGCCGGGACGCTCGGAGCCCGCACCGGGGCCGCCGGGACCCGTACCGGAGCTGCCGGGACCCGCGCCGGAGCCGCCGGCATCGCCGGGAATCCGGCCGGACTGCCGACCGGCCTCGATGGAGAAGGATTGCTGGAGCCCGAGGAGGTGAAGACCATTGAAACCCTCAAGCTTCCCAGCAAGTTCGTCATTGAAAATGCCGATCTGGGGTATATCATCGACCGCATCTGCGAGGCCGTCGATATTCAGCCTCCGGTCATTGACAACAACGCTGTGGTTTTCGCCGCCAAGAACGTTCAGTTCGGCGATCTCGACACCGTGCACATCCCCATCAACGACAATACCCTCCGGGTGATCGGCGGCTCCAATGCCGGCAATATCACCCGTTTTCTCGTGCGCAACGGCTGTGAATTCGAGGGAGACGCCCGGGTGGCTTACGATCCCAATACCCACCTGCTCTCCATCACCAACACCCCGCGCGAGCTGGCCAAGATCATGGCCATCGTGGACAAAAAGCGCCCGGAGATCCCCCAGGTGATGATTAATGTCCGCTTCGTCGAGGTGCGCGAGAATGTTCTGAAGGAGCTGGGTTTCAACTATGCCTTCAGCCGCAATGTGCGGCCCGGGCATGAGGGCGGACGCTTCCAGGTCGATTCCATCGACACCTCCAATATCCTGACCAGCCTCTCCGATCAGGACGATCAGATTCATGACAATATCTTCAGCTTCGGAGCCAGCAAAACGCAGCATAAATGGCAACCCAACTACAATGCCGAACCCGGCAGCGAGGGGCCCGGCAGCGGCACCCTCATCACCATCGGAGATTATTCCTTCTCCGCTCAGGTGAATGCCCTGAATCAGCTGGACGGCAAGGACATCCTTTCCGCGCCCAGGATCCTCACCCTGAACAACACCACCGCCACCGTCAGCTTTTTGCGCAACACCCCGGTGCCGGATTGGGGCGAGGACGACGAGGATGACGAGGACAGCGAAAGCAACAGCTCCAGCAGCAGCACCACCAACAACAGCGAGAGCGACATCGTCACCTATGAGTGGGATTCCGGACAGCCCAGTTTCAACTACGAATCCTACGGCGTGACCATGAGCGTCACTCCCAATGTCGATCTGGCGACCGGCCGCATCGAGCTCTACATGAATCCCGTGGTGACCGCACTGATCGGCTGGGACGAGTACGTCACGGTCAACGAGTCCGCCATCATCGCCGATTTGCCCGATGACAAGATATACAAACCCATCACCACCCGCCGCGAGGTCAATACCCAGGTCGTGGTGCGTGACGGGGAGACCATCGTCCTGGGCGGCATCATCACCGACGAAACCACGGTCAACCAATCCAAGGTGCCGATCCTCGGCGACATCCCGCTGGTCGGAAGACTCTTCCGCAGTGAGAACCAGGATTCGACCAAGATGAATCTGCTCATCTTCCTCACCTGTCGCCTGGTCGGACCCGACGGCGCTCCGCTGCCGCTGGCAGGCGTGCCTCCGGCGCGTACCGCCAGGGAAGCCGGCGTGGCTGATTTCCCGATGATCGATCCCATCGACTGAAAAGCTGCTGTCGGATCACCCTGCTTCCCCGGAACGGCGTCGGCCGTCCCGGGGAAGTGATTGTAGAGCCCGGAATCCGGCGGTTTCCGGCGGCGCTTCCGTGACGGCCTCCGCCGCCGTGCCGCGAAGACCGGCCGGGAGTTGGAGGATGAGCCTGTCGGGGGGGGGCG
>JAZMZH010000053.1:0-12928 GCA_045585875.1 Victivallaceae bacterium | reverse complement strand
AGTCCATTAAACTCATCTAATGTTGCCTCCTTATTTTTTTCTTGAAGGAATGATAAAAAGTCTTTTTTATTCTCATCAGAAAGTTGGGCATTCCCCGGTATTTCTATTAAGGATATTTTAACCGATTTTTCCAAATATTCTTGTTCGTTTCTTGAACTAAAAAATTCCTGTACCGCCTCAAACCCATCCTCAAATTTCTGGTGAATAGCTTGGATATCTTTATCATTTAAAATAACTATTTTTTGCAATAGGGAAGGAATGTCAATTATCCCATTAGGGGCATCAATGTTATTTTCAAAATGAAAAATTAAATTATCAGGAATAGGTATGTCTTTGCGATAGTTCTTCTTTTTGTTTATCATGAAAAAAATGAAGTTTACTTTTTCTTCATTTGAAAAAATAATTCCATCTTTAACAACTTCGCTTGCTTTTTGTAAGGATTCTTTTATCTTTTCCAAATCGTTTCTTGACGTTATCTGAACAATGGTTTTTTGTTTTTTATCAACCAAATCTATTCCCTTGTAATTTGGTTTGTCTTTGTTCGTATTTTCTAGCTGCAAACCATAGGCGATACTCAATATCTGGCTAAAAAAATCCTCACATACTTTATTCAAATCAGTCAAACCTAGTTCTGTTCTGAACTCGACCGTTTGTTGGAGAGATGCCAAACTGTCAATAATTTCTCCTATGTAACGCCCACGCTTAAGCATTTCTCACTCCTGTTATGGTATAAGTAAACTTGACTAATCACGACCCCAATATACAATCTCGGGAAACATTTTGCAAATCAACTTTAGGGAAAACCGCCAGCCGGTCAGTTTGACGCTGGACAAACTCCGCCGCGGTATCCCAGAAAGCTGGGAAGAACAGCGCAAACTTTTTCTCGGGAAATGACCCCGTCCCTCATCCGTATCAGTCTGTCTCTCCCGGCTGGTACGGATTTTTTATTCACGGGGATGGGCATGCTGACGGAAAAACAGCGTGATCTCCGCCTTCAGCATTTTTCCGCTGGCGACCTTCAATACCATGTCCGTAAACTCGGCATCGGAGGCGTCAAAGTCATATCCGTTCAGGTCAAGGAAAATGAGCGCGGCCATCGCACCGACACGTTTGTTTCCATCCACAAAAGGATGATTTTCAACGAGGTGATAGAGATAGGCCGCCGCCATTTCAATGATGGTCGGATGGAGATACTCTCCGCCGAAGGTTGCGGACGGCATCCCGATCGCCGATTTCAGTAGTTCAATATCGCGGAGACCTTCACCCCCGCCGAAATGCTCGATCTGATAGTCATGGATCTCGATGATCTCCGCGAAGGTCAGGAACAGAGGTTCATGCTTCACTTGGCAAGTTCCTCAAAGGATTTCGCATAGCGTTCGCCGACTTTTTCCATCGATTTCCGGAAACGGGTATGCCGGGCCGCGTCTTTGACCGGTGTCAGGATCAGGGCTTTCCCGTCCGTTACCACCTCGAAAGCGGTATCGGGGGTAGCTCCGAGCAGATCAAGGATCGGACGCTCGATCACCAGAGCGGCGCTGTTGCCGTGTTTCGTCAAAGTTTTGATCATTTTCGCCTCCGCGTATTTCGTTACAACATCGTTGATACTAAGATACACCATCCGGCAGTAAAAGTCAAGTGATATTTTGAAAAAATCATCCCTCAGACAGAGGTCGACGTTTCGCACTTATTGAAAAATGGTATGCATAGGTTTTCGCAAACTGCAGATTGAAGTTGACCTCAAAATCAGAGGGGGTCAGGTCCCCCTCTGAATCTCAAAAAGTTAGAGGATTTCCCGATTTTAGGGAAAGACGGGGTTTCCCGGCCCTCTAACTGCACTCTGAAAAGCGGGTTCGAGCTCAAATTTCGGGGCGGAAAGGCTATAAAAAAGGCAACTCGTCTGAGTTGCCGGAAACGCGATGGTGGAGCATAAGGGAGTTGAACCCTTGACCTTCTGCATGCCATGCAGACGCTCTAGCCAACTGAGCTAATGCCCCGTTTTTTTTGACACGGCTTTAATATACACCTCACGGGAAAGTTTTCAAATTGCTTTGATGAAAAAAAAACACTTTTTTTACCGGGAAATACTTTTTTTTTAAAATAAAAGCGCTATATTACCTCCCAGGGGGACAATGGCGCGTACCATGCGGGAGCGACCGGCGTCCCGGAGATCGTCGTTCAGATTTCATCAGGAGGATCAGATATGAAAAAGTCGATTTTCTTCGTCGGTGCCGCTTTTGCAGCAAGCCTCTTCGCAGGCTGCAGACCGGAACTTTCGCAGCAGCCCCTCGGCGCCAAAGAACAGCAGTGGCGCGACTTCATCAAAAACGACTACCCCTCATGGCAGGCCCCGGAGAGCTGGCCCACCGACGCCAGAATCGATGACGCCTACACCGCCAGCGAACTGGCCGAAATCGACGCCCGCAACGCCGCGGCCGCCCCCGTCCCCGCGGATTCGTATGAACCCCTGGATATGGGCGATTTTGAAGAAGTCGCCGTCGTCGATTCCGGCGCCGGCGAAGTCGTCGAAATGGTTTTAGTCGAAGAACCTCCGGCGGAGGCCGCCGAAACCGTGACTTACAAGGTTCAGAAAGGCGACACCCTGTCCGCCATTTCTCTCCGCTTCTACGGCAGCGCCGGACAGTGGAAGAAAATTCTCGACGCCAACCCCGCCCTCAACGGCAACCCCAACAAGATCCGCGTCGGACAATCCCTGACCATCCCCGATCCCGTCCGGGAGTAATGGGCGGGCCGATGGCCGAAAGAAGGTATTTTTTCGACGGCGCCGCTTCGCCTTTTCTGGCGTTCGCGGGCGCCGTTGAGCGCAATCTCGCCTGCGCGGAGGAGCTGCTCGGCGTGCGGATCACCATCCGCGACTGCCAGGCGATCATCTGCGGCGACGAGGAGAAATGCGCGACCGCGGAAAAGTTCCTCGAAAAGCTCGTATCCTGCGTCGGTCTGCGCAACCGGAAACTCGACCAGGCGGATTTCACCCAGATACTCCAGGCCTTTCGCCAGGGCGAGCAGGATTCCCTCACCGAGCTCTTCGCCGCCCGTCTTCACATTTCCGGGAAATCCCCCGAAATCGTCCCGCGCACCCGCCACCAGCTCCAATATCTCCGCAGTATGACCGATCATCCCGTTGTATTCGGCGTCGGCCCGGCCGGCACCGGAAAAACGTATCTGGCCATGGCCATGGCGGTTTCGGAGTTTCTGAAAGGCAACGTTTCGCGGATCATCCTCACCCGCCCGGCCCGCGAGGCCGGCGAAGTGCTGGGGTTTCTGCCCGGCACGCTGGAGGATAAGATTTCCCCTTATCTGCGGCCTCTTTACGACGCCCTCTACGCGCTGGTGGGATTTGAGGACGGCCGCCAGCTCATCGAACACGGAGCCATCGAACTCGCGCCGCTGGCCTTCATGCGCGGGCGCACCCTCAACAATGCTTTCATCATCCTTGACGAGGCTCAGAATACCAGCCGGGATCAGATGTTGATGCTGCTGACCCGCATGGGTTTCGATTCCCGGTGCGTGGTGACCGGAGACCCGACGCAAAACGACCTCGCACGGGATGAAAAGAGCGGCCTCGAACATGCGCTGCGCACCCTGAACCGCATCCCGGAGATCGCCATCTGCCGCTTTTCCGCCGCCGATGTGGTCCGAAACCCGATTTTGGAAAAGATCATCAACGCCTATGCCGACGGAAACGCCGACCGGTTCGGTCCGGAGGAGAGAGGAGGCCGGAAATGAATCGGCTGATTGAGCTGTGGGAGCGCTGGCGTTCCACCCGGGAGATGGAACGCAAAGGGCAGATCGGCTCTCGAAAGAGACGCACCGACAGCAGTTTTCTCAAGCAGGCGGACCAATCCCGGGTCCTGGCGGTTTTTCTGCTGACCTTTCTCTGGGTTGCGGTGTTCGTATTCATGGCGCTGGCCTCCAGCGCGAAGATCGCCCCGGACTGGTCCCAGTACAAATTTGCGCCTCACAATGTGATCAACGAGCTGGGCGGTGATTTTGAATTCGTGGACGCGGCCGCCCATGAGCGGGCGATCGCGGAGGCGGCGGGCAGGGCGCCGGTATATTTTTCGGTGGACGGCGAAGCCCAGGACAGGATCATCGGACAATTCCGCGCTTATCTGGCGGCGATGGCCGACCGCAACGGCGGCGGCGTCAAGACGCTCAGCGCCTCGGAAGAGGTCATGAACGACTTTCTGATGATCCCGGAAGCCGAGGAGGAATTTCTGAACAAAGTTGACAAACTGCTTCAGACCGGCATCGTCGACGAGGATGTGCTGTCGGGCTATTCCGCCGAAACCGATTTCCGGATCGGTTACGATTCGGGAATCCGCCGCGACCGTCTGGCCGGATCGGTGCAGAAGCCCTCCGCCGCCGCCGGCGAACTGGCCGATTACGTCATCGCCATTTCGGGAAAAACCGATCTGCCGCCCCCGGTCAGGCAGGAGCTGACGGAGGATTTCCTGAACTTCATCGGCAGCGGCAATCTGCGTTTCGACCGCCAGCGCACCGAAATGGCCAAAGCCGAAATATGCGGCGAAATCCCGCCGGTAACGGGAATTTTCGCCAAGGGCAGCAGCATCCTCTGCGCCGGCGAAAAGCTCGACGACAGCCTGAGGGACATTTACCGGCAGTACGCCGGCCAGTACAACGCACAAAAACGCGACCGGACCGGAGAATTCATCGGCATGGGGCTTTTCGCCATGCTGCTGGTGATCTTCATGACGCTCTTTCTCTACCACCTTTATCCGGAGGTGCTGGCCAGCAACCGGCTGCTCATGCTGCTGGTGTCGGTGCTGGTCGTCTCCCTGGGGATCAATTTCTCGTACATCGTGATTTCAAGAAACGTATCCGGAGACTTCGGCGTGCCCCTGGAGTATTTCTTCAGCATCGTGCCGGTGCCGCTGGCGGCGATGCTGCTGGCGGTGACCATGGGACTGCGGATCTCCATGGGCGGCGGATTTCTGGTGGCGGTGGTGACGGCCCAGATGATGGATATGGAACTGCGTCAGGCCCTCCTCGCTCTGGTGGTCTGCACCCTCTCCTCGCTGGCGGTCCGGAGAGCCGCCAATTACCGCAGCCTCTTCCTGAGATGTTTCGGCATGTTCGTGGCCTACTGGATCCTGGACGGAGACGCGCTGAAAATGCTGCCCTCCCACAGCGAAGCCCTGGGCGGGACCTGGCGGGTGCTGGCGGTGGCGGCCTCCAGTTCGGTGAGCGCCGCCATGCTGGTGCTGCCGCTGGTGTTCCTCTTTGAACTGGTCTTCAACGTCTCCACCAACATGTCGCTGCTGGTGATGTGCGACCTGAATCACCCTCTGCTCCGTCAACTGCAGCTCCGGGCGCCGGGCACCTCCATGCATTCCCAGAATGTCGCCATCCTGGCCGAGGCGGCGGCGGAGGCCATCGGCGCCAATCCCCTCCGGGCCCGGGCGGCGGCCCTCTATCACGACATCGGCAAGCTGGTGAACCCGGAATATTTCACCGAAAACAACATCGACACCGCCAACATGCACACGGCCCTGACCCCGCGCATGAGCAGCATCATCATCCTCAATCATGTGAAGGACGGCCTTGATCTGGCCATCAAGTACAAGCTGTGCCGGGTCATACGAAACGCCATCGCCCAGCATCACGGCACCGATCTGCTGCACTTCTTCAAGGCGGCCAGCAATCAGGACGCCGAAAATGTTTCGCAGCCGGTGGAAATGGACTTCCGCTATCCCGGTCCTCTGCCTCGGGACCCCGAAATCGTGCTGGTCAGCCTGGCCGACGCATGCGAGGCGTACTGCCGCTCGCTCCAGAAGCCGACCCCCTCCAAGATCGAAGCGGTGGTCCGGGAGATCTTCCAGAGCCGGCTCATCAACGGCCAGCTGGACGCCGCCGAAATGACGGCCGCCGAACTCGCCCGGGCCCGAGACAGCATGGTGCGGACGCTGACCACCATGTATCACACCCGGATCGCTTACCGCAAAGAGGATGAAAATGACAGTGACGTACAACTGGAGAAATCCCCGGATGCCCCATCCGGCGAGGGCCCGGCTGATCCGCATGTGCAGGAGAGCCGCTGATCTGGCGGGTCTGGATGCGGGGAGCAGCTGGGAGCTGTCCATACTTTTCACCGGCGACCGGGCCATGACGCGGGCCAATCGGGAGCTGCTGGGCCATGTCGGCACCACCGATGTGATCACCATGGCCTACACCGACGAGGCGGACGGATGTTTTGACGATGAGGTGGGCGTGGAGCTGATCGTCTGCGCCGATTACGCAAAACGGGAAGGCGAAGAGAGGGCGGATTCGGATTATTCGGCTGAAATGGCCCTCTATGTGGTCCACGGGCTCCTCCATGCCGCCGGATACGACGATCTGACCGCCGCCAAGGCGGCGCGGATGCGGGAGGCGGAGCGCAGGGTCATGGCGGAATTGCGCAGGGAATTCGACTTTTCCGCCGTTTTTCCGCCTCCGTCCGGGGCGGTGAACCCATGAACCGCGAAGAATTGACCCGGACTCTGGAGACGCTGGGAGTGCGGCCGGGCCGGGGATTGGGACAGAATTTCCTCCTGGACAACAATCTGCTGGATCTCATGATCCGCATCGCCGAAATCAAGCCGGGGGAACGCATTTTCGAGGTCGGTCCCGGCCTGGGCGCGCTCACCCGCCGTCTGCTGAAGGCCGAAGCGCGGCTGACGGCGATCGAATTCGATTCCCGCTTCTGCCGCTACTGGAGGGCGGAGATCGCCGCCGGCGGCAGCGCGGCGGGGCTGGAGCTCATCGAGGGCGACGCCTGCCGGATCAACTGGCGGGAACTTGTCGGCGACACCCCTTACCGGGTGGTGGCCAATCTGCCCTACGCGGCCAGTTCGGTGCTGGTGGGCAACTGGCTGGAACTGCCCAATCCGCCGGAGGGCATGGTGCTGATGCTGCAAAAGGAAATGGGGCAACGGCTGGCCGCCGCGCCCGGCGGCGGCAGTTACGGCGCGCTCTCGGTGCGCACCCGGCTGCTCTATGAAGTCAAAATGGAGCGGATCGTCCCGCCCGAGGTTTTCGCGCCGCCGCCGGAGGTGGATTCCGCCATCGTAAGTTTCCGCCTCCGCCGGGAACTGCCGGAGCCGGCATTGCGGAAGCGGGCGGGGATGCTCGCCAGAAGCGCCTTTGCCCAGCGGCGCAAACAACTGCCCAACACTCTGGGCGGAATTTTTTCGTCCCGCGAACGGGTGCGCGAACTGCTGAAGGAGATGGGGCATCCGGAGAGCGAACGCCCGGAGCGTCTGAGCCCGGACGAATGGCTGCGCCTGGCGGCCTGCGATCCATAGGAGGCGTTTTTTGAGCACCTGGGGAGAAATCTATTGCGAAGCCGCCGCCGCGCTCCGGGAAGCCGGGATCGAAAATCCGGGCATGGAGAGCGAAATCCTCCTTTCCGAGCTGGGGAAATTCCGCCGGAGCGAACTGTTTTTCCGCAAAAACGTCGAAATCGCCCCGGAGACCGCGGCGGCGATCCGCGACGGCATCGCGCGGAGAGTCCGGCGCGAGCCGCTGCAATATGTGACCGGCACCGCGCCCTTCAGAGAAGTGGAGCTGCAGGTTGCCCCCGGAGTGCTCATTCCCCGGCCTGAAACCGAACTGCTGGTGGGAGAAGTGCTGAAGAAACTCCCCCGCGGCGGCGCCCTGGCCGACATCGGGACCGGTTCCGGGGCCATCGCCCTCTCGGCGGCCTACGAACGGGAAGACATCACCGTGGTGGCGGTGGACGCCAGCGCCGCCGCACTGGAGACGGCGGCGGCGAACCGCCGCAGACTGGGGCTGTGGGGCCGCGTGGAGCTGCGGCAGGGCGATCTCACCGCCCCTCTGCGCGGCCGCGGCGAATCCTACGACGTGGCGGCCGCCAACCTGCCCTACATCAGCGAGGAGGAGTTCGCGGCGTGTCCGGCGGAAGTGCGGGATTACGAACCCAGAGAAGCGCTGGTGGCGCCGGAAAACGGTCTGGCTCTGATCTTCCGCCTGATCCACGAGGCGATGGCGATCCTGAAACCGTCGGGATGGCTGATTCTGGAGATCGGCTGCGATCAGGGAAACGCGGTCACGCGGGCGCTCGGAGACGCGGACTACAGAAACATCGCCGTGAAGCGCGATCTCACCGGACGGATCCGCTTCGCCATGGGTCAGAAAGCGGCTTCGCCCTTCGCCGCCGGCGGCACTCCCAGATAATCCAGGAAAAATGCGGCGGCCAGGGGAGCGCAGTCCCGGCCCCCGGATTGCTCGTCCTCCAAAAGGATCACAATGACGTAGGTGCGCCCGCCCCGGCTGCCGAATCCGGCGAACCAGACATTTTTGCGCCGTTCGCTCCGGGGCCCGACCTCGGCGGTGCCGGTCTTGCCGCAAAGCTCGATGGCGGCGTTGGCGGCGGCTTTTCCGGTGCCGGATTTGACCGCCATGCGCATGCCGTTGCGGATGTGCGCCAGAGCTTCGGGACTGAATCCGGTTTCGGAGCCGCGTCTGCTTCCGGCGGAATAGAGGGGCTGGCCGTCGGACGAGTTGACGCTTTTCACGAGCCGCGGCTCCACCAGAAACCCTCCGTTGGCGATGGCGGCGAAATATCGTGCCGCCTGCAGCGGAGAGACGGTGATCATGCCCTGACCGATGGAGAGGAGCGCGGTATTGGCCCGGTTCCACGAACGCTTCTCCCTCCGGCGGAATTCTTCGACGTCGGGAAGCTTGCCCGATGCGCCCGGCACTTCAATGCCGGTGGGAGAGCCGAGACCGGCCCGCCGGAGCACGGAGAGGATCGGTTCCAGACCGATGCGCATGCCCATCTCGATAAAGTAATCGTTGCAGGAATACTGCAAAGCCCGCTCCAGATTCATGGGGCCGTGCACCGAGGTGCAGCGTATGACGGCGCCGCCGATGCGGGTCTGACCGTCGCACTCCACCGTCTCCTCGGGGCTGATGCCCGATTCCATGACAGCCTCGGCGATGAGGGGCTTCAGGATGCTGCCGGGCATGTAGGTGCCGGAAACCGGCCGGTTGATGAGCGGCTTGTCCGGATCGTTCAGGAGCTGCTCGTAGCGCGCACGGGATATGGAGGGCATGAATTCATTGGCGTCGTACCCCGGCGCCGAAGCCATGGCGATGACGTCTCCGGTATCGCCGTCCAGCACCACCATGGCTCCCCGGTGTCCGTCAAGGAGGGATTCGCATATTTTCTGGGCTTCGGAATCTATGAAAAGGATCACGTTGTTGCCCGGAGTGGCCTCCACCTTGTCGATCAGTTCCCGGTTGACATATCCCAGATAGTCCACCTGCACCAGAGAATACCCCGGCGTCCCCAGCAGGCCCCGCACCCCGGGAGCGATATCGCCGTCGCAGGCTTTTTCGAGCCCGGCCCGGCCTTCGGAATCCGGCAGATAGTAGTTGTATTCGCCGCGGTCGCCCGCAGCCCGGGGCTCGGCCTTGCGCACAAAGCCGAGCAGAGGGGCGGCCAGCCGCCGCTCCGGATAGAAGCGCTCGAAACGGCACTCCACCCCCACCCCGCGGAGCTGGGATTCAAATTCGTAGAAGTCCGCCAGATGCCGTTTGTCAAGATTCTGAAAAGCGGTGAAGGGCAATCCGGGCGTGTTGTTGCTGTGGCGGATCACCTTTTCCATGGTCACGTCGGAACCGATGTCAAGCCAGGCGGCGATGGCGTCGGCGGCGGCCACGGCGTAATCGGCGGTTTTGCCCCGTTCGGCCGCCCGGCGCATTTCCTCAAGATAGAAAACCACATCGAAGCAGGGGCGATTTCCCGCCAGAATCTTCAGATCCGAGGAGAGTATCCTGCCCCGGGGGGCCGGGATGCGGATGCGGCGCACCGTCTGACGCCTTATTCTGGCGTTGTGCTCGTTCACGGAATGAATCTGCTCATGGTAAAGCTTCGCCCCCAGGACGATCAGGCCGGCCATGGCCAGCACTCCCGCCGCCAGAATCCTCAGAGCCGGAGACGTGCGTCCGGAAAGAGAAAAACCCGGCTTCATAAGGGATCTCCCGGCCGCCGGACGTCCAGCCCCAGCTTACGGGCGGCTCTGGAGAAATTCCAAAGCATGAGCGGGAGCATGAATACGCCGATCATGGCGCAGAACATGACGTTGGCCAGGGCGTTGATCCACCTCCCGGCGTCGGCGATATGCCCGGGGATCATGGCCGAGAAAAAGAGCAGCGCGCAGGCCGCGGCGCCGATGCAGGCGCCCGGCATCCACGAACGCACCGCGCTGGTAACCCGCAGCGTCACCCCGGGGACCGGGATAAAGAAAATCAGAGCGGTAAAGGGCTCGATGAAGCCGCAGACCCCCCGCTGGTAAATCAATCCGGAAAAGGTGGCCGCCATCACGGCGGCGATGATGCCGCGGGAAACGCCGAAGGTGTTTCCGGCGCAGAAGACCGTCCAGACGGCAAGAGGCAGATATATTCCGAAATCCCCCAGCCACAGGGACGCCGTAAAGGACAGGAAAACCGCCAGAAAAATAAAAATCACCGCCATGACAGCTCTCCATCCCGGGAGGCATCCTCTCCGGATGCCCCGTCCGAAGCGGCTTCTTCATCGGGTTCTCCGTCGTCGCCGGTTTTCATCTTCACCGCGACGGCCACGTATCTGAGCGTATTGAGATCGGCGGCGACGGCAACGGCTCCGGAACGGATGCTGCCGCCGAAAACCGCGTCCATCGGTTCGAGTTCGGCGAGGCGGCCGACGGTGACGCCGCCGGGAATGGACTTCTCAAACCCGGTGGTCACCACCGGTTCGCCGATGCGGTAGGCCCGGTTGGAAGGCAGAAACCCGATGCTGCCGGCACTGCCGTCGGTATTCATGAATCCCACCGCGTCGCTCTCGGGGAGACGCACCGAAAACCGGAGTTCGCTGTTGAGCACCGACCGCACCACCGACTGACGCCTGGAAACCTGCCGGATGATCCCGGCCAGCACCGCCGTCGGCTGTTCCCCGTCCCTGGTGATGGTGAACACCGCGGTGCCGGGAGTGACGCCGTCGTCGCTGCCCAGATCGATGGAGAAACTCTCCTCCCAGTTGACCGGGTCCCGGCGGATGACTTCTCCGGTGAGATAACGGTACTGGGGAGACGGCGGCAGATTGTGAAGAGCCCGGAGGGCGGCGACTTCGGCCTCCAGTTCGGCGACTTCCCTGGTCCTGGCCGCCAGGAGGAGATTGTCCCGGCGGAGAAGTTCCACGGCGGACGCGAGTTCGCCCGGGGAACGCACGCTCAAACCCTCTTCGCGCACGGCCCGCATGGTTTCAGCCGGGATGGCCGCGAAGGGATAGATGAAATCCCCCATCCACTTGCCCGCCAGTTCCCGACTCCACAGGTATGTGACGCCGGAGCCGAGCACGATCAGCGCCGCCAGCACCCATCCGACGCGTGCGGAAAACCCGGATTTTCTGCCGATGCGCGCCATTATGGGGTCCCGGTGATGAGCGAATAGACTTCCGGAGCGGCCTTTCGGAGGAAGTTCTTGCACAGTTCGAGGTTTTCATCGGCGGAATCCCCCTGCATGACTTTTGCGGCAAGCTCTTCGGCGTCGCGCAGGGAAATATGCCGGATGACATGGCGGACCATGGATATGGCCCCGGGGGCCATGCTGAGGTCCCGCATCCCCATGCCGACCAGGAGCGCGGTGTAAATCGGGTCTCCGGCGATTTCGCCGCAGATGCAAAGCTCGGTGCAGTGTTCGCCGGCTACATTGATGCACTCGCGGAGGAGTTTCAGCACCGCCGGGTGGGTGGGTTTGTACATCTGGGCGACTTTTTCATTGGTGCGGTCCACGCAGAGGGTGTACTGGACCAGGTCATTGCTGCCGATGGAGAAAAAGGCGGCGTCCCGGGCCAGCAGGTCGCAGCTCAGGGCTGCGGCGGGGGTTTCGATCATCGTGCCGATGCAAAGTTTCTCGGCGCAGTCGATGCCGGCGCGTTTCATGCTTGCGGCCTCTTCGGCCGCAAGCTCCCTGACGGCGGCGACTTCGCTCCGGTCGGAGATCATGGGGAGCATCACTTTAAGGTTGCCGTAGGGGGCGGCGCGCAGGAGGGCGCGTATCTGCGCCCGGAGGAGGTCGGTGCGGTCAAAGAGGCCGAGACGGATGCCGCGCAGTCCCAGGTCGGGGTTGGTTTCGGGCAGGGCGAGGATGGAATCGGCGAACTTGTCGCCGCCGACGTCAAGAGTGCGGATGACCACCGGATCGAGTTTGCACTCGTCAAGGAGTTTCCGGTAGATCCGGAATTGCAGCTCCTCGCTGGGGGGCTGGGCGGTATTCATATACATGAATTCGGTCCGGAAGAGCCCGATGCCGCAGGCGCCGAAGCGGGAAACCTGGGGCAGATCGCCCACATTTTCGAGATTGGCGTAGAGCTGTATGGAAAACCCGTCCGTGGTTTCCGGCCGGAGGCGGATGGATTTCTCCAGTTCTTCAAAAAGGCGCTTCTCCTCCTGGAATTTGGCGAGGTAAAGGTTGTAAGTTTCCCGTTCGGGGCAGGCGATGAATTTTCCGGCGCCGCCGTCCACGATAGCGGTGTCGCCGTCGGTGACATATTCAAAAACCTCGGCGGGGAGCCTGACCAGCGCGGGGATCTGCATGGAGCGGGCGAGGATGGCGGAATGGGAAGAGCGGCTGCCGGTCTCGGTGGCGAAGGCCAGGACCTGTTTTCGCTCGAGTCTGAGGGTATCGGAGGGGGTCAGGTCGCGGGCAAGGACGATGCACGGGGTTTCGCCGCTCTGGACGGCAGTGGGCAATCCGGACTCCTGGAGGTGGGAAAGGACGCGGCTGCCCACGTCCCGGACGTCGGCGATGCGTTCCTTGATATAGGGGTCGTCGATGGCGGCAAAGGTGGCGATGCAGCGCTCAAGGACTTTGGCATAGGCGCTTTCGGCGGCGAGGTGTTTTTCGG
>JAZMZH010000052.1:0-19032 GCA_045585875.1 Victivallaceae bacterium | reverse complement strand
AGTGAAAAGCGGATCGAGCCCGGCGTATTTTTTGCAGAGCGCCGCTCCGGATTCATGGACAAAGGCTTTTCGGGCTTCGGCGAGCAGGGCCCGGTCGTCCTTCAGATCGCTCATGAATTCGCCGCCCTTGCGGGCGCCGTGGATGCCGAGCCAGAAGTGAATGGCGTTGTGGCCGTACAGTTTGGCCTCTTCAAATGGCAGCAGGTCGGCCTTTTCGTACAGGTCGGCGACTTTACGCTCTCCGATGCCGGGGGCGGTGGAGATGTAGATGGTGTTGAACTTCTCCACCAGATGGCCGCGATCGGCTCCGGGAGCCAGCGGCGCGAAACCCCGGAGGGCGCAATCGTCCGCCGTAATGACGCCGGACATCTTGCCGATGACGGTGTTGAGACACCAGACGCCGGGAAACTTTTCGCCCAGAGCGGCTTCCAGCGCCTCGGCGGCGTGATTGTTGTTTTCGGCGGTGTAGATGAAACGCCGTTTCGACGGATTGCGGCGGAATCCCTCGGCCAGCCAGGGCGCCGGAAATTTGAAGAAATTGATGCTCGGCAGCGCCGTGGCCAGCTCGTCGGCTTCGGCCGCCGCCGCGATCAGTGCGGGCAGTTCCGCGGGATCGTTGGGGTTGTAGACCTCCACCGGACCGTACTGTTCGGTGCGGACACGATCGGTTTCGGCGATGTTGACGCTTATGCTCCCGGCCTTATGGATCGGAATACGCAGACGGTCGTCCACCTCCGCGATGACAATGCGGTCGAATTTGCCTTTGGCGGCTCCCGCGATGAAAATCCCGGTTTGAATCGGCCCCATGCCGATGCCAAGAAACGTGCTCATTCTTTCCTCTTCCCGTCCTGTTATTTGCGGCGGTTCTGCTCTTCCTGAGCTTCCCGCAGTTCTTTGATCTTGCCCCGCACCGCTTCCTGGTCCTGAGCCATGTTGATGCATTCCTCGTAGCTGATCATGCCGCGCATGTGCAGATCCACCAGGTGGGTGTCCAGCGTGAACATGCCGTATTTCGCTCCGGTCTGAAGCTCGGAAGTGATGCGGAATGTCTTGTTGTCGCGGATCAGCGCCTGAATGGAGGGCGTCTTCACCATGATTTCAAAACCGGCCACCCGGCCGGGCTTGTCGCAGCGGGGCATGAGCACCTGCGAAATCACCGCCTCCAGGGATGCTGCCAGCTGGGTGCGCACCATCTCCTGCTGATTGGTCGGAAAGGCGTCCACGATACGGTCCACGGTACGGGCCGCGCCGGTGGTGTGAAGCGTGCCGAATACCAGGTGTCCGGTTTCGGCCGCGGTGACCGCCGCCTCGATGGTTTCCAGGTCGCGCATTTCACCCACGAGGATGATGTCGGGGTCCTGACGCAGCGCCCGGCGCAGGGCGTCCTGGAAACTCACGGTGTCGGAACCCACTTCACGCTGCATGACCATGCAGCGCTTGTGCTGGTGGTAGAACTCGATGGGGTCCTCCACGGTGATGATGTGGCAGGCCCGTTCCTCATTGATGATGTTGAGCATGCTGGCGAGCGTGGTGGATTTGCCGGAACCGGTGGGCCCGGTCACCAGGATCAGCCCCCGGGGCTTGTAGAGCAGTTCCTTCACCGTTTCCGGCAGGCCGATCTGTTCGAAGGTCAGCAGCTTGTTGGGAATCTGGCGGAGCACGGTACCGTAGAAACCCTTTTGTTTGAACGCGCTGACGCGGAAACGCGCCTTGTCGGCAAATCCGAACCCGAAGTCCGCTGTGCCCACCTCCTGAATCTGCTGGATATGGCCCTCCGACGCGATGGCCTTCACCAGTCTTTCGGTATCAGCCGGAGTCAGCGGATCCACATCCAGCGGCGTCATATCGCCGTGGAGACGCACCATCGGCGGCGCGCCGACCTCGATGTGCAGGTCACTGCATCCCTCGTCGACAACCAGCTGCAACAATTCTGCCATTTCTACGGACATGTAACAACCTCCTTGAAATATGATCTCTCGTCAGCGTGTGTAGCGCAGCACTTCATCCACCGTGGTTTCGCCTTTGAGTATGGCCATCATGCCGTCCTCGCGGATGGTGCGCATACCCACTTCGCGGGCCCGCTCGCGGATGGCCGCGGTCGGGGCGTTGTTATAGATCATCTCCTTGATTTCCGGAGTGATTTCCAAAAGTTCGGTGATGGCTTTCCGACCCTTGTAACCGGTATTGTTGCAGATGGCGCAGCCCTTGCCGTAATAGAATTTGGCATTGCCGATGTCGGAACGCTCGATCCCGAGGCTTATGAGTTCCTCGTCGGTCGGCTCGTAGGCGGTCTTGCAGTTCCAGCACACCCGCCGGATAAGGCGCTGGCTGAGCACCCCCACCAGACTGGAGCAGATCAGAAACGCCTCCACCCCCATATCCACCAGACGGGTGATGGTGCTGGCCGAGTCGTTGGTGTGCAGCGTGCTGAACACGAAGTGACCGGTGAGCGACGCCTCCACCGCGATCTGGGCGGTTTCGAAGTCTCGAATTTCTCCCACCATGATCCGGTCCGGGTCCTGACGGAGAAACGCCCGCAGCGCTTTGCCGAAAGTCATGTTCACCGCGGTGTTGATGGGCACCTGGATGATGCCGTCGATCTCGTACTCCACCGGGTCCTCGGCGGTGAGGAGCTTGTCCTCCATGGTGTTGATTTCCTTCAGGCAGGAATAGAGCGTCGTGGTCTTGCCGGAACCGGTGGGCCCGGTGACCAGCAGGATGCCGTTGGGCAGGTGGATCATTTCCCGGAGTTTGGCGATGATGTCGCTGCCGATGCCCAGGGATTCAAGATCCAGATTCACCACCGTGCGGTCAAGTACGCGGAGCACCACCGATTCGCCGTAGGTGGTGGGCAGGCAGCTTACGCGCAGGTCGATCTGGCGGCCGTTGAAACGGAGCTGGATGCGGCCGTCCTGAGGGACGCGCCTTTCGGAGATGTTCAGACCGCTCATGATCTTGATGCGGCTGGTGATGGGCAGGGCCAGTGTTTTCGGCGGCGCCGGCAGTTCGTAAAGAGCGCCGTCCACGCGGTAGCGGATGCGGAAGCCCTTTTCAAAGGGTTCGAAGTGGATGTCGGAAGCCTTGTCCTTGACCCCCTGGGAAATAATCAGCTCCACATATTTGACGATGGGCGCCTCGTTCGCCGCTTCGGATTCGTCCTCGGCATTGATGATGTCTTTTTCCCGGAGCTGGAGGTCGTCGAGAATATCGCGGATGTTTTCCTCCACCTTCGGGTAATACTTTTCCAGACCGGCCTCCACGTCCTCCGGATCGGCGATCAGCGGCTGCACGTCGAAGCCGAGCACGAAACGCAGATCGTCCACAGCCTGATAGGAGAGGGGATTGCGCATGACGATCTTCAGCACGCTGCCGGTCTTTTCTATGGGCAGCACGCCGTAGCCGTTGGCGATCTCCGGAGAGATGAGTTTCACCACTTCCAGCGGGACCTCCACGTCCTTGAGGGAGATCACTTCGGTGCCGAGGCTCTCGGCGATGAGCTCCAGGAGTCGGCGGTTGGTGGTGACTCCGCAGTTAAGAACCACCTCCCAGAAAGGTTTGCCGGTGCGGTCCTGCTCTTCAACCGCTTCCTCGATAAGCTCCTTGGAACAATTCGGATCCGCGAGCAGGATATCTTTAAGAATTAACGCTTCGTTGTCAAGCATGGCTTCACTCCTGATCCATCATGGTTACTCGGATTACTTCGGAAAGGGTCGATACGCCGGCCTCCGCTTTGCGCATGGCGTCGTCGCGCAGGGAACGCATCCCGTTTCGGCGCGCCGCTTCCCGGATGACGCCGGTGGGCACATTCTTGAATATCAGACTGGTGATGTCATCGGTGACGTCCAGAATTTCATAGATGCCGATACGACCCTTGTAACCGGTGCCGCGGCAAAGTTTGCAGCCGGCGCCCTTGTAGAATTTGTGATTGGAAATGTATTCGTCCGAAAGTCCCAGCAGTCTGGCCTCGTGAGAAGAGGGTGTGTATTCCTCGGCGCACTCCTTGCAGACCCGGCGCAGCAGCCGCTGGGCCATCACCGCCCGGACCGTGCTGGCCACCATGAAGGGTTTGACCCCCATGTCCACCAGACGGGCGATGGCGCTGGGCGCGTCGTTGGTGTGCAGGGTGCTGAACACCAGGTGACCGGTGAGCGCGGCTTCGATGGCGATTTCCGCGGTCTCCTGGTCGCGGATCTCACCGATCATGATGATGTTGGGGGCCTGACGCAGCATCGCCCGCAGGGCGGAGGCGAAAGTCAGGTTCACCTCCCGCAGCACCTGCACCTGGTTGATGCCGTCGAGCTGATACTCCACCGGGTCCTCCACGGTGATGATCTTGCGGGCGACGGTGTTGATGGTGTTGAGAAAGGCGTAGAGGCTCGTGGTTTTGCCGGAACCGGTGGGACCGGTGACCAGAAACACCCCGTCCGGCAGGGAAATGATCTTGGTGACCAGTTCCAGATCGTCGGCGTAGAAACCGAGCCTCGGCACGTCAAGCATGATCGAAGCCTTGTCGAGGATACGCATCACGATGCTCTCGCCGTGCACCGTAGGCACCGAGGATACACGCAGGTCGATGTCGACTCCCTCCATGCGCATCTGGATCCGTCCGTCCTGGGGGATGCGTTTCTCGGAAATGTCCATCCTGGCCATGATTTTGAGGCGGCTGGTCAGACTGGGCTGCATGTATTTCGGCGGAGCCTCCATCTCCTGCAGCGCGCCGTCGATGCGGTAGCGGATGCGGTAATGCTTCTCCATGGGCTCCATGTGAATATCCGACGCCCGCATTTTGTAGGCATTGGCGATGAGCATGGTCACCAGCTTGATGACCGGCGCGTCATCGTCGTTGATCCCGGTGACATCCTCCTCCTCTTCCGTCGGAGCGGAGGCAAAGGTCAGACTGCTGTCGCTGCCCATCTCGCCCAGCAGCCGTTCCACATGCTCGTCGATGGTGCGGTAATTCTGATCGAGCAGGTCGTCGATCTGCTGCTGGGGCGCGATGACGGCCTCCACATCGCATCCCAGCAGGTAACGGAGCGAATCCAGCTTGCCCATGTCGGTGGGATCGCTCATGGCGATGGTCAGGGTATCGTTGTGCTTCATAACCGGCACGACATTGTAGCTTACCGCCACATCCGCCGGCAGAGCGTCGACGACTTCGTCAGGTATTACGTAGGCGGCCAGGTCCATGACTTCAAGGCCGTATTCCTGAGCGAGAAAATTCTGGAGATCGGTTTCGGTTATGTACTTCAAAGCCTTTATGGCATCCACCATATCGACTTTGTTTCCGGCGTCCTCTACAAACTGCCTGGCGGTTTTTATCTGATCCTCATCCAGCAAACCCCGTTCCTTGAGCAGGTAGATTACGTAATCACTGTCCTTGGTCAAAATACCGCTCCTTTCTCATTTGACGGCAATATCATCATCAAAAATACGGCAATATCACAGCATAATTGATAACTTAGCCTGAAAAATGGCGAAAGTCAAGCGGTTTTTGAAAAAATTTCCTCAGAAGCTTTGATTACCGCGTCAATTTCTTTTTCGCTGCCGACGGTGATGCGGCACCACGCCCCGGTGACCGGCCCCGGAAAATACCGGACAACGATCGCCCGTTCGCGCAGACGCCGGAACCATCCCTCCGCATCGCCGTCTGCCGGCGAGGCGAATACGAAGTTCGCCTCCGACTCCACCACCCGGCAGCCCATGCCCCGAAGCGCCGCCGTGAGCCGCGCACGTCCGGCGCGGATGGCTTCCACATTTTTCCGCAGATGCTCAACGTCCGAAAAGGCCGCCCGGGCGACCAGCTGGGTCACCATGTCCACATTGTAGGAATCCTTAAGCTTCATGAGGCCGTCGATCACCTCTCCGGAACCCACCGCGTAGCCGATCCTCATCCCCGCCAGCGAGTAGCTCTTGGAGAAGGTCCTGGAAACCAGCAGATTGTCGAACTCTCCGGTCAGCGCCATGGCGTTGTCGCCCGCGAAATCCGCATAGGCCTCGTCCACCAGCACCACGCCGGAGAATCCGGCGGCCACCCGCCGCAGGGTTTCCAGCGGACAGCTGTTGCCGGTGGGGGCGTTGGGCCGGGTGATGATCAGAAGCGACGCGTCTCCGGCTCCGGCCAGAATGGTCTCCGCGTCGGGCATGGCGAACCCGTTGTCCGCGTCCAGGGGGATCTCCCTGACCGCGGCCTCCTGCATGGCGGCCAGCACCCGGTACAGGGAGTAGGTGGGAGCGAGGGTGGCCAGGGAATGTTCTCCGTCGCAGAAGCCGCGGAAAACCAGGGTCAGAAGATCATCCGACCCGTTTACGACGATCACATTTCCGCGGTCTCGGCCGTACCGTGCGGCGATCATGTCCCGCAGAGCGTCGGCGCAGGGGTCCGGGTAACGGCGCAGCCGGTCGCAGTCCAGAGTTTTCAGGACTTCGGCCACCCTCGGGGAGGGCGGGTAGGGATTCTCATTGGTGTTGAGCTTGATGAGCCGCTGCATTTTAGGCTGCTCGCCGGGCACATAACCGGCGAGAGCCTCAATGGCGGGCCTGAAATATCTTCCGGCCATGGATCACCTCTCTGTCAGTACATTTTACGCAGGGCCTCCCGGCGGATCTTGCCGGAAGTGGTCTTGGGCATCTCGGTGAGAAATTCCACCTTGCGCGGGTACTTGTAGGGCGCGGTATGGTGCTTCACATATTCCTGGATCTCGGTGACGAGCTCCGGCGACGGCTTGGTGTCTTTGGTCAGCACGACAAAGGCCTTCACCAGCTGGCCGCGGATGGGATCGGGCACGCCGACGACGGCGCACTCCAGCACATAGGGCAGCTCCATCATCACGCTCTCGACTTCAAAGGGGCCGATGCGGTAGCCGGAGGACTTGATGAGATCGTCCACCCGCCCCACATACCAGTAGTAGCCGTCCTCGTCCCGGTAGGCGGTGTCCCCGGTGTGGCAGTAGCCGTCCCGCCAGGTGGCGTCGGTGGAATCCGGATCGTTGAAGTAGTTGAAGAAAAGCCCGCAGACGGCGTGTTTCTCGGTGCGGATGCAGATTTCACCGACTTCGCCGGTTTCCACCGGTTTGCCGTCGTTGTCCAGCAGCACCACATCGTACTGGGGGGTGGGTTTGCCCATGGAGCCCGGCCGCGGGGTCATGCCCACGAGATTGCCCAGGATGAGGGTGCTCTCGCTCTGGCCGAAGCCCTCCATGATGGAGAGACCGGTGTACTTTTTGAAGATGTTGAACACCTCCGGATTCAGCGCCTCGCCGGCGGTGGTGGCGTGCCTGATGTTGGAGAGATCGTACTTGCTCAGATCCTCGCGGATGAAGAAGCGGTACATGGTCGGCGGCGCGCAGAAGGTCGTCACCTTGTACTTGTGGATCAGCTTCATGATGTCGTCGGCATGGAAGCGGTCGAAGTCATAGACGAAGAGACAGGTCTCGCACAGCCATTGTCCGTAGATTTTCCCCCAGGCTCCCTTGGCCCATCCGGTATCGGAGATGGTCAGATGAAGCCCGTCGGGCTGCACCGCGTGCCACCAGCGGGCGGTGATGATGTGCCCGAGGGGATAGGTGAAGGAGTGTTCGATGAGCTTGGGATACCCGGTGGTGCCGCTGCTGAAGAACATGATCGACGTGTCATGGGCTTTTTGAGCGGGATCCCTGGGGCAGACGTCGCTGAATTTCTCGAATTCGGCGTTGAAGTCGTGCTCGCCGTACTCCGCGCGGCCGACGACGACGCGGATCGATACGTTGGGACAGCTCCTGCATGCCTCGTCCATGTACTCCGGGATGTTGTCGTCGGAGGTGTGTATGACCGCCCGGATGTCGCCGGCCTTGAAGCGGTAGACCAGATCCTTCACCTGGAGCTGGTTGGAGGCGGGCACGGCCACGGCGCCGATGCGGTGGAGGGCCGGCAGGATGAACCAGTACTGATAGTGACGCTTGAGGATCAGCAGCACCCGGTCGCCCCGTTTGATGCCCAGCGACTTGAGATAATTGGCCGCCTGACAGGACTTGCGGGAGATGTCGCGGAAGGTGAAGCGGCGCTCGGTCTTGTCCCTGGAAATATGGAGCAGGGCCTGCTTGTCGGGGTTCTTTTCGGCGAGGCGGTCGATGCAGTCGTAGGCGAAGTTGAAGTTGTCCGGGTAATGGAACTTCACATCCTTGAGCATCCCCGACTCGTCGAGGGTTTCGGTCATGTATTCCCGGTAGAGCAGACCGTCCTGTCCGGCCGGACTTTCCTTTTGGGGCGCGACGGGCTGAACCTCGAGGACGGGCTCTTTTTCGCTGGGGATGACGATGGCGATGAAGTCGCAGTCCTCGCTGCCGATGGCGATCATGCCGTGGGGGCGCGAGGAGTCGTAGAGGATGCTGTCGCCGGGATTGAGGATCTCCTCCTTGTCATCCAGACGGAGTTTCAGCCTGCCGCTGATGATGTAGTCGAATTCCTGTCCGGGGTGGGTGGACAGGGAGATGGGCGCGTCGTCGGGCTGGGCCGGCGCGAGCACCCGCAGAGGTTCGACCTTGCGGTTTTTCAGCATGGGCGCGAGGTGCTGGTAGCTGAATTCCTCCCGGCGCTTGATGGGCATGCCGGTGTTGCTGCGGGTGAGATTGTAGTAGGCCAGGGTCGGGTTGGCTCCCGAAACCAGATCGGCGATGTCGACCCCGAAGCGCTTGCAGCAGTTGCAGAGAAAAGTGATGCTGAAATCCACACTGCCGTTTTCGTGCGCCAGGTAGGTTTCCTCGTCGAGGCCGGTCACCTGCGCCATCTCCGAGACCGGAATATCCAGCACGGTCCGGAGCTCACGCAGCCGTTTGCCCATTGACTTCAACGAAAATTGAGTGTCCATTTCTGACTTTTCTCCTGTATGCGGCGCCGTCCGTCACAACTGTCGGCGCATCTTTTCCTCTCCGAGTTTGTACGCCCGGATGTTCATCTCGATGATCTTGCTCTTGCCGGCGAAGCACTCCGCGATGGCACCGGCCGCCACCGCGTCCACCTTTGCCACGTCCGAAGCGGAGAGCTCGCTCTTTTTGAGTATGGCGGAAATGGCTCCCAGCATGATGGCGTTGGCGCATTTCAGATTGCCGAACTCCTCGGCTGCGTCGGCGGCGCTGAACGCGTAGACTTTTTGACCGGCCTTGACAGCAGGAGTTTCCTTGATGGTGCTCGAGTCGTAGAGCAGGATGCCCTCGGGCGCGAGCTCGTGCAGATATTTGTCCAGCGAGGGACGGTTCAGCACCACCAGCAGATCGCAGTTGCTGTCCACGATGGGCGAGCCGATGGCGCCGCGGTTGAAGATCACCGCGCAGTTGGCGGTGCCGCCGCGCATTTCCGGACCGTAGCTGGGCAGCCAGGAGACATTCAGACCGGCGCCCTTGCCCATGGCGGCGGTGATCAGCCCGAGGCTGAGCACGCCCTGTCCGCCGAAGCCGCCGATCTTCATCCGGAGCTCCCGGTCGAAGAGCGGCGAATCGCAGACCACGGCGTCGTCGCCGTCGCCCTCGACGGCGCGGTAGAGGACGCTCTTGACGGTTTCGGCGTCGTATTTCGGGGCGGGCCGGGTGCAGGGGGTCCGGGATGCGGACTCGTCCTTGAACACGCCCAGCGGATAGTAGGGGATCATCTTTTCGGTGATGAATTTGTTCATCTCCGAAGCCTGCATCTTGAGATTGACCGGACAGCCGGAGAGGACCTCCACCAGCGAGAAGCCTTTTTTCTCGATATTGTTCTGGATGGCCTTGCGCACGGCCTTGCGGGCTTTCATGATGTTGGCGGTGTCGGTGAGCGCCACCCGTTCGACGTAGACCGGGGCCGCCAGCTGGGAAACCATTTCGCAGACCTTGAGGGGGAAGCCCTCGTTTTCGATGGTCCGGCCGTAGGGGCTGGTGATGGTCTTCTGCCCCAGCAGACTGGTGGGGGCCATCTGGCCGCCGGTCATGCCGTAAATGGCGTTGTTGACGAAAAATACGCAGTAGTTTTCGCCCCGGTTGGCGGCCTGGATGAAGTGGTTGAAGCCGATGGCGGCCAAGTCTCCGTCGCCCTGATAGCCGATGACGATGCTCTCGGGATTGGCCCGGGTGAGCCCGGTGGCGCAGGCGGCGGACCTGCCGTGGGGCACCTGCACGCCGAAGCAGTCGAAGTAATAGTATGCGAAGACCGAGCACCCCACCGGACTGATGAGGGTGGTCCGGTCCTGAATGCCGAAGTCGGCCATGGCCTCGGCGATGAGTTTGTGCAGTATGCCGTGACCGCAGCCGGGGCAGTACGACATATTTTTCTTGATGGAGCCGGGGCGGCGTTCAAAAGTCTCAAAGAATCCGGCGCTGCGGCCGAGTTTTACGGTTTCACTCATTTTGAAGCACTCCTTCACGCATTTTGAATCCCGCGGCAGCACTCCGCGACGGATTCGACGGTGGGCAGATTGCCGCCGCGGCGGTTGACGCCCTTCACGGGACGGGCGCACTCGATGGCCAGCCGGATATCGTCGATCATCTGTCCGTTGTTCATCTCCACGCAGACGAAGCTCCCGGCATGGGCCGCGGCGCGGCGGAACGCCGCTTTCGGGAACGGGAAGAGGGTGACGGGTCTCAGCAGACCGGCTTTTACCCCCTCGGCTCTCAGCACGTCCACCGCGGTCCGGGCGATGCGTCCGGAGATGCCGAATCCGGAGATGATGATGTCGGCGTCGTCGCAGAGGTACTCCTCGCATCTGGCCTCGTTGGCCTCGATCTCGGCGTATTTGGCGGAAAGACGGCGGTTCACCTCTTCGAGGTCGTCGTTTTCCATATAGATGCTGGTGAGAAAATTGGTGCGCTTGTTGACCTTGAAATCCAGCGCCCAGTCGGGGGATTCCCGGCGGGGACGCGGTTCGGGCAGGGTTACGGATTCGAGCATCTGACCGACCACGCCGTCGGTGAGGATGTAGACAGGGATCCGGTATTTGTCGGCCAGGTCGAAGGCCAGTCCGGCGAAATCGCACATCTCCTGCGCGGAGTACGGGGCCAGCACGATGACCTTGTACCCGCCGTGCCCGCCGCCCTTGACGACCTGGTTGTAATCGGCCTGTTCGGGAGCGATGTTGCCGAGTCCGGGACCGCCGCGCATGACGTCCACGATCACGCAGGGCAGCTCCATGGTGGCGATGTAGCTGACGCCCTCCTGCTTCAGACTGATGCCGAGGCCGCTGCTGGCGGTCATGGCCCGGCGTCCGGCGGCGGAAGCGCCCAGCACCATGTTGATGGAGGCGGTTTCACACTCCGCCTGGAGAAAGACGCGGCCGAGGCGGGGGAAATCCTCCGCGGCGGTCTGGGCGATTTCGCTGGCGGGAGTGATGGGATAGCCGAAGAAGCAGTCGCAGCCGGCGAGCAGGGCGCCCTTTACGACGGCTTCGTTGCCCTTCAGCAGGAGTTTGTTGCTGTACTGCATCGTTCAATCCTCGCTCTGAAAAATGGTTATGGCTCCCGGCTCCGGGCAGGTGTAATAGCAGGCGCCGCAGCCCAGGCAGCCCTCGCCGGAGTAAACGGCGTAGGGGACGCCCATGAAGTTGAGTTTGGTGCCCATGGAGAGAAGTTTTTTGGGGCAGGCCTCCACACAGCGGCCGCAGCCCTTGCACTCGTCCGGGTTGGGAAAAACCCGGAATTTTTTCTTTTTTGAAGATTCCATATGATTCTAAAACCCCATATATTGTCAAATTCTTTAATATAGCGCGTTTCAAGGAAAAATCAAATAAACCGGTAAAAAAACATCCCATTCAGGCAAACCGGGGTTGCAAAAATTCCCGAAGGGAGTTACATTAAGGCGTATTGCCACTGACAACGGTATTGAGAGGTGAATCAATGAATTCTGCGAAATATGCGATGCGCCTTGCGCGTCTTTGTCTGCTGCCCGCGGCGGCTCTGGCGCTGTCCGGGTGCATCCGGAGCGTTTACAACGGACAGGAATTTCCGCCGCTGCCGGAGGACGCTCCGGTGGCGATCTTCCGCGGCGACGAGGGTATGCCGGAGGACAAATACGAGGTGCTGGGGTATCTGCGGCTGTCGGCCAACGACGGCACCACCGAGGCGGAATTCCGGGAAAAGCTGGTCAAGGAGGCTTCCAGCCGCGGCGCCGATGCGGTGCGGGTGGAGTTTTTCGGGCCGGTGCTGGCCAGTCAGCCTCATCTGAAGGAGATTTCGAGGGCGGATTTCGAGCCCTCCAGCTTCAGCGGGGATCTGCTGCCTCCGTCCGGCGGCGGGGATGCGGTGGTGGATCGTTACGTGATCGTGCTCAACGCGGTGCTGATGGCGGATCGGACGCGGTTTCAGGAGATCATGGCGGAACGGCAGGCGGAGCGGGAAGCGGCGCCGCCGGACCCGAAAGACACCGGGATGAACATGGTGATCTGGCCGGTGGACAGCGAGGTCGCGGATGCCGCGGCGGGGGTTTCTCCGGATGTGGAGCCGGTGGCGGACAGCGGGTTTTCTCCCGAAGAGGAGGCGGTGCTGTCCGGAGAGGCCGAGTAAGCTGAGAAGCGCGCCCGGCTTTTCCGCGGGCAGGGGGTGCGGTTCCCGCAGGGAGGGCCGCGCCCTTTGTGTTTCTGGCGGTGGGTGTATCGAAATGGAATCGGCGCACCTCTTTTTTTGGGGAGGGGCGCAACCGGCACGATGCCGCGGCATTTGTCTGTCTCCGGGGAAAGAGCTTGCCCGGGAAAATAAGGATGCCGCACTCGACCGGGGGAAAAAGGGGAGCCGCCGGACCGCTATCAAAAAAGCCGCCTCCTTCTGAAAAAAGGGAGCCGCCGGACCGCTATCAAAAAAGCCGCCTTGCTCCCCCCCAAAAAAAAAAGGAGCCGCCGGACCGTTTTCTCAAAAGCCTCCTCCTCCCCCCCAAAAAAAAAGGGAGCCGCCGAGCCCGACCGGTTTTATTAGAGGAGTAATTATGAAGAGGAGAACCAGCCAAATCCGGCGACTCCGCAAATGGAAGTCGTCTTAATCTCCGGACGGAACCGGAGAGACACAATTTTCAATCAGCAGCCCGGCCGCGACGATCGTCCGGGACGGCCCGCGGGCTCCGGAGAGGAACTCCCCGGCGGCGGGAACCGAACACGACGAAGCCGCTTCCGGCTCAAAAAACAAAATCCGCCCGGCCGAAAATCCGACCGTGAATACCCGGCCCGCCCTGCAAGGACCAAAACGCGGCGGCGCCGGAACCGGTCGCCTGAATCGGGCGGAACCCCCGCCCGGAAACGACCCGTCGACGAATAAAATATCATGAAAACGAAAGATGTCAAGTACATACATGACAAAAAATGCGAAAAAAAAGCGAAATGACCCGCGGAACGGAACTTCCGGCCTCCGCCATGTCTTCCGGGACCTGACGAAATTGCGCTTCCGGAAACTTCTGTCGGCTGCCCCGCGGACAGCTCGTATTTCAAAGGTCTTTTCCGTTTTTTCGGGCGGGCGCGCCGGACCCCGAAGCCGGTGCCCGGGACAGCACCGTCCCGTTCCGCGGCGGTTCCGATGCCGCCGGGTTTTTGGCCGCAGACGTTTGCAACTTTGTTGAAACAGATGTATATTCCATAAATAAGACACGGAAAACGATTTTATTGACAAGGAGATTTTTATGATTGATGAAAGGGAAGTGAAGGTCTTCGAGAGCGATCTCGACTCCTTCGACCGCCGGGTGCGCGAAAACGCCCTCAACGAACTGGGTGAACTCCTCCGTACCCGCAAAGTGAAAGTCGACGAGGCAGGTGAATTTCACAACATGCACTGTCACAGCTTCTACTCCTACAACGGCTGGGGTTTTTCTCCGTCCCATCTGGCATGGCTGGCCAGAAAAACCGGCATGTTCGCCTGCGGACTGGTGGATTTCGACGTCACCGACGGCGTTGACGAATTCCTTCACGCCGCCCACGTCATGGCCCTCCGGGCTTCGGCGGGCATGGAGACCCGGGTGTTCGTCCCGGAGTTCAGCACTCTTGAAATCAATTCCCCCGGCGAACCCGGCGTGGCCTACCACCTGGGACTGGGATTCACCCGCACCGCGGTGCCCGGGGAGTGCGCCGCTTTCGCCGCCGAGCTCAGAAGCAAGGCCGCCGGACGCACCCGCGCCGTGGTCGAACTGGTGAATCCCCATGTGGGCGAAGCCCGGATCGACTTCGACGCCGACGCTTCCTCCATCACTCCGGCCGGAAACGTGACCGAGCGCCATGTCTGCGAAGCCTACCGCCGCAAGGCGGAAAAGGCCTTCCCCGATCCGGCGCGCCGGGCTGCTTTCTGGCGCGGCATCCTCGGGTGCGATGCGGAAACCGCTTCCGGGCTTATGGACAACCCCGTGAAACTGGAAGCCGTCATCCGTTCCAAACTGATGAAAAAAGGCGGTCCCGGATATATGAAAGCCGATCCGGCGAGCTTCCCGGAATTGCGGCGGATGAATGAATTCGTCTCCGCCTGCGGCGCCATCCCCGCCGTCGCCTGGCTCAACGGTCTCTCCGCCGGAGAGGCCGACTGCGAGGCGCTGCTGGATATGCACGTCTCCTGCGGCGCGGAGATGCTGAACATCGTCCCCGACCGAAACTGGAATGTCCCCGATCCCGAAAAATCCGCCCGGCTGGTGAAGGAACTGCACCGGATCGCCGAAGTCTGCCGCCGCCGGGACATCCCCATCGTCGCCGGCACCGAAATGAACGCTCCGGGGCTGAAGATCGTGGATGACTTCGACCATCCGGCTCTGGCTCCGCTGCTGGAGGATTTCGTCAACGGCGCGGCCATCCTTTCGGCGCACACCCTGCTGGCTCCCCTCGGCATGGGCTTCGGGAGCCCCTGGGCGGCGGAGGAATTCGCTTCCCGGGCCGAACGCAACGGATTTTTCGCCTCTTTCGGCAGGGAAGTCACCCCGGCGGAGTTCATCGCCAGGGGCGGCAAACGTGCCGATTACGCTGCCGGTTTCCTCTCGGACTTCCGCAGAGGCCGCTGAAAAATGAGGTCTCTGCGCTTCGGCGGCCGCCGATTCAAAGTCGTGGAATCCCAGATCAGCGTCATCGCCGGAGCCGCGAGGGGGCTTTCGCTCTCCATGCCCGGCGACGACGCCGTCCGGCCCACCATCGGCAGGGCGAGGGAGGCGCTTTTCGCCAGTCTGGGCTCTCTGGAGGGATGCCGTTTCTGGGATCTTTTCGCCGGGAGCGGCGCCAACGGCTGCGAAGCCGCCAGCCGCGGGGCGGGCGAGGTGATCTTCGTGGAAAGGGACGCCGGACACTGCCGGGTCATCGAGGAGAATCTCCGCCGGGTGGCCGCGTGCGGGGCCCGCGGCGTCTGTCAGGTCGTCCGGAGCGGGTGCGAGGAATTCGTTTCCGGTCGGCATCCCGCCCCCGGAGTGATTTTCGCCGATCCTCCCTATGAGGAGTCCGCGGAGTTTTTCGGCCGCATTGCGCCGCTGCTGGTGAGGGATTACCCCGGGGCGGTCGTGATATGGGAGGTGCCGGGACGGCTGGGCGCGGCCGGGGAATTTCTGGAGGCGGGCGCTTCGGAAATGGGTTTTCGGCTCGAAAATCGCGGCGGCACCGGTTTTTTGGTCAGAAAAAATGCAGGATAAGACAATATGGAAGTCATTTTATCGTCTATATCTATATCTGAAAAGAAGGAGCACCGATGAAAATTGTGAAAAGATTGATCAAATGGGTGATTGTGCTGGCCGTCCTGGGGGGAATCGGCTATTGGGCGGCGTCGCGTTTTTTCAACGATAACGAGGTGCAGGTGCGCTTCCGTACGGTGCCCTTGAAAACCGGTACGATCACCGTCTCCACCGCTTCCACCGGGACCCTCGAGCCCGAGGAGCTGGTGGATGTGGGGTCCCAGGTGTCCGGCAAGATTCAGGAGTTCGGGACGGATATGAACGGACAGGTGGTGGACTACGGTTCGCCGGTCCGCTCCGGCCAGCTCCTCGCCCGCATCGATCCCAGTCTCTACGAGGCCGATCTCAAACAGTCCGCCGCACGGGTCACCCAGGCCGAAGCCTCGGTGGTCAGCGCCAAAGCCGACCTCCTCCAGCAGCAGGCCGTCCTGGAGCTGGCGCGGCTGAACTGGGAACGCGCCCAGAATCTCTACCGCACTCACGCCATTTCCGAAGCCGACCGCGACACTTCCAAAAGCAATTTCGACACCGCCGCCGCCGCCATCGCCGTGGCCGAGGCCAGGATCAAGCAGAGCGACGCCGAGCTGGCCAGCGCCGTCGCCCAGTACGATTACGCCAAGCGCAATCTGGACTACTGCGACATCGTCAGTCCCGTGGACGGCATCATCATCGACCGCAAGGTCAACATCGGTCAGACCGTGGTCTCCAGCATGAGCGCGTCGAGCCTGTTTCTGATCGCCAAGGACATGCAGCACATGCAGATCTGGGTCTCCGTCAATGAGGCCGACATCGGCAGGATCACCGTCGGCATGCCGGTGGAATTCACCGTCGACGCCTTCCCCCAGGAGCATTTCGTCGGCCAGGTGGGCAAGATCAGGCTGAACGCCTCCCTCTCCAGCAACGTGGTCACCTACGTGGTGGAGGTCAATACCGAGAACCGGGACAACAAGCTCATGCCCTATCTGACCGCCAAGGTCAGTTTCATCGAGGACCGGGCGGAAAATGCCCTGATGGTCCCGGCCGCCGCTCTGCGCTTCATCCCCGACGCCAACCTGGTCTACGAGGAGGATATGCCCGCGCTGGAGCGTCAGGCCGTTCCGGTGCTGGCCAATATGCGCAGGGAGGGCGTGGTCTGGGTGGAGGACCCCGAGGTCCCCGGGATGCTGCTCGCGCGCGATGTGAAGCTCTCCCTCTACGACGGGGTCTACTATCAGGTGACGGAGGGACTTTCCGAAGGCGACGTGGTCGTGACCGGCGTCGAGTACGGAGCCATCTCCGAAGCCGGGGCCGGAGAGGAGACCACCAATCCCTTTGCGCCCAAGTTCCCGAGACGCAACAGAAGAAACCAGCGGCCCCCGCGTTAACGCCCCGGACAGGAGGTGGCATGATGCCGCTGATCGAACTGAAAGCCATCAACAAGACCTACTTTTTGGGCGAACTCGACGTGCCGGTGCTGCATGACATCACCTTTAACATCGACTCCGGCGAGTACGTCGCCCTCATCGGAGCCTCCGGTTCCGGCAAGAGCACCCTCATGAACATCCTCGGGTGCCTGGACCGGCCCACCTCCGGAGATTATTTTTTCGAGGGCGTCGAGCTCGGCCGCGCTTCCAGCGGCAGCCGGGCCCGGGTGCGCAACGCCAAAATCGGCTTCGTCTTTCAGAGCTTCAATCTGCTCCCGCGCACCAGCGCTCTGGAAAACGTCCTCATGCCGCTCACCTATTCCGCGGAAAAACTTTCCTCCCGAGAACAGCGGGCGAGGGCCCGGGAGCTCCTGGAAATGGTCGGTCTCAAGGACCGCATGGGCCATTATCCGAGTCAGCTCTCCGGCGGGCAGCAGCAGCGGGTGGCCATCGCCCGGGCTCTGGTCAGCCATCCCTCCATCCTTTTCGCCGACGAACCCACCGGAAACCTGGACAGCAGGACTTCGGTGGAGGTCATGCAGATGTTCGGCGATCTCAACCGCAGGGGCATCACCGTGGTGCTGGTGACCCATGATCCCACGGTGGCGGCGAAGGCGGCGCGGGTCGTCAAAATCCACGACGGCAGAGTGATCGCCGACGGAAAAGCGGAGGAGGTTGTCCAATGACACTCGCCAATTCTCTCATCCTGGCGGCGCGGGCTCTGCGCCGCAATCCCACCCGTTCGCTGCTCACCACCCTGGGCATCGTCATCGGCATCGCCGCGGTCATCACCATGATGGAGGTGGGCAACGGCGCTTCCCGATCCATCCGCGAGAGCATCCAGGGCATGGGGGCGGCCAGCATCATGGTCCTCCCCGGCGCGTCTTTTCAGGGCGGGGTCCGTTCCGGTTCCGGAGGGACCATGACCCTGAGTCCGGACGACTATCTGGCGATCCGGCGGGAATGTCCGCTGGTGGCTCTGGCCGCGCCGCAGGTCACCGTGCGCGAGCAGCTGATCTGGGAGAGCAGCAATTACCTGCCGAATCAGATCATCGGCACGACGCCGGATTTTCTGAGCATACGAAATCAGAAGGTGGACGAGGGCCTGCCCTTTTCCGAAACCGATGTGGACACCGGAGCTCCGGTGTGCCTGATCGGACGCACGGTGGCCAGGGAGCTTTTCGGCTCGGAATCCAACGTGCTGGGGCGGGAGATCCGCATCCGCAACACGGTATTTCAGGTGGTGGGGATGCTGGAGCGCAAGGGTTCCAACATGATGGGGCAGGATCAGGACGATGTGGTGATCGCGCCGTGGACGACCATCCGGCAGCGGGTGGCCGGTCAGCGGCTCATCACCTCGACCTCCAGCTCCATGGGCAAATCGGTGAGCACCAGCACGGTCTATCCCGGCAGCGGCACCGGAAGTTTTTATCCGGAGCAGTCCACGTCGGTATTGCAGAATTCTCTGGTGGCGCCGCGTTTCGTTTCGGTGGACAACATCATGGTGACGGCGGTGTCTCCGGAGAAGATCCCCGAAGCCATCATTCAGATCGAAAATCTTCTGCGGGAACGTCACAAGATCCCGTTCGGCGGGATGGACGACTTCCGGGTGATGAATTTCTCCGAGATCCTCAATACCCTGACCGCCACCACCGAGCTGACCAAAAATCTCCTGCTCTGCGTCGCCATGATCTCTCTGCTGGTGGGCGGCGTGGGCATCATGAACATCATGCTGGTTTCCGTCACCGAGCGCACCCGGGAGATCGGACTGCGGATGGCGGTGGGGGCGCGCTCCGGGGATATTCTGACCCAGTTTCTGGTGGAGGCCACCGTCCTCTGCATTTCCGGCGGGATCATCGGCATTTTGCTGGGCCGCGGCGGCTCCGCGCTCATCGGCTCCGTGCTGAAGTGGCCCATCGCCTCCTCGCCGGGGGCGATCATCGCCGCGGTGCTGGTGTCGGCCGGGGTGGGGATCATCTTCGGCTTCTATCCGGCGTGGAAGGCTTCGCGGCTGGACCCCATC
>JAZMZH010000051.1:0-6955 GCA_045585875.1 Victivallaceae bacterium | reverse complement strand
TCCGACGGCGCCGCTTCCGCGGTGAAGCTGAAGAGCGTGGAAGGAAACGGAAACCCCGAGTTTTACACCCTGGAGATCAAGGACGGGGCCGCCGAGCTGGGGGCCGCCGCGAAGGAGGGGATGTTCCGGGCGACGGGGCGTTTCCTCTCGCTGCTGAAACAGCCCTTCACCGTCTACGACAAAGACACTTTCACCGTGCCAGCCGTCGCCATCGCCGACTGGCCGGACTTCCCGGTGCGGCTGATGTCGCTCACCATGTGCTGGTGGGAACCTTTCGACAACGCGGAGCGGATGGACTCCTCGAAAAAAATCATCGAGATCATGGCCGAACACGGCTTCAATTACGTCGCCATCGGCATCGGCAGCAATTACGTCAGCAAATATTTCAAATCCAACTTTTCGGCTCCCTGGAGCCGGGCGGATCTGGAGGAGCTGGTGCGCTTCAGCAACAGCCGGGGCGTCACGGCCTTCCCCTACACCCAGTTCGTCAGCCACGCGGTCATCGGTCCTCAGACTGCCCTGCTCAAGGACTCCGCGGGGAAATTGATCGGTCACGACATCGAGGGTGAGGAATTTTACAAGGTCATGCCCAAGGTGCTGGACGAATTGCTGGATATCTTCGACAATCCTCCCTACTTCCGGCTGGGCGGCGATGAGGCCAACAACTTTTTTCAGGCTCTGCAAAAGACGCCGGAGGAAAATGCCCGGCTCTTCGCGAAAGCCTTCAACTTTCTGGCCGACCATCTGGCTTCCCGCAACTGCCGCTCCATCATCTGGCACGACATGCTCTTCGCGGAAGAGCTGGGCGGCCGCCGGGAGCAGCTGGGCGGGACCTCCGAGGCCGAGGTCATCCCCTCCGAACTGGCCATGGAGCTGCTCTCCAAAGACATCATCGTAGACTACTGGAATTATCTTCCGGCGGAGCGTTACCCCGGGCTGGATGATGTCCGTGACGCCGGGTTCGAAGTCTGGGCCAGCACCTGGTACTTCACCGACGGCATCTTCCGGCTGGCCAATTACGCCGGACTCGGCGGAGCGGCCGGCTACGATGGCACCACCTGGAACAGCAATCACACCAAAGGCGGCGAACTGGTGCTGGTGGGCGAGGTCGCCTGGAACTGTCAGACGGAGGCGGTGGATTTCGACCCCGACGAAGTCTTCATGCGGGAGTGGCGTACCATTCCCCGCTTCGACAACGCGGAATCGGCCTCGCCCCTCAAATTCTCCGACGCGGTGTATCTCACCGACGCCCCGACGGGCGAGGTGCATGTGGGGAATCTGAGGCTGGAGGCGAAACCCTTCGTCGCCGCCCGGACCGAATTTTTCAATCTCGACGTGCCCGACGACATCGTGGCGCTTAAGGCGGAGCGTCCGGACACGGAGCTCTTCGTCACCGGTTCGGGGGAGCGCTTCGTCCTCAACATCTCCCTCATCAATACGGAACGTCCCTTCAACAGCATCGTGCTCTACACCCCCTCTCACGGCAAATCCACCCGGACGAACGACTGGGGCGAGGATTGGACCATCGTCAACGGTCAGGTCACCAAACATACCACCCATGGCGGCGACACGGCGATCCCGGCGGGCGGCGCGGTGCTCTCCGCCAACAGCACCGGAGCCGAACTGCACATGGATTGCCGCAAGATCACAAAGGACGGCGCCGTGGAGTTCATCGTTTCCCGGGCCGGGGACGGCGGGCCGCTGCCGCCGCTGGTCGCCGGGTGCGGGGATGACGCTTCGTCGGTGGTGCTGGTCTTCGCCTCGGAGTTGAATATGTACGCCGATGCGCCGACTCCGGCGGCGGAGGTGACGGTGAAGACCGTCGGGGGCGGGGAGGAGAAATTCAGGGTGAACGCGGATTTCGCCCTCTACCACGATCCCAATCTTTTCGGGAACTTCAAGCTCTACTATCTGCCGGGCGGACTGCTGGCCGTGGTCTGGGATTCCGATCAGGACAAACCCGCGGAAGTGAGCGTGCAGTTCACCCCCATGGGCGCGGCGATCGGCGCCGCCGTCATTGCCGCGGCGGAGCTGTAAAAAGATTCCTCCCCCCCGCTTCGACGGTACTGCCGCGGCAGTACCGTCTTTTCCGTCATTTTGTCGGGACGCATTGCGGAATCTGTTTGACAAATTTTCCAAAGAAGGTATAGTAAAGCGATGGCGGTTCTCCTACGCTCTTTTTAAGGATTTCAGGCGCCTTATAACGCAGGAGCCGACATTCACAATCAGGTCCGGCATTTTTTACCGGACAGTAGTGAAGGGAAATACAGGATGACGGAAATGAAAGTGGGTATGGTCGGTCCGGACCCCTCGCACGTCGAGGCGTTTACCGACCTGCTGAACGATCCGGAGCCGCAAAGCCGGCGGAACCCCGGTACGGTTCGCCGATCTGCAACAAATTTTTTTCAATTTCAGCACAACATGTTCAACAACCCCAGGAGATCATCATGAAAGAACTTGCAGTAAACGGCGGACCCCAGGCCGCTCCGAACCTGCCCAACCGCTTCCACTTCGGCAAAGAGGAAAAAGCGGCGGCGGACGCGCTCTTCGACCGGTGCATCGCCACCGGAAACGCCATCGTGTACAACGGCCCCGAAGAGGGAGCCTTTTGCGAGGAGTTCGCCGAATATCTCGGCGGCGGCTATGCCGACGGCGTCAATTCCGGGACCAACGCGGTCTTTGTCGCGCTCAAATCCCTGAACCTCCCGCCCTTTTCCGAAGTGGTGGTCGGCTGCGTGACCGATCCGGGCGGGATGATGCCGATCGCCCAGCTCAACTGCATCCCCGTCCCGGCGGACACCGAGCCGGGCAGTTTCAATACCGGCCCCGCGGAAATCGAAGCGCGCATTACGGAACGCACCGGCGCGATCGTCGTCGCCCATATCGGCGGCGAACCGGCGGACATGCCCGGGATCATGAAGGTGGCGGAAAAATACAATCTCCCGGTGGTCGAGGATTGCGCGCAGGCGCACCGGGCGCTGATCAACGGGCGGAAGTGCGGGACCTTCGGCACGGTCGGAGCGTTTTCGCTGATGTTCGGCAAACATATGTGCGCCGGAGGCCAGGGCGGGGTCGTCTTCACCCGGGATGAAGAGCAGTACTGGAGAGTGCGGCGGGCGGCGGACCGGGGCAAGCCCCTCAACCGTCCCGCGGGTTCGACCAACGGCATTTTTGCCGTCAACTGCAACATGGACGATCTGCACGCGGCAATCGCCCGTGCCCAGCTCAAAAAACTTCCGGGCATCGTCGAGCGGCGTCAGGCGTTTGTCAAAATGATGCTCGACCGCGGTTTTGCGGAGCTGCCGGGGATTTCCATCCCGCAAAAAGACCTGAAGCCGGGCTTCGAGTCCTGCTACTGGTGGTGGCGTCTGCGTTTCGTGCCGGGGGCGCTGAAGTGTGACCGGGCCGAATTCTGCAAAGCTCTGGCCGCCGAGGGGCTCCTGATTTCCGAAAACTATTACGCGGCGCGACCGGCATGCATGGAGTGGTTTCAGAACCGCGCGGAGAAGCACCCGTGGAACAACCCGCTTTACAAGGGCGATCCGGCGCAGGAATATCCCACCCCGAACTGCGATCGGACGATGAGCACCGACTTCATCTTTTTCATCTATGAGAGCTATGGAGAAAAAGAAGCCGACATGTGCATGGAGGCCTTCCGCAAAGTGACGGGCTTTTACGCAAAATAAGGCGAAGCGCCCGGACAACGTCTGCGGGGAGGGGACGGAGGAGAGAAGATCCGCCGAACCTCCCCGCTGTTTTTGTTTTTCGTCATTTTATCGGAGAGATATTGCAGAATCTGCTTGACAAAGTTTTCGGAAGATGTCATACATGGGAAAAAACTTTTTCAGGCGGATTCAGAGATTTTTTCAACCGGAGCGGAGGGCTGCCTTGTGCTTCCGTCCCGGCTTTTTACCGGAATACAGCAAGGCGAAAGCATATAAAAACGGATCATGCATGCGAAAACATGTGCTTGCCGTTTTCAACATCTGCGAAACGACGACTCCGCGGGGGATGCCGCGCCGGGAAGAATACCTGGCAAAGGAACGGAAACGGCCCGCTTCGAAAAAAACTGCTTTTTCGGACGACGAGACTTGAAAAAATGAATCCCGAAACTAATTTACTTCCGGAAAGATTTTCATTCGGAGGATTTCAAATGAAAACGGGAACGGATATTTACAACAAAACCGGACATCAGGGAATCATCTTTAAAATAATGGATCAGGGCGGCCCTACCGACGACCGCGAATCGCATGTGGAGGATGCCGTGGCGGAGATCGCCCGTTCGAGGTCGCTTTGCCGCAAGGCCAACCTGATGGATCCCGCCGATCCGTCCTGTATGCGGGTTCTGGAGGAATTGTTTCAGCGCAAACTCGATGACGTGACCATTCTCACGCCCCTCTATTGCGACATGGGCATTCGGGTCAAATTCGGCCGAAAAGTGTTCATCAATGACAGCGTCCACCTCATTTCCGGCGGCGGCATAGAGATACAGGACGGCGTGCTGATCGCACCGCGGGTGTGTATTGCCACGGTCTATCACGATGTGAACCACCGACACCGCTTTTTCACCTACCATAAAGTGACCATTAAGAAGAACGCCTGGATTTGCGCCAACGCGACGATATGCCCCGGCGTGACGATCGGCGAAAACAGTGTTGTCGCCGCCGGCGCGGTGGTGACCCGTGATGTACCGGACAATGTCGTCGCGGGGGGCAATCCGGCAAAGATCATCCGCCATTTGGATCCGGCCGGGCAGCAGGAGAAATTCTGACCTCATTTCGCTGGGAAATGTCCCCTGCCGATGATCGCATCCGATGACTTTTGGGCAGATTTCGGGGGCCTCTCGATTTTTGAGGCCGGTCTCCAGCTCCGGGTTGCGAAAACCCATGCATATGATTTCCGGTTGCGAAGCATGATCCCGTTTTCGGAGAGAGGGTTTGGGGCGCGGGAGATGCTTTCATGGTATGCAGCGGTTTTATCGAGCGCGCTGTAAAAGTCGCCGACCGTGAACTTTCTGTAATGGATGCGCGCCGGAAGCGCAGGGGCAGGATTTGTTGTCGGACACCACTTCCGCGTGATGATGTCAATCCCGGCAATCCATCCGCGCTTCCACCGCGGAATGTCCTCGCACATTCAACAAAATTCCGTTTTTTTCAAAAACCAGATTTGCAAAAAGGGGAAAGAGGTGTATTTTATGCTGTTGTTGGGTATATCCGCTACGGAATACGTTTCCCGGCCATAGGGCCCCAAGCGCATGAGCAACGGACATATTGAGATGACCGCTCGAACTGCTTACAGCAAGACAGCCATCCCGCTCCCGGTGGAGTTCCTGAAACTTATCCCGGGATTTTGTCGCATCCTTTCCTCCCTTGCTTTTCCCCGCGCAATCCTCTCTGAAAACAGACTCGCTTTTTCCTGTCGGCTTCACAAATCCGTGCGCCGGCGCGCCGTCGTGATCTCGAGGACATTCCCCTTCATAAAGGCGTTCGCTATCGAATTGAGGCATTGATTCCCGTATTTTGAGAATCTGTCCGGCAATCCGGCAATCATTCCACAAAAAAACTGTATCCGCGGAAAAACTGTGTCCGCAGGCAAAAACAACAGGAGCACGAGTATCATGTCGGTAACAATCCAAAGTAACGGGGTCCTCATCTCGAGCGGGGACATTCTGGAGAGCAAGACCCTGGAAGAAAACTACCGGATGTATGCTGAGAGCGGCGGCATCGCCGGCATGACCACCGTGAATGACGGCGCTTTCATGAATGTTTTCCGGGAGGGTTCCGCCGGCTCCACCACCGTGAACGCAGGCGGAAGCATGGATGTTTTCGAACACGGCAGCGCCGACGTCACCACCGTGAACAGCGGCGGCTCCATGCTTGTGGAGTCCTCCGGCTTCGCCCACGACACCGTCGTGTATTCCGCCGGGCGGATGGATGTGTATTCCGCCGGTTCCGCCGACAGCATCGCAGTGCATAACGGCGGGAACCTCCACGTGTTCGACAGCGGCCGCATCAGCGACACCGTCGTAAGCGGCGGAGTTGTCGAGCTGTATGACGGAGGCTGCGCCAGCGCCACCACCGTGAACGACAGCGGAAGCATGACCGTGCGGCACAGCGCCGCCGCCGTCGGCATCTTCGCGACCCAGGGGGGCGTCGAGGTATATTCGGGCGGTTCGACCTCCGACACCGAACTGGGGTATTACGGTGAAATGACGGTGTTCGCACATGGCAGCGCCGTCAACACCACCGTGAACTCCAGCGCCTATATGGAGGTGTACAACAGCGGTCTCGCCGATTCCACCACCGTCAATTCCGCAGGGAGCATGCGCGTGCACGACGGCGGCATCGCCGACTCGACCACTGTGAACAACGGCGGAATCATGACGGTGCGGATCGGCGGCAGCGCCGTCAACACCGCCGTCAACTCCTCCGGGAAAATGGTGGTGTATGACTCCGCCGTCGCCGACTCGACCATCGTGAACGGCGGAGAGATGTTTGTGTACAGCTCCGCCGCCGCCGGCGACATCACGGTAAATGAGGGCGGAAGTCTGACGGTGTACAGCTCCGCCGCCGTCAGCAGCACCACCGTGAACAACGGCGGATATCTGACGGTGTACAGCTCCTCCGTCGCCAACACGACGACCGTGAATTCCGGCGGAGTCGCAGAGGTGGGCTGGGGCGGCACCGCCGACGTCACCACCGTGAATTCCGGCGGAGCCATGGCGGTGTATTCCACCGGCACCGCCAACGACACTGTCGTGGACGCCGGAGGGCACATGGCAGTATTCGACGCCGGTATTGCCAACGGGACCACGGTGAATGGAGACTTGGTGGTGGACAGCAACGGCGTCGCCAACACGACGACCGTGAATTCCGGCGGAGTCGCAGAGGTGGGCTGGGGCGGCACCGCCGACGTCACCACCGTGAATTCCGGCGGAGCCATGGCGGTGTATTCC
>JAZMZH010000050.1:0-8443 GCA_045585875.1 Victivallaceae bacterium | reverse complement strand
AGCCCGCCCTGCAGAAAAAGCAGCCACGCCGCCTGATTCTGCCGGATGCAGAAGCACTCGATCCGGTCGCAGAGGGGCAGCGGACGGGCGCGGTCCGCCGGAGTTTCGGCCTCGGGGAAATACTGGCGGCGGAACTCGGGATTCCGCACCATGGTGATGCTGTATTCCCGGATCCACTTCTCCAGCTTGAACGGGCCGGATCCCAGCGGCTGTTCGGCGCCCTTTTCGGCCGCGGCACGGGAAACCACGCCGAAAGACGGTATGGCCAGAATGTAGAGAAATCTCCGATCCGGTCTTGCCAGCCGGATGACGAATTCCCGTTCGCCGACCGCCCGGATCCCGGGATGTTCGCGATCGTAGATGCTGTCGTCTCCGGCGGGCATACTTCCGGAGGCTTCCCGGAATTCCTCCAGCCCGACGATGCGGCCGCGGATGAGGCTGTAGTTGGGAGAGTGATTGCGGCCGTCCGCGATCCGGAGCAGGGAGTATACCACATCCCGGGAGGTCACCCGCCGCGCCTCCCGCCCCTCCGAGGCCAGGACCCCGGCGGCGGGGAAGAAAAGGTCGTCCCTGAGGACGCAGCGCAATTCCAGCCCGTCGGGGGAAAATTCCGGCATCTCCGCCAGCATCCCCGGACGCAGCCGGTAAGGCAGCCTGGGATAATCGTACTCCAGCAGCGTGTCAAAAAGGGCGGCGCAGAGCCTCTGGCTGGCCACATCGGATGCGTAGATCGGGTCCAGGGAGACGATCCTGCCTCCGGCGGCGAGCCGGAGCACCCTCCCCTCCCCTTCCCGTCGCCCGCCGTCGCCGCAGGAAGCGCCCGCCAGAAGCAGCAGAACACCGGCCAGGACGGCGGCGAAACGGCTCCCGGGCCGGATCATTTGCAGATGCCGCGGAAAAATTCCCGGCGCGCAGCGAAAATTTTGGAGAATTCCGCCCGCGGCGAGTAATCTTTTACCTCAAAAGATGCGGAGACCATCCTCCGGGCCGCCCGCAGATCGGCGAGCACTCCGGAGGCTATGGCCTGGGCGGCGATGTTTCCGATGGCCGTGGCCTCCACCGGCCCGGCCACCACCCGGGCGCCGGAGGCGTCCGCGGTGAGCTGCATCAGAAAAGCGTCCTTGGTGCCGCCGCCGACCATGTTGATGACGGGGTAGGAAGTCCCGAGCACTTCGCCGAGTTTGGCGACCCGGTCGGCGAAGTAGAGCGCCAGAGAATCGTAGACGGCCCGGAGCACCTCGCCGTCATCGGCGGGCTCGCCCTGTCCGGTGGCGCGGCAGAATTCCCGCACCCGCGCCGGCATGTCTCCGGGAGTGAGGAAATCCTGACAGTTGGGATTGATGAGAAATTTGCAGGGGGCGGAGGCCTTCGCCAGATTTTCCATATCGGCAAAGGAATAGTTCTTTCCGGCCTCGTTCCAGACCCGGCGGGTTTCCTGAAAGAGCCAGCTGCCCATGATGTTGGCAAGAAATCGTATCGTCCCCTCCAGGCCGCCCTCGTTGGTGAAGGGCACCCGGGCGGCGGCGGCGGAACAGTCGGGCTCTCTGAGCTCCGCTCCCAGCAGCGCCCAGGTCCCGCAGGAGACATAGCACCAGGAGCCGCTCTCGGGAGCCGGGGTCGCCGCCACCGCGCTGGCCGTGTCATGGCCGCCGATCTTGACAATGGGGATGGCCGGGACGCCGAGCTCCCGGCAGACGGCCTCGGAGAGGCATCCGCCGGAGGTGCAGGGCCTGACCAGGGGAGCGAAAATCCTCTCCGGGATGCCGAGTTTGGCCAGCAGTTCGCCGTCCCAGTCCCTCCGGAAGGGATCCAGGAGATTGCTGGTGGAGGCGATGGTATATTCGTTTACCGGGTCGCCGCCCAGCTCAAAGGCGAGCGCGTCGGGCATGAACAGGAGGAAACTGTTTTCAAAATCCTCCGGATGCTCGGCCTTGTGACTGGCCAGCTGGTATATGGTGTTCAGGCTCATGAACTGCATGCCGGTGCGGCGGTAGAGTTCGTCCCGGGAAATGATTTTCTCCACCAGCTCCACCCCTCGTTCTCCCCTCGGGTCCCGGTAGTTGTAGGGCATGCGGCGCACGGATTTGTCCTCCCGGTCGAAAAACACGTAATCCACCCCCCAGGTGTCGATGCCGAGACTGTCGATGACGGGATACCTGGCGCAGGCGGCCGCAATGCCTTTTTTCAATTCACCGACCAGGCGGGGGAAGTCCCAGTAAAAAGACCCGTCCTTTTCCACCGGTCCGTTGGGAAAACGATGCACCTCGTCCAGGGACAGCCGCCCCGAATCGTCGACGGTGCCGACGATGCCGCGCCCGGAGGAAGCTCCGAGATCAAATGCCAGATAATGATGAGCCATTGCCTGTCAACCTTTCCATGCCTCAGGGCATATTGTACAGTTTACCGGACCGCCGTACCGGATACCTCGGCCACGCGCCACCAGAAGAGGAAAAGGAACACCGGATAGCTGGTGACTTCGCTGGACGCGTCCACCACGCCCTTTGCCCCGAGGTCGGACGCCGCGACGTTCATCTGCGAAAAAGCGGCGGAAACGCTGGCGTTGTCCTTGAAGAAACTCACCGCCCGCGGATTGGACACCGCTCCGGTGATCACCGGCAGATTGAAGAAATAAATGCCGGGAATCTTCGAATAGATGTGGGCCACGCCGGTCGCGTCGGCCACCACCGGGGCCATGCCGTGAAATCCGGTGGCGACCTCCACGGAGGAACATCCCGACATGGCGACGACGGCGCAGCAGAGCAGCGCAAGAGTGAAAATGTTCTTTTTCATGCCGGAATATCCTTTCTGGGTTGGTGTAAAACGGCATTGGAGACAACAGTAAGGAATATACAGCCGGAATCTCTTTTAAGCAAGGCTGCATCGACTTTTTTTTGTGAATTTTCCGGCCCGCCTCGACTCCCGCCTCCACGGAATTTGCCGTCCGAAACGGGGAAAAATCAATTTTTTTCAAAAAAAGTCCTTCGCGGGATTTGCATAATCGCGAATAACGTATTAAGTTAACAGTGATTATTCAGCAAGTATCGGATTAAGCCGGTCAAAACAAACTCTTCGGAAGGTGGGAGACTATGAAAAAGTTTTTGTATGCAGGTCTGATTTGCGCCGCAATGTTCATCGGGGGCACCGCCCGCTCCAATGATGTCATTGAGGCCATAGCTTTTTACATCCCCAACCGGATCATGGACGCGCTGGACATGTTTTCGGTGGAGGTGGGCTTCGGTCCCACCGCCCGCATCGAGCTCATGGCCACCGAATATGTGAAAGGCGGCTTCGGAGTGGGAGCCACCGCCCGCGCGGTGAAGAGTTACAACCGTCAGTACGGTTTCTGCGTGCAGAACGGCTGGTACTATCAGATCGTGGCCGTGGGCGGCGAGGAGATGGACCGTCCCGACGACTGGCGGACCCGCTGGGTGCAGCGTTTCCGTGAGAGCCGTCACGGTCTTCCCGATTTTGACGACAACATCTACAACGTCTATGAAGGCGCCCGGGACTTCTGGCGCATCGGCGGCGCCCTCGGTTTGGGCATTGAGGCGGAAGTTTACCTCCATCCGCTGGATATCGCGGACTTCATCACCGGATTTTTCTTCATCGACCTGCACGGCGATGATCTGACCTCGGAAAACTTCCTTTAATCAACCGTTCCTTTGCCATTCAGCCGGCTGTGATCTTCATCAGGGCCGGCTGGTTTTTAAGCTCATGAAGAATCGCTGCCGCCGCTGCGGCAACTGCTGCCGCTGGCACGGCTGGGTCAGGGTGAACGATGAAGAAATCGGCGCCATCGCCCGGCATCTGGGCATGGCGGAGGAGGAATTCATCCGGTGCCATACCGTGCTGACCGGAGACCGCAGAGGACTCTCTCTGACGGAGAGGCCGAACGGCGAATGCGTGTTTTTGAAAAACGGCACTCCCGCAAGCTGCATGATTGAAGCAGTGAAGCCGCGTCAGTGCCGGGATTTCCCGGAGAAATGGAATTTCCCGGGTTGGGAGGAGGAATGTGCCATGACCGGTGCCAACGGGAATGGGAATTGCGGCCGTCTGGGCCGGGCTTTCATCGTTTCGGGGCCGTCCGGCGTCGGAAAATCCACGCTGCTCAGCCGTCTCCGGGAGAGCGACCCCGAGCTGGAATTTTCGGTATCCTGCACCACCAGGACGCCGCGGCGCGGGGAAATCGACGGCAGGGAATATCACTTCATCACTCCGGAAAGATTCGAGGAGCTGTGCGCCGCCGGAGAATTTCTGGAGCACGCCGGAGTCTTCGCCAAACGTTACGGCACCCTCAAAAGCGAAATCTACGACCGGGTGCTCGGCGGAGTTTCGGTGCTGCTGGACATCGACGTGCAGGGCGCCGGGCAGATCATGGCCGCGAGAGCGGAGGACGAACTCCTCCGGACCGTCTGCTCCTTCATATTCATCGCGCCTCCCTCGCAGGCCGTGCTGGAGAGCCGTCTGCGCGGCCGGGCCACCGACAGCGACGGACAGATCGAACTGCGCCTCTCCAGGGCCCGGGAGGAAATATCCCACTGGCGGGAGTATGACTTCACCATCGTAAACGACGACCTGGACAAGGCCGCCGCAGAACTGCAGGAACTGACGCGATCCCTGAAACTTGCCAGCTGCCTGTGGAGAGGAGAGAGATTTCATGAATAGCAAATGCGTCATGCTTGGCATCACCGGCAGCATCGCCGCCGTGAAAATTCCCGCCGTCATCTCCATGCTCACCGGGCGCGGAGTGACGGTGCGGGCCGTCATGACCGAAAACGCCGCCCGGTTCGTCACGCCGCTCGCCATCCGCACTCTTACCAGAAATCCGGTGGTCGTCTCCCTCTGGGACGAGCCGGAAAGCTGGGAACCCGGGCACATCTCCCTGGCCGAGGCCGCCGATCTCGCCCTGGTGGCTCCGGCGGACGCCAACATCATCGGCAAACTCGCCTGCGGCATCGCCGACGACGCGCTCTCCACCGAGCTGCTGACGCTGCGCAAACCCGTGGTCCTGGCTCCGGCCATGAATCCGCGGATGTTCGCCAGCCCCGTGCTGCAGGATAATCTCGGACGCATCCGGAAACTCCTGCCCGATACCGTGATCGTCGGCCCCGTCAACGGCCCGGTGGCCTGCGGCGACTCCGGCTGCGGCAGGATGTCCGAACCCGGAGAAATCGTTGATGCGGTGATGAAGCTTCTGAACTGACCTCGGCGCGCTTCTCCGGACGCCCGTCCGATGAATATCCGGCCCCCGCGGCGGCGGCCGGGTATATTTTTTTATTTCACTTGAAAAAAACGCGTTTTGATGTATATTACCTGATACGACCGGGGACGATGTCCCCGTCCGCAAAAAATCATGGAGCAGAAAACATGGCGACAAAAAAGAAGACTACCGGCCGGGAGGCTCGCATAGCCTCCTTTACCGACGAGGAGAAGGAATATTACCGGCTCCTGCTTGCGATGCGCGACGCCATCACCGGCAGCATCAAAAATCATGTTGCCGACGCCCTTGACTGCAGCAACTCCGACAAACGCGGCGTGACCACTCATATGGCGGATATGAGCAACGACAATTCCCGTCATGAGATGGAGCTGCGGATGATGAGCTCCGACGGAGACGACATCGACCTGATCAACGAGGCGCTTCATCGGCTCTTCAACGGCGAATACGGACGTTGTCAGGACTGCGGAGAGATGATCCCGCCGGCCCGCCTTAAAGTCCGCCCCTACGCCAAATACTGCGTGAAGTGCAAGAGCATCCGCGAGAAAAACGGCATGCCGCTGCGCTGAACCCCAGCCCCGGCCGGATTCCACGATGAAGAACAGCGATTCAGCCCAGGAAACTCCCGGCAGCGCTCCCGGAGCCGTCCGCAGGCGCGCATCAGGCATCCCGGTTTTCGCCGGGACGGGCATCGCCCTCGCGGTGCTGGCGCTGGATCAGGTTTCCAAAGTTCTGGCCGGACATTTCCTCTCCGACGGGCACAGCATCGTGCTGATCCCGGGCGTCCTCGAACTTCGGTACGCCCTCAATCCCGGCGCGGCCTGGGGCATGCTCTCGGGATGCTCGTGGCTGCTGCTGCTGATCGGCATCGCGGCGATCGTCCTCTCTCTGCGCTATCTGAATGTCATCGTGGAGGGTTCCCGGGTCCGGGGCGTCGCGGTGTTCATGGTGCTGGGCGGCATCGTCGGCAACTCCATCGACCGCATCTGGCTGGGGCAGGTGGTGGATTTCATCTCGGTGGATCTGCAGTTCTACAAATGGCCCATCTTCAATATTGCCGACAGCGCCATCTGCATCGGCGTCTGTCTGTACCTCATCTCCACATTATTCGGCGGACGCGTCAATGCAGAAAAATCGGAAAAGAACCTTCGGGAATCCTGAACCGCCGGTATGGATCATCGCCGGAGCCACCGCATCGGGCAAGAGCGCGCTGGCGCTTGAGATGGCCCGGCGCTTCGACGCCGAAATCGTCTCCGCGGACTCCATGCAGCTTTACCGGAGCCTCGACATCGGCACCGCCAAACCGACTCCGGAGGAGATGCGCCAGGTGCGTCACCATCTGGTGGACGTTTTTGAAATCGACGAGCCGGTAACGGTCTCCCGCTACCGGGAACTTGCGCTGGCGGCCGTCGCGGAGATCCGCGCAAGAGGGAAAAAAGTCATCGTCTGCGGCGGCTCGGGCCTTTATCTGAAAACCCTGCTGATGGGCATGGACGATCTGCCCGCGGACCGGGAACTGCGCGAACGCATCGAAAAGGAATTCCCGGACATTCCGGCGGCCCGCCGGAAACTTCTTCAGCTCGACCCCGCCGCCGGAGAGCTCCCCGCCTCCCTGAGTCTGCGGCGGCTGCAGCGGCTGCTGGAGATCACCATGCTCACCGGCAGCCTCCCCGCCCCCGGCAAAGGTTTCCGGGAACAGGCCTTCCCCGCCGTCATGTGGTATCTGCGCTGGGAAAGGGAAGAATTGAAGCGCCGCATCGCCCGCCGCACCGACGCCATGCTTGCGGCCGGCTGGATCGAGGAGACCCGCCGGCTCCTCCGCATGGGACTGGCCGACGCCCCCACCGCCAGACAGGCCCTCGGCTATCCGGTCATCGCCGAGTTTCTCGCCGGAAAACTGACTGCCGGGCAGCTCCGGGATACGCTCGTCACCCGCACCTGGCAATTCGCACGCCGCCAGATGACGTGGTTCGCCCATCAGCACCCCGAAGCGCTTGCCATACCAATGCCACTGGACACGGCCGCGGTGACCGGCTGGGCCGAATTGTCCGGAGAGGGAGGATCCCATGCCTGAAATCAATCAAATGCAGCTTGACAACATCGGCCTGGTCATCTACTACGGCCGTGAACTCGAAAGCGAACTCCGCGCCCTGGGCGGCACCGGCATCGGAGCCGGAGAACTGGTCAACAGCATCCGGGACCGGATCCCGGACGCGCTCTTCCGGGATATCTGCTACATGATGGGGATGCGCAACCGCTTCGCCCACTCCTCCGACGGAGGCGAAGCCCCCGGCATACCGGAGAATTTCGTGCCCGCGGAATACTCCGCCCACGCCGAAAGCGTCCTCCGGCGCCTCAGGGAAATGCGGGCTGTCCGCGATGCCGCTCCCGTCTCCGTAAAATCGTCCCGCAGCGACGAAGCGACTCCGGAACTGGATGAGCTGCGGCGAATGCGCGGAGAATTCCGCCGACGCTGCCGGGTGCTCTGCTGCATACCGCTCATCAACTGGTTTTATTTTCTCACGCTCTCCTTCGGAGCATTCAACCGCGCCGCCATGCCGCTGGCCGCCCTGCTGCTGGGAATTCTGGCGGTGCCGCCGTCCATAAGCGGATTTACGGACATGGATAAAGTGCACCTCGCCTGCGCCGCCGCGCTGCTGGTAGCCTCCTATGCGTTGAGTCTGACCGTTTTCAAAGGGCTGACATGCCGCATAAGATGGTGGTGGCGGCTGCCCCTCCTCAATCTGGTCAAACTCTGCGGAGTCGTGCTGTCCGTGATCAACTGGAAGAAACTTCTCTGCGGCCTGGCCGGTCTGGGCTTCGACATCTGGGCGGTCTGGGCGCTCTTCGCCTCCGGGCGGCCGTGGCGGTATTTCCTGACCGGGATGATCGCCGCCTATGCCCTCGGGCTGTGGTATCTGATCTTCGCGGCTCCGGCGGAACGGGAGGAGGACGAGGCGTGAACCACCCCGAAATTCTGGCCCCGGCCGGAAATATGGAAATGGCGCTGGCGGCGCTGGAGTCCGGAGCCGACGCCGTTTATCTGGGGTGCGGAGACTTCAACGCCCGGCGGCGGGCCGGGAATTTCACACCGGATGCCCTGGGCTCTCTGGTGAATTACGCCCACGGCCGGGGACGAAAAGTCTACGTCACCGTCAACACCCTGGTGAAGGAAAATGAACTGGAGGCGGTCGCCGGACTGCTGGCCGGGATCGCCGCCGCCGA
>JAZMZH010000049.1:0-4754 GCA_045585875.1 Victivallaceae bacterium | reverse complement strand
GCTTTCGCCGGATGCCGGCGGCTGCGGAGCGTGACCGTGCCGGAGGGCGTGAAAAGCATCGGCGACGGGGCCTTTCGCGACTGCTCCGTGCTGGAGGAGTTCGGATTGCCGGAGGGGGTGACCGTCATCGGCAGCGGCGCTTTTTTCGGGTGTTCCGGGATGACGGAGTTTCATATCCCCGAAACGGTGACCGCCATCGGCGACAATGCTTTCGGAAATTGCCGGAATCTCCGCAGGATCACGCTCCCGTCCGGGCTGAAGGAGCTGGGGAGCGGGACTTTTGCCGGGGATGCGGAGCTCACTGTCGCAATTCCCGGCGGCCGTATTCTGGCCGGATGCGTCAGCGTGACCCGGGCGGAAATCGCCGAGGGCGTCACCGCCGTGGAGGAGGGGGCCTTCGCCGGATGTACGGGCCTGCGGGAGGCGGTGCTGCCGGAGAGCGTCATGAAGCTCGGCGGCCGGGCTTTTGCCGACTGTCCCGAGCTGCGCCGGGTCAACATCCCCGAACAAATGAAGATCATCGCCGGAGACGCCTTCGCCGGGTCGGAAAAGGTGACGCTGACCACCGCGGGCGGCGGGATGCTCCGGGAGCTGGCATCGCCCTTTGCGGCGGCTCTGCCCGCCGGGAGCGTCGAGGTGCGAAAGGAGGCCTTTGCCGGATGCGGACAGCTGCGGAGTATTGTCATCCCCGACGGCGTGAAGGAGATCGGCGAGGGGGCGTTTCGAGGTTGCCGGGCGCTGGCGGCGGCGGAGATGCCGGAGGGATTGACCGGGATCGGCTCCGAAGCGTTTAAGGATTGCGGCAGTCTGCGGGAGCTCGTCATCCCCGGGAGCGTCGAAAACATCGGCGGCGGAGCCGCGGCGGGCTGCCGGTCTCTGCGCCGGGTGGTGCTCCCGGCGAAATTGAAGGAATTGAAGGCTATGACCTTTGCCTGGTGCGGCGAACTGGAGGAGGCGGTGCTGCCGGAGGATCTGGAGGTATTGGGCGATTATGTGTTCGGCGAGTGCGCGAAACTGCGTTCGATCACCCTGCCGGAGAAGCTGACGAGGATCGGGGACTACGCTTTTCTCGGGTGTGAGAGTCTGGCCGGAGTCGTATTGCCCGCGTCCGTGGAGGAGATCGGGGCCGGAGCCTTCGGCGAGTGCCGGAGTCTGCGCGAGCTGACCGTCGGCGAGGGATTGAAGCGCATCGGCGCCAAGGCTTTTGAAAACTGCCGCGAGCTGGTCTCCCTGCGGCTGCCCGCCGCGGTGGAGGCCATCGGCGACCGGGCGTTTGCCGGATGCGCGAATATGGCCGGGGCGGTGATCTCCGGGGCTCCGGAGGAGTGGGGCGGCGGGGTCTTTGAGGACTGCACCGGATTGCGGGTGGTGCATATTTCGGGCGGCCGCGGACGGATCGGCGACCGGGCTTTTGCCAACTGCTCCGGTCTGGCCCATGTGGAACTGCCGGAGGGGATCACCGCCATCGGCACGGAGTCGTTTCGGGGATGTTCGCGGCTGTACGGAGTGGTTTTGCCGGAAAGCCTGACCGTGATCGGAGAGCGGGCTTTTTTCGGATGCAGTGCTCTGGACATCATCACCATCCCGGAGGGGGTGCGCGAGATCGGATACGGGGCGTTTTTCGGCTGTCTCAATCTTACCGAGCTCAGAATTGCCCGTGAGGCCAAACTGCACCGCAACGCCTTTCCCGCCAACATCCGCATTTATCGATATTAATCAGACGGTGCCGTGCAAAATACCGGCGCATCTTTCGGCGCCTCGCAAGAGTCCGAACCGGGAGCATTTTCGGCGGTTACTCTACGAGCAGCCGCGCTCCAATTACCCGATTCGTCTTTTTTGCGATCCCCGCCGAAATCCCCCGCCGTTCTTTTGCCCGGCACCGTCCCTTGTTTTCCGGCGAGAATTTTCGATTTGCCGTTGCATTCGGAGATTGCCGGTATTATATTATCCAGAGGCAATCCGCAAAGGGAAAGGAACCGCAATGAACGTGAACGATTATCTGGCAACCGTGGAACAGCTCTCCTACGCCCGCCCCTCCCGTCTGATCGACGGCCCCGGGGCCGGTCAGCGCATTATCGACGTCTGCAACGGCGTCGGACTGAACTGCACCGTCACCCCCGACCGGGGGATGAATGTCGTTGAGTGCACCTTTAAGGGCATCCCGATGGTTTTCCGCACCTCCGGCGGCCACCGCAAGCCCACCGGGGACTTCCTGAACGACTGGGCGGCGGGACTTTTCACCACCTGCGGCCTCCACAATATCGGCGTGCCCTCCCTGGACGAGCCCCAGCACGGCAGAATCTCCCAGCTGGCGGCGGAAAAGGTGAATATCTTCCGAAACGACGCGGGCGGCATCGTGGTGACCGGGAGCATCCAGGAGGGGGGCATCTTCCGGAAAAATCTGGTACTGGACCGGGTCATGACCTTTGACTGCGGCCGTTCTCTGATCGAAGTCTCCGACATCGTGACCAACCGCGGAAGCGCGCCGGACGACGTGGCGATCCTCTATCACTGCAATTTCGGTTACCCCTTCATCTCTCCGGATTTTGAATTCGACCTGCCCGAGCACAAGGTCGAACCCCGGGATGAAGAGGCCGCCTCCGGATTGGCGGAGTGGATGCACCTCCACGAGCCGGTGGCCGGATACCGGGAACAGTGCTTCCGGCACTTCCTGCCCGCCGGTCCCGACGGCATGGCGGTGATGAAAGGCATGAACCGCAAGCTCGGCGTCGGTCTGAAAATCTCCTACGACACCTCCACGCTCCCGCTGATCGTCCAGTGGAAGAACTGCGCCAAAAACGCCTATGTCCTCGGGCTCGAACCCACCAACGGCTCCCTTATGGGACGGGAAAAGGACCTGCGGGAGAAGCGGCTGGCCCATCTGGAGCCCGGAGAAACGGTGAAATTCCGTTTCTCCATCGAATTCTTCGAGTGCTGAGGATTACTTCAGCGGCGTCGACCGCCAGCATGACAGGGGGTCCCCGTCCGCCGCGTAAAGCCCGGTGAGCGGTTCGTCCGCCAGCCGGGAAATGCGGAATTTCCGGCCTTCGCGGTCGGTCAGCATCCCCTCCGGCAGCGCCGCCCGGGTGACCAGAAGCGGCGGCGTTTCGGCGGCCGGGAGGATCGGGATCGGCGCGGATTCGGCCATTGCCGTCACCGCGTCGGATTCCAGTTCCGGCCAGGCTTCGCAGGCGGAGATCCCCCATTCGGCCGCGAGTTCCGCCGCCGGGGAATTGGTTACCGGCACAGGCGGCCTCAGCGTGAAGCGCACGCCGGGAAATTTCTTCCGCAGTTCCGGCACCCAGCCCAGCGCGGCAAAGGAGGTCACGCCGATCCTGCCGCACCCTTTCCGGATCCGCTCCTCGATTCGGGCCGGAACGTCTTTTTCATCTCCGGCGGGAATAAACGCCGGGATGTTCCAATCGCATCCGGCGGATGCCTCCGCCAGGGGAGGATGACGGCGCGTCCGGAGCCATCTCCGGCAGCGTTCGGCTCCCGCCTCCGCCTCGGGATTTCTCGGGGCCCCCTCCAGCTCCGGGAGCAGTTTTTCCCAGAGGGCCCGGCGCAGCTGCTTCTGCTGCGATGCCGGGATGAAGAGGCCGGGGGCGAGGCCGGTCACCGTCACCGACGGCTGCCACGGCATCGGCGCTCCGGCGGCGAAAAGTTCCGCAAGGACCTCCCGGGTCAGCGCATGGCTGCGGGCGGCCGCGGCGTTGTGGGGGATCGAGACGCCGATCCCCCGGCCCGGCAGCTCCAGGGAGAGAATGGTTTCATCGCAGCGGATCTCCATCGGGAGGGTCGTGCGCCACGGCGGCAGGGTCTCGGAACGGCGGCGAAACGAGGCGTTGCTCTCGCCGATCTTGCACAGAGCGGCTCCGGCCCGGCAGAGGCCGCGGAAATCTCCGGGGATGAATGCTTCGCCGCCGGAAATCGCCTTTACCGCTTCGTCCCGTCCGCCGACCCGGCGGAAGAGCCCGGTCAGGGTGAAGGCTTCTCCCTCTCCGCCCCCCGCCGGTACGATGCGCAGACGATCTCCCAGGTGCATCCGCTGGACCGCCCGGATCGCGATGCCCCGTCCGGTGACCGCCTTTACCTCCGCGGCGGCACTGCCGAAGGCCGCCGCTTCAAAGGGTTTCAGCCATTGATCGTTCGGCTCCAGAGCGGGCCCCGGTCCGGGGAAGCGGGCCGGAGTGCGGGAGAGGCGGTTGACGGCCTCGGCCACGGCGGCCTCCGCTTCGGCGCCGCGGGGCGCGGCGAGAAGGGCGTCCCGGAGAAAAACGTAGGCGTCGACGACTTTGGCCGCATAATCGGGGGACCTGAGCCGCCCTTCGATTTTAAAACTTCTGATGCCCAGCTTCATGAGCCGCGAGAGCATTTCCGGCCCGCTCATGTCGTGCATGGAGAGCCAGTGGGCCGGCGCGGGGGCGCGGCGGGAAGGGCTTTCGAGGGTGTATTCCCGGCGGCAGGGCTGTTTGCAGCAGCCCCGGTTGCCGGATTCTCCTCCCAGCGCCGAGGACCACAGACAGCGGCCGGAGAGGGAGGCGCACATGGAGCCGTGGAGGAACACCTCCAGGTCGATGCCGCGGCTGCGGGCCGCGGCGGCGCAGAGGGCGATCTCCTCCAGGGTGATCTGACGCTCCAGGATCACTCTGCGGCAGCCGCAGGCGGCGGCCCAGAGGATGCCGGAGGGGTTGTGCAGTCCCATCTGCGTGGAAGCGTGACACTCCAGAGCAGGAAAGAATTTCCGCGCCATC
>JAZMZH010000048.1:0-1576 GCA_045585875.1 Victivallaceae bacterium | reverse complement strand
TGGAGCGAGTGAACGGATTCGAACCGTCGACAATCACGTTGGCAACGTGATGCTCTACCAACTGAGCTACACTCGCTTGTTCACAAAATCATAATTTACCGTTTTTTTCGGAAAATGCAAACCGGATCGGGAAAAAATTTGTCAAAAAGTGCTCCATGCGGCATCCCGCCGAATGAAATTCTTTCCGGCGGCCTTGCATAAAATTCCCCGTGCGGTATATTATAATCCGCAGGAAACAGCAATTGAAAGAAAGGAAAGTTGCGCATGATCAGCGTGGCGGCGGCGCTCGTCGTAAAGGACGGCAGGGTACTGGCCTCATCCCGTCCGGCGGACCGTTCCTACAGCGGCAAATGGGAATTTCCGGGCGGCAAGGCCGAACCCGGAGAGACGCTGGAGGAGACGCTGAGGCGGGAAATGCTGGAGGAGCTGAGTATGCCGGTCGCCATCGGGCGCCGGTTCAGGAGCATCGCGGTTTCGGAGAAACTCACCGTGACCTTTTTCCTCTGCCGCCCGGAGAACGGCTCCGAACCCAGCGCCCGGGAACACCAGCAATGGCGCTGGGCGGATCCGGCGGAATTGCGCACTCTGGATTTTCTGGACGCCGACCGGCCGGTGGCCGCGGAACTCGCGGATCTGCTGGAAAAACAAATTCTGCGCTGAACGGCCCCCGGGACGGCATGGCCGAAAGCCGCGGCAACGGGAAAATTGCCAGTGCCGTCACTTGCCAAATCCTCAACTCCGTGCTATATTATCGAATTGCGGTCCAACAGTAAATTTTAAATTTCCGGAGTTCTGGCCATTATGTTTGAAGCCTTGGGAGATAAACTGCACGATGTATTCCGGCGGCTGCGCGGCAACGCGGTGCTGAGCGAGGAAAATATCAGTGCCGCCATGCAGGAGATCACCGATGCCCTGCTGGAGGCCGATGTCAATGTGTCGGTGGCGCAGACGTTCATCGGCCGGGTGCGTTCGCGCATCATCGGCGAAAACGTCCTGAAAAGCGTGACCCCGGCCCAGCAGGTGGTGAAACTGGTCCACGACGAGCTCGTCGCCCTCCTCGGCGGCGATGATGCCCCTCTGAACCTCTCCAGCAGCCCCACGGTCATCCTCCTCGCCGGTCTCCACGGCTCCGGCAAGACCACCACGGCGGCGAAGCTCGCCAACTATCTGCGGACCTATGAGAAAAAACATCCGCTGCTGGTGGCGTGCGATATTTACCGGCCCGCCGCGGTGGAGCAGCTGGAAACCCTGGGACGGGAGCTGGAGATCCCGGTCTTCACCGACCGGGGGAATCTGAACGTGCCCTCCATCGCCCATAAGAGCGTCGAGTACGCGAAATTCAACCAGATGGACGTGGTGATCCTCGACACCGCCGGGCGTCTGCAGATCGATGAATCCATGATCGCCGAACTGATCAGCCTGCGGAACAGCGTCCGGGCCGATGAAGTGCTGCTGGTGGCGGATGCCGCCCTGGGGCAGGAAGCGGTGGCGGTGGCGGAATCTTTTCACAAAGCCATCGAGCTCACCGGATTCATTCTCACCAAGCTGGACGGCGACGCCAGAGGCGGCGCGGCCC
>JAZMZH010000047.1:0-4934 GCA_045585875.1 Victivallaceae bacterium | reverse complement strand
CCCGGCGGCGACGTCATCGGCAGAAGACGTCTCGACGGACACTTCTACGCATTCAAGGCCATGGGCGCCCCCCTCGCCGAAACCCCGGGATGCTACGATCTCGCCGCAAAAGAACGCCTGCGGGGACGGGAACTCTTTTTGGATGAAGCCAGCGTCACCGCCACCGAACAGATCATGATCGCCGCCGCCGCCGCCGATGGCGTCACCACCCTTTACAACGCCGCCTGCGAACCCCATATCTCCGATCTGGGAGAACTCCTCAACGCCATGGGCGCGCGCATCTCCGGCACCGGCACCAACACCATCCGCATCGAGGGTGTCGACACCCTCCACGGCGCCGACTTCACCCTCTCCGGCGATTATATCGAGGCGGGAAGTTTCCTCGCTCTCGCCGCCGCCACCGGTTCCGGCATCACCGTGAACGGCATTCAGCGGCGCCACTGCTGGATGACCCGGAGGATCTTTGAACGCTTCGGCATCGTCATGGAGCTGGACGGCGGCTCCGCCTCCATCCCGGAGGGGCAGTCCCCCAGGGTCATGCCCGACTTCGGCGGCGCCATACCGATCATCGCCGACGGACCGTGGCCCCAGTATCCCTCCGACATGATGAGCTGCACCATCGTCATGGCCACCCAGGCCGCCGGCACCGTGCTCTTTTTCGAAAAGATGTTCGAGAGCCGCATATACTTCGTGGACCGGCTTATCTCCATGGGGGCCAACGCCATCGTCTGCGACCCGCACCGGGTGGTGATTTCCGGCCGGAGCGAACTCCACGGCACCGAACTCTCCAGTCCCGACATCCGCGCCGGCATGGCGCTGGTCATCGCCGCCATGTGCGCTCACGGCACCAGCATCATCCATTCCTGCGAGGTGATCTACCGGGGGTACGAACGCCTGGTGGAAAAACTTCAGGCCGTCGGCGGCATCGTGGAAACCATCTGAAACGGGACGCCCTCCGGAGCCCCGCCGACCGCGCAATTCAGATTCACCCGGTCCCCCACCGCCGCACCGCAGGCCGCCAGGATCCCGGCCCTGAGCTCGATCGTCGCCGCCGCACCGGCCTGCCAGGCGATGCGCCGGGGTTTCAGCGAGTGCCGGATCCCCGCCACCCGGCACTCCCGGTCCAGGAAGAGCACGTCGATCTCCATGAACATGAAAAAAGTGTGAATGGAGGAACAGCCGTAAAAAATCATCCCGTCGGTTTCCCCGTCCCAGTCGCGCCGCCAGCTGAGCCCGATCAGCCGCTGCCGGAAACTCAGCGCACAGACCGGAAAGGCCGACAGCACCGCGTTGTTTCGATCAAGATCCGTTATCATCCCGCCTCCACCGCCGCAGGCCGCGGCTCAAAATACACTCATCAGCTGAGAGCCCAGCGCTACCGCCAGGATCACAATGACCGCCGGAAACACAAAAAGAAACAGCGGCGCCAGCATTTTGACCGGAGCTTCATTGGCCTGCTTCTCCGCCCGGCTGAAGCGCTTGCCGCGCATGGAATCGCTCTGGATCTTCAGGAGCTGCCCGATGCTCACTCCCAGCTCATCGGCCTGAATAATCGCCGACAGCACCGCGGAAAGATCCTCCTGACCGGCCCGGTCCGCCAGTTCCCGCAGCGCTTCGGAACGCTTCTTCCCCAGCTGAATCTCCCGGAGCGCCCGCTCCAGCTCCTCCCCCAGGGCATCCAGTTTGCGCCGGGCGAGAATATCCGACAGCGAACTGAGAAAATCCTTGCCCGCCTCCACCGACAGCGTCAGCAGATCCAGCACATTCGGCAGCGCTTTCAATATCTCCAGATGCCGGGCCTTTACGGCTCCGCTCAGCCACAGCCCCGGATAAAACCCCGTCAGCAGCCCCGCGATCAGCCCCACCGGCAGCATGCCTTTGATCCCGAAAAGCAGGATCAGGAAAAATCCGATGATAAACGCCGAAACCCGGGCGGCGAGGAATTCGGCAGCGTCAAAACTCCCGCTGTATCCCGCCATGCCGATCCTGCGGTCGATGATTTCCCGCTGGGCGGCCAGCCCCGGCGCCCCGGACAGCCGCCGCCAGGGCGCCCCCAGAAAGAGCAGCAGTTTCATCACGGGCGGCACCCTCCGGTTGAGCGGGGAATCCCCGCCCGCGTCTTCCGGAGCCGGACCTTTCTGCAATTCCTCCCGCATCCTCATGACGAAGCCGCGGAGCAGCAGAATCCCCGCCGTCACCGCCACACCGGCGCAAAGCGCCGCCGCCATATCCAGAATCCTGTCCATCTCAAATGTCGATCCGCGTTATCCTGGAGGCCATCAGCGCTCCGAATATCACCAGCAAAACCACCACGCCCAGCCCGGCCAGCCCGAAGAGCGTCCCGAAGAATATCTCCGCCGCACCCGGCATGACCAGCATCAGGCCCCCCAGCAGCGCAAAAGGCATGATGCTGATGATAATCACCTGCAGCCTGCCCATGGAGGTCAGCGCCCGCACCTTTTGCTGGATGCGGATGCGTTCCCGGATCACTCCGGAGAGCCGGTCCAGCGCCGCGGGCAGTTCGCCGCCGGTCTGACGGGCGGTGATGATCGCCAGCGTGACCAGTTCCAGGTCCGGGCTGTCCAAACGCCGCTGCATGTTGTCCAGGGCCCGCTCCAGAGGCACCCCCAGCTGAATCTCCTGCACCAGCAGACGGAATTCAATGGCGATGGGATGCTGCCGTCCGCCCGCCACCTCCTCCAAAGCCTGAAGGATGCTGAACCCCGCCTTGAGCGACCCCGACATGGTGTTCAGCGCGTTTTCGAGCTGATCGTTGAACTTGGCCAGACGCCGTTTGCGCATGTGCCGCAGCACCAGCCGGGGCAGCGCAAAAGCCGCCCCTCCCGCGACGACGCCGCAGATCAGCGGCGCCTGCCACGAGGGATTGGCCGCCAGGCTCATGACGATCAGCGCCGCGAGCAGACCGCAGGCCGCCATCAGCCCCACGCTGAGATCCAGGATCCTCCCCGCGGGCATGGAGAGCAGCACATCATCCAGCTCCATGGCGGTCTCCGTGAGAAAACGTTCCCGGTAGCGCCGTATGAAAAATGTCCAGAAATCCGCCAGCACATAAGCCGCCGCCACCGCCGAAACCGCCGCGCACACCGCCGCAAGCATCCCGAGATCAAACATTGCCGAAACCTCCCGAAACACCCGCGTTCTGTCCGTCGCGCCCGGGTTTGCGGAAGATCCCCAGGTCCAGAGTCAGGTGCGCCCGCTCCACCTCCTCCAGAAACGTCGGCACGGCTCCGGCGGCCTCGTGATGTCCCAGCAGATGATCGTTTCCGTCCCAGCCGTCGATCTTGAAGGAAAAGAGTTCCTGCATGCTGATGACATCCCCCTCCATCTTGGTGATCTCGCTGATCTGCACGACTTTTCGCGAACCGTCCCGCTCTCTGGAGATCTGCACGACGATGTCGATGGCCGAAGCGATCTGTTCGCGGATCGCCCGCAGCGGCAGGTCAAATCCCGCCATGAGCACCAGAGTCTCCAGTCTGGCCAGCGCGTCCCGGGGGCTGTTGGCGTGAATCGTGGTCAGGCTGCCGTCGTGGCCCGTATTCATCGCCTGCAGCATGTCCAGAGCCTCGCCGCCGCGGCACTCCCCCACCACGATCCGGTCCGGACGCATGCGCAGACTGTTGCGCACCAGATCGCGGATGGTGATCTCCCCGCGGCCCTCAATGTTGGGAGGACGGGATTCCAGCCGCACCAGATGCTCCTGGTCCAGCTGCAGCTCCGCCGCGTCCTCGATGGTCACGATCCGTTCCCGGCTGGGCAAAAAGCCGCTGAGCACATTGAGCAGGGTGGTTTTGCCGGACCCGGTGCCGCCGGAGATGAGAATATTCTTGCGCACCTCCACGCACACCTTGAGAAACTCCGCCATGGCCGGGGAGATGGAGCCGTAACGGATGAGATCGTCCATCTCCAGCCGCCGCCGGGAAAATTTCCGGATGGTGATGGAGGGCCCGTCCAGCGCCAGCGGCGGGATCACGGCGTTGACGCGCGACCCGTCCGGCAGACGGGCGTCCACCATGGGCGAACTCTCGTCGATGCGCCTCCCCAGAGGCGAAACGATGCGCTCGATGGCGGAGATCACCTGGGCGTTGTCGGCAAAGGCGGTGTCGGTCCGGTAGATGACGCCGTCCTTTTCCACATAGATATGATCCGGCCCGTTCACCATGATTTCCGAGATGTCGTCCATGGCGATGAGATATTCCAAAGGCCCCAGTCCGATGGCCTCCTGCACCAGTTCCCGCTCGATCTGCGCCAGCGTCACCCCCGGAGGCAGCCGGACCGAGAGCTGGGCCAGAATCTCCTTGATCGTGCTTTTGGCCCGTTCGTTCACCTCTTCGGCGCTGGAGCCGGCCATGACCAGTTTCTTGAGGTTGAGCCGCTTCAGCAGTTCCGGATGGGCCCGCACTTTGATCTCCTGCACAAAAGCCCGCGCCTCGGGCGCTATCCCGGAAACCTTGAGCACAGGGATTTCGTCGCCCTTGTCCGCCCCGTACCCGGAGGAACTCTTTCCCGCCCCGGCGGAGGCGGCGCGGCGGACGGCCCCGGAGGACGCCGGGGAGGCGGAACCGGTCTTGCCCGGAGCATCTCCGCCGACGGCGATGATCGCCGCCTTGCCGAATCGGATGACGCTCCCGGGAGGCGCGGCCGCCGGACGGTGGGGGAAGAGGTTCCGGTCGTTGAGCATGGTGCCGTTTTCGCTGCCCAGATCGGCCACCGCCAGGTCGTTGTCCCGGACGATGAGCTCCAGCTGCCGGGCGGAGACGTCGGGACGGCTGATCCGGATGTGGCAGTCGGGCCCGGACCCGACGATATACACGCCGGCGGCCAGTTCGCCCCCCGCGTCCGCCACTCCGGGCTGCCGGACGGTTATCTTATACATCGTCACCTCAGATTTGCGCGGTTTTTTCTCAGTTCGGGCA
>JAZMZH010000046.1:0-1683 GCA_045585875.1 Victivallaceae bacterium | reverse complement strand
ATCCGGGCAACATCGGCGGCCGCGGGCGGGTGCGCGCCGTGGCCGAAGCCGCCGGAAACGCCGGCATCCCGATCCGGGTCGGCGTGAATGCCGGAAGCATCGCCAAAACGCTGCGCGCCGAACTCGCGGCGATCCCGGAGCGGAAACTCCGGGAACAACGCCTCGCGGAAACCATGGTGACCTGCGCTCTGGAGGAGTGCGCCGCGCTGGAGGAATTCGGATTTCACGACATCGTGGTCTCTCTGAAGGCTTCCTCCGCTCCGGTCACCGTCGCCGCCGCCCGGGAATTCGCCCGCCGCTCCGATTATCCCCAGCACCTGGGCATCACCGAGGCCGGACTGCCCGAGGACGGCATCGTCAAATCCGCCGTCGGCATCGGCGCCCTGCTCCTGGACGGCATCGGCGACACCATTCGGGTAAGCCTCACCGGCGACCCGCTTCAGGAGGTGGCGGCGGCACGGCGGATCCTGAACTTCTCCGGCGTCCGCAAAACCGGCATCGAGGTGATCTCATGCCCCGGATGCGGCAGGACCCGCATCCATCTGGAAGCAATAGCCGCTCAGGTCCGGGACCATATCGAAGCGCTCGAGCGGACCGGTCTCCGGAGAAGCATCTCCAAAGTCGCGGTCATGGGCTGCGCGGTCAACGGTCCCGGAGAGGCTTCCGATGCCGATTTCGGGCTGGCGGGCGGAGACGGCTGCGCCGTGGTCTTTGAGCACGGCGTCATCACCGGGAAATATTCTCAGGAGGAGGCTCTTGCGGTTCTCCTGGCCAAAATCGACGCCGCCGAATAACCCCGCATCCGGGGGAAGCGTTCGGGAGAAAAGGGACGGCCGGCGCCCCCCACATCCCGGGAAACGCTTCCGGAACGGAATAAAACGGCCCGGCCCGGGAGCCCCGCAAACGGGTCCGGGGATTCAGCGGCGGGTCGCCCGATAGTCGGAAAAAAATCCGGTCATCTCCCGGTGCAGCAGTCCGTTGGAACAGAGCACCCCCTGCTCCGCATACTCGGGACCGCCGTGAAGATCGCTGAAACACCCGCCCGCGCCCAGGAGCACCGCCATCGCTCCGGCGAAATCATAAGGCGCCAGAGCCAGTTCCCAGAAAGCATCCGCCCGGCCGCAGGCCACATAGCAGATGTCCAGCGCCGCCGACCCCATGCGCCTGACCCCGCCGGCCAGAGGAGCAATCCGGCAGAAGTAAGGCAGATTGTTGTCCCGCCACCCGGCGCGCAGACAGGCGAATCCGGTCAGGAGCATGGCCCCGCGGACGCTTTCAGCAGAGGAAACCCGGATCGGTTCGTCGTTCAGCCAGGCGCCGCTGTCCGCGATTCCGGAAAAAAGCTCTCCGAGCGCGGGCGCATACACCGCCCCCGCCACCGGACGGTTTCGCCGCCAGAGGCCGATGGAAACGCTGTAAAAGGGGATGTGATGGACGTAACTGGCAGTGCCGTCGATGGGATCGATGATCCAGCACCATTCGGCATCGCCGTTTCGGCGGCCGTATTCCTCGCCGTAAATGCCGGTCTCCGGATAGCGGGCCGTGATCCGGTCGACAATGAATCGTTCGGTTTTGCGGTCCCAGACCGTCACCAGATCGGCGGCGGTGGATTTGCTGGAAACGTCCTCCGCCTTGAGCGTCTTCAACCCCTCCAGCGTCAGAGCTCCCGCCTCCCGGGCCAGC
>JAZMZH010000045.1:0-3807 GCA_045585875.1 Victivallaceae bacterium | reverse complement strand
GGCCTGTCCGGACACCGGGAGGCACGGCAGCAGAACCGGCCTCCGAAGAGAGAAAACCCCGCCGTTCGGCGGGATTTTTTGTCTCCCGGTACTTCCCCGGGAGCGTTTCCCTTACCGGGGGATGACCTCAGCGGTCCGGCGGGCATATTTTGTGTAAATTTCAAAGTTCAACTTGCAAAATTACACAAACTGAGCTGGGCGCGAGCTCAATCCCGCCGCAGAGCGGGGAGATTTCCCGGACCGTTCCCGTACGATTTTATCGTTTTCTGCACATTTCCCCCCTGGCAGGAGGATCTCTTCGCCTTTGCGGGAAAATATTTTGATTCTCTTTTTCCGGAGGCTTTTCCGGGTTGATTTTTCCGCCGTGCGGCGGTATATTAGACAATATTGCCTATTGCCAACCTTCCGGATCGTCCCGGAGCACCGTCCTCAGGACGGGAAGGAGTTTTCATGACGGAAGAGAAAAAAGGTTACAAGTTCAACACCTTCAGCGGTGTGTTTCTGCCCTCGGTGCTGACCATCCTCGGCGTGGTCATGTTCATGCGTCTGGGCACCATCGTCGGCGAACTGGGGGTGACCGGAGCCCTGGGAATTCTGCTCTTCGCCGAAAGCATCGCCATCGCCACCGGGTTGTCCATCTCCGCGATTTCCACCAATACCCCGGTGGAGTCCGGCGGGCCCTATTTCCTGATTTCCCGGGCGCTCGGTCCGGGTTTCGGCTCGGCCATCGGCCTGACCTATTACGTCTCCCAGTCCCTCTCCGTGCCGTTTTACGTCATCGGTTTCACCGAAGCCGTGGTCACGGTTTTCCCGAAATTACTCCCGTATCAGCTGCATGTGAGTCTGATCCCGCTTTTGATCCTCTTCGCGATCGCCATGATCGGGGCGAACTGGGCGATCCGGGCGCAGTACGTGATCTTCCTGGTGCTGGGCGTCTCCATCCTGACCATTATTGCCGCCGCGGTCGGCGCGTCTCCGGAAATCGCGAAGCTGGGCGAAAATTTTTATGCCGCGCCGGAGAAAAAGGTGGATATTCTCGTGCTGGCCGCCAGTTTCGCGGTATTCTTTCCGGCGGTGACCGGCTTCCTCTCCGGAGTGAACATGTCCGGAGATCTGGAGGACGCCAGAAAATCAATCCCGCGGGGCACCATCGGCGCCATCGCCGCCGGGTTCGTGATCTACGCCGTGGAAATCGTCCTCTTCGGCGCTGCATGGCAGAGGAATGATCTGATCGAAAACGCCTACGGGACTCTGGTCCGCAACGCGGTTTTTCACACCGGATTTCTGATCTTCGCCGGCATGGCGGCGGCGACGCTCTCCAGCGCTCTGGGCACTCTGATCGGAGCGCCGAGGATCCTCCAGGCCTTCGCCGCCGACAGGATCTTCACTCCGCTGAATTTCTTCGCCCGGGGCAGGGGGAAAAACAACGAACCGGCCCTGGCCATGATCCTGACGCTGCTCATCTCCGTCGCGGTGATCTTCTGGGGAAACTACACCGAGGGGAACACCCTGAACATCGTCGCCAAGCTCGTGACCATGTTCACCCTGTGCACCTACGCCATCATCAACATCTCCGCCGCGGTGGAGGATTACGCCTCCAATCCCTCCTATCGTCCGCACTTCCGCTTTTTCCATTATCTGGTGGGATGCTACGGGGCCGTCGCCTGTTTCGCGGTGGCGCTTTTCATCGACGCGCTTCTGCTCCTGGTGGCCTTCTGCATTGTCGGGATTCTCTTCCTGCTTGCCCGGAGGCAATCTCTCCGGAACACCTTCGGAGACGCCCGGAGGGGGTATTTTTTCGAGCATATCCGCAGGGATCTGATCGCGCTGGACGCCATGCCCGCCGACGCCAAAAACTGGCGGCCGCAGATCTTGATCCTCGCCGGAGGCGACAGGAAACACCGCACATTGATCCAATTCGGCTCCCTGCTGAACAACGACCGGGGAATTCTCTCCGTCGCCCGGATCATCGCCTCGGACGCGGACAGCTCCGTCAGGGAGCGGGAGCGTCAGTCCGCTCTGAGCGAGATGCGGCGTTATTCCGCCGAGATCGGGACTCCGTTTTTCCCGGTGGCGGTTGTGAATCACAGGGAGCTGGACTTCGACGACGCCCTGAACGTTTTTCTGCAATCCCGCTCGCTCGGGCCGCTGACGCCGAATATCATCATTTCCGGGTGGCCGGTCAAGCCGGAGCGGGTCGGAGCCTTTTTCCGGAATCTTCAGACGATCCGACTGCTGCGGATGAATTCCCTGCTGCTCCTGAATCCGGAGCGCGCCGAATACACTCCCTCCGGCTCCATCGACATCTGGTGGCGCGGGAAACGCAACGGCTCGCTGATGCTGATCCTCGCCCATCTGCTGACCTGCAACCGCAAATGGCACAAGGTCCCGATCCGCCTGCTGCGCATCGCTTCCCGGGATCAGCGCGACGACGCCGAGACCGAGCTGCTGAAGCTCTCCGAGGATTCCCGCATCGAAACCCAGCGGGTGGTGATTGATTCGACGGCGGACTTTCAGGCCGCTTTTCGCAGGGAATCCGCCAACGCCTCGCTGATTTTCCTGGGGTTCATCCCGCCCGCCGCGGAGGAGGCGATGGCGTTTTACGAGCGCTTCTCCCGGCTCCTGGCCGATATGCCGACGGCGTTTCTCGCCGCATCCGCCGGTGACACCGACATCGATTCGTAGTTTCGCGCCGTCGGCGGGGAGGGGCTCCCGGAAATTACTCTCCCGCGAGGCTGCGGCAGACGCTGCCGCAGCCGGATTTGCGGCAGGAATCCTTGCACAGCGCGAGAATCAGCGCGTGGTACTCCCCGTAAAGCGCCGCGTCGGGAGGCAGGGCCTCCGTAAAGAGCTTCTGCAGCGCTTCGTAGGGCATTGGGCCATCCAGACGCAGATGCCGCTCCGCCACCCGGCGGGTGCAGGCGTCGATGACGAACACCGGTTTTTGAAAAGCGTAGAGCAGGATGTCGTCGGCGGTCTCCATGCCGACGCCCCGGACCGCCAACAGCCGGCGGCGCATGCCGGCGGGATCGCGGGATTGCAGGAATTCCTTTTCATGGGCGGTGAAGAATTCCGCGACGGCCTTCAGATAGGCGCATTTCTGCCTGAAAAATCCCGCCGGGCGGATGATTTCGCGCAGTTCCGCCTCCGGGGCGGCCAGAATGCTTTCGGGCGTCGTTATTCCGGCAGTCTCCAGATTGGCCAGAGCCTTTTCCACATTCGTCCACGCGGTGTTCTGGGTGAGGACCGCTCCGGCGGCGATCTCCCAGCGTCCGCCGCTTTTGCAGGGCCACCAGTGCTGTTCACCGTAAATTTCGAGCAGCGTGTCGAAGAGGGCGCGGATCCTGTTTCGGAGCGTTGAAGTCATGGCAAGTCATTCCGATGACGTTTTTTTGCGGTCGATCAGATGATTCCCCGGGGAAGCGTTTTTCAGAGGAAATCCCGCGCTGCCGCAGCTGACGGCACGGGGCTGCATCTCACCGGGACCGGAGTCCGGATGCTACTGCCGGCTCTCCAGATATTCCTTGAAACCGGGGTCCAGCTGGGTCAGATAGACCAGAAAGATGCGTATGGCCATGTCCACCTTGTCATTGGGCAGAGTGGAGGAGAGCAGCACGCGCTTGCCGGTGAAATCGGGATGCTGGGAGGGCTGGGTGTAGCCCTCGGTCAGGATGTTTTCACCGACATACTGGAGGGTGCCGATGGCGTCGGTGCCGGTCTTGCCGGGGCCGAAGCAGTTGAACCACTCGAGATGCATCACCATGTTGTCGGGGGAGGGGCTGCCGCCGCGGTACATCCGGGCGGATT
>JAZMZH010000044.1:0-8272 GCA_045585875.1 Victivallaceae bacterium | reverse complement strand
GGAGGAACCCGCGGTTCAGCAGCAGGGCAAAGGCCAGCACGAAGAGCAGCGTCGGCATGGCCGCGAAAACGCTGTAAAGCCATACCACCATCCCGTCCACCCAGCCTCCGTAGTGTCCGGCCGCCAGTCCCAGGGTCACTCCGATGAGAACGGCGATGCCCGCTCCGGCGATGCCGACTTTGAACGCCGTTACCGTCCCGGCGGCCGCGCGCCACAGCACGTCCCGTCCGAGATAGTCGGTGCCGAGCCAGTGCTCCGCCGACGGGCCGGTCCCCGCCGCCGCCGCATCCTCCACTTCGTAGCGGGGGGAAACTCCGCGGTATTCGCAGACCGCCCCGTAGAGTTCGCAGCAAACGGCGACGATCAGAAAAAAGCCGATGACGCCAAAGGCAAACCAGGCGGAGGGCTTGCCGGCCAGCCGACGAAAAGCCTTCCGGCCGGGCGATATGCCGGCGGGGGAGGGGAGGGATGTTGCCGCACGGTTCATTGATCTGCTCCGGAATCGGTTTCACGCCTGATCAGCACCTGCAGCAGGGCCAGCTCCGCCGGCGTCACTCCGTCGATCCGCGAAGCCTGGGCCAGCGTCCGCGGCTTCACGCGGGCAAGTTTCTGCCGGGATTCCAGCGACAGGGCCGTCACGGCGGCGCAGTCGAAATCCTCCGGGATCACCGTCGCCTCAAGCTTGTGAAGCATTTCCACGCCCGCGGCTTCCCGGCGGATGTAACCGTCGTAGTGGGCCTCGACGGCCAGGGATTCCCAGGTGCGCCGCGAAAAGACTTCTCCGGAATCCGTCGCGGGCGGCTGGAACCCCTCCGGGAGTCGCCCCTGAAATTCCTTCAGTTTCTTCCAGAGATTGCCGCGGGTTGCCGCAAATTCCCGGGCCCGCTCCAACTCCCGCATGCGGGCGGCGATCGTCCGGAAACGCTCTTCGGGGATCAGACCGGCGTCTCTTGCGAATTTGCCCAGACGGAAGTCGGCGTTATCCTGACGCAGGGAGAGACGGTATTCCGCCCGGCTGGTGAAAAGACGGTACGGCTCCACGATCTCCTTGGTCACCAGATCGTCGATCATCACCCCGATGTACCCGGCGTCCCTGGGGATCTCCAGCGGCGTCTGTCCGGCGGCGTATCTTGCGGCGTTCAGACCGGCCACCACTCCCTGACCGGCGGCCTCCTCGTACCCGGAGGTGCCGTTGATCTGCCCGGCGGTGAAAAGATTGCTCCACACTTTATTCTGCAGGGTCCGGGTCAGCTGGTCCGGCGGGATGAAGTCATACTCGATGGCATAGGCGAAACGGGAGATCACGACCTTTTCAAAGCCGGGGAGGGTGGCCAGCATCTCCCGCTGCACCGGCGGCGGCAGACTGGTGGAGATGCCGTTGAGGTAATATTCGCCGGTGCCTTCGCCCTCGGGTTCGAGATAGATCAGGTGGTCGGGATGATGCGGGAAGCGCACCACTTTGTCCTCGAAGCTCGGACAGTAACGCGCCCCGGTACCGGTGATCAGCCCGGCATAGAGCGGGGCCTGATCGAGATTCTGCCGGACGATGGCGCTGGTGCGGTCGTTGGTGCGCACCCAGCGGCAGGGCATGAGATGATTTTTTACCTCAAAAATCCGATCGGGGAGGGGGGCCTGGGCGAAGTGCCGGCTCTCGCGAAACGCAAAGCGTTCCGAGGGGTTCTCCCCCGGCTGGATCCCCGTCTGCGCGAAGTCGATGGATTTGGCCAGCACCCGGGGAGGGGTGCCGGTTTTCAGCCGTCCGAGCCGCAGGTGGAGGGTGTCGCGCAGCGCCGCCGAGAGAGCGCAGCTGGGCGGATCTCCGGCGCGTCCGCCGGGAAAATTGCGTAAGCCGTAGTGCAGCAGTCCGTTCAGACTGGTGCCGGAGCATATCACAAGCGTCGTGCAGTAGATTTTTTCTCCGAAGCCGGTGACGATGCCGCTTATGCGGTCGCCGTCGGTAAGAATTTCCGTCACTTCAGCTTGCAGCAGAGCGAGACGGGGAGCGCCCTCGAGATAAAACTTCATCGCCCTCTGATAAAAAACCTTGTCGCACTGGGCCCGCGGCGACCACACCGCCGGACCTTTGCCGCGGTTCAGCATCCGAAACTGGATCGACGCCAGATCCGTGATAAGGGCCTGCGCACCGCCGAGGACGTCTATCTCCCTTACCACCTGACCTTTAGCGACGCCTCCGATCGCAGGATTGCAGCTCATTTGGGCGATATGGTCGTTATTGATCGTGATCAGCAGAGTCTCGGCGCCCAGCCGCGCCGCCGCCAGAGCGGCTTCACATCCGGCGTGTCCGCCGCCGATTACGATGCAGTCGTATTTCATTTTTCCCCGAACCATTTCGTTATTTCCTATAATATACACCGCGATAACCGCCTTTGCAAGAGAGCGATTACTCCCGATTTTATTAATAACTTATTAACAGACGGCGCTAATCCGTCTTGCTACTGCTTGATAATAAGTATATTGCAGCTTATTATGCGGCGATTCAGCTTAACCAAAAAGTTAACATAACATAGATTATGCGACGTTATAAAACCGTATTCCGACATCCGGAAAAACAGCGGAAAAAATTGGGAATCCCTCAAAATGGAGATTTGCCATCGTCTGACATAATCAGACGTCATCGCGCTGAACCCCGCAGATGAATGTCGCCACGGACGAGTGACAAGGGTTTTATCAGGTCTCCGGACACGGGCATATTCTCCGACGGCTGTTGGAGCCAGCAAAAAACCGAACCGGCGAGTTGCAGGAATGAAAAAATGTGCTATATTAAGATAAAAATGAAATACCCTCCGAATATGAACAACAATCTGCTGGAATCCATCCATTCAAATCGTGATCTCGTCGCGCTCCCCGAGGAGAAACTGCCGCAGTTGGCCAGGGAAATCCGGAGGAAAATCATTGAAACCGTTGCCGCCCGCGGCGGCCATCTCGGCGCCAATCTGGGAGTCGTGGAGCTTACCATAGCCCTGGAGCGGTGTTTCGACCCCGAGGTGAATCCCATCCTCTGGGACGTCGGTCATCAGGCCTACACCCATAAACTTCTGACCGGCAGACTGGCCGATTTTGACCGGCTCCGCCGCCATGACGGCATATCGGGATTCCCCTCCCCCGACGAGTCGGCCTGCGACGCCTTCGTCGCCGGTCATGCCGGAAACGCGATCAGTGCGGCCTGCGGCATATCCACCGGGCGCAAACTGACCGGCGTCAGGAAGAAAGTCATTGCCGTTGTGGGAGATGCGTCGATCTCCTGCGGCATCAGCCTCGAGGCTCTGAACGAGACCGCCCGGGACGGAGGCAATCTCCTGATCGTGCTCAACGACAATTCCATGGCCATCACCGACACCGTCGGCGGGGTTTCCCGGCACCTGAACCGCCTGATTTCCAGTCACGGGTATAACCGGGTCAAGGATTCGGTGAGGCGGATCCTCGGCCGCAAAAGTGTTTTTTCGCGCTGCCTGTCCGGATTTGCCAACGTGCTGAAGGGCGGGATCGTGCCGTCATCCATTTTCGAGGCGCTGGGCGTACGTTATTTCGGTCCCATCGACGGCCACGACATCGGCGAAATGATCCGCATGTTCAAAGCCGTGGCGGGCTTCAACTATCCGGTCCTCGTGCATGTCGTCACCCAAAAGGGGCGCGGATTTCCTCCCGCGGTGGAAAATCCCGAGCGCTATCACGGCGTCTCCGGCTTCGATCCGGTCACCGGAGCCGTGCCGGAGTCACCGCATCCCGATTTCTCCGCATGTTTCGGACGGGAACTGGTGAAACTGGCCGGAGAACACCCGGAAATCTGCGCCATCACCGCGGGAATGCCCGGCGGAACCGGGCTGAAGGAGTTTGCCGCGGCCTTTCCCAAGCGCTTCTTCGACGTGGGGATCGCCGAGGAACATGCGGCGATCTTCGCATCGGGGCTGGCCAAGGCGGGCATGAAGCCCTTTCTCGCCCTCTATTCCACCTTTGCCCAGCGCTCGTTCGACTGCTTCTTTCACGACATTTCGCTGAATCGCCTCCCGGTCACGCTGATCCTGGACCGGGCCGGAGCCGTCGAGGACGGTCCCACCCATCACGGCATCCGTGACGTCGCCCTGCTGAGGACGCTCGGAGACTTCATCATTCTCGCTCCCGCCGACGGGGAGGAGCTGGCGGCCATGATGCGTTTCGCGCTGGAGTCGGGCAGGCCCGCGGCCATCCGTTATCCCCGGGGAATTCCTCCGGAGGAACTCCCCTCCCCCTCCCCGCTGATTTCCGGGCGGGCGTCGGTGCTGGCCGAGGGCGGCGACTGCGCCATCTGGGCGCTTGGTCCGGAGTGCGCGACCGCGCTGGCGGTCCGGGAACTTCTGGCCGGGCGCGGCATTTCCGCCCGCTGCGTGAACACCCGCTTCATTGCGCCGTTTGATCGGGAATACGCCCGGGAATGTCTGCTGAAAATGCCGGTATTCACCATTGAGGACCATCTGCTCGCGGGCGGGCTGTACTCCATCATGTGCGAAACCTCCGACGGTCTCGCCGGCCGGATCCGCGGCTTCGGCTGGCGAGAGGACCCCGGCCACGGCAAAACCGGGGAGCTGCGCCGCATGGCCGGCCTGGACGCCGAGGGGATCGCCGGAAGCATCGCCGCCGCCATGGCCGAATACCGGCGCTGACCGCCCCCCCTCCCCTGCCGTTTCCCCCTGCCCCGTCTTCAGCCTTTCTCAGGCTTCGGGGAATCTCCTCCGCATCAAGAAAAAAAAAGAGCACCGGCGGAATTTCCGTCAGTGCTCCCCGTCCGGAGATCATCTGTCACTCCGGCAAAGGCGGCGGTCAGGCGCGGGCCAGACGGGCCTCCAGAGCTTCAAGCTGTTTGACAAGCTCCGCCGGGAGGCGGTCGCCGAATTTGGCGTAATGCTCTTTGATCATGGCCAGTTCCTTTTTCCAGCCCTCCACATCGACTTCGGTGAGTTTGGCGATGTCGATGCCCTCAAGTCCGCTGAGGTCGATGGCATCCGGAGTGGGGACGAAGCCGATCGCGGTGTCGGCGGCCTTTCCCTCGCCGTCGCAGCGCTCGAAGATCCACTTGAGCACCCGGCTGTTGTCGCCGAAGCCCGGCCACATGAATTCTCCGCTCTCGTTCTTCCGGAACCAGTTCACGCAGAAGATCTTGGGAAGCTTGTCCGAAGAGGTTTTCTTCCCGATTTCCAGCCAGTGCCCGAAGTAATCGCCCATGTTGTAGCCGCAGAAGGGCAGCATCGCAAAGGGATCCCGGCGCACGGTGCCGGCTTTCACATCCAGAGCCGCGGCGGTGACTTCGCTGCCGACGGTGGAGCCGATGAATACGCCGTGGGTCCAGTCCCTGGACTGATAGACCAGCGGCAGCGTGGTGGGACGGCGTCCGCCGAAGAGGAAGGCGGAAATCGGCACACCGGCGGGATCTTCCCACTCGGGGGCGATGGCCGGGCAGTTGGAAGCCTTGGCGGTGAAGCGGGCGTTGGGATGGGCGGCCTTCACGGGCTTGCCGTCGGCGTCCTTCATATCGGGGGTCCACTCTTTGCGGTGCCAGTCGATGAGCTTGGCCGGAGCGGGAGTGCCGATGCCCTCCCACCAGACATCGCCGTCCTCGGTCAGGGCGACGTTGGTGAAGATGGTGTCCTTTTCGATGGAGTGCATGGCGTTGGGGTTGGACTTAAAGGAGGTGCCGGGAGCCACGCCGAAGAATCCCGCTTCGGGATTGATGGCGTAGAGGCGGCCGTCTTCTCCGAACTTCATCCAGGCGATGTCGTCGCCCACGGTCTCGACTTTCCAGCCGGGGATGGTGGGGATGAGCATGGCCAGATTGGTCTTGCCGCAGGCGCTGGGAAAGGCTCCCGCCACATATTTGACCTTGCCCTGGGGATTGGTGAGCTTGAGGATGAGCATGTGTTCGGCCATCCAGCCCTCGTCCCGGGCCTGGACGCTGGCGATGCGCAGGGCCAGGCACTTCTTGCCCAGCAGGGCGTTGCCGCCGTAACCGGAGCCGAAACTCCAGATTTCGCGGGTTTCGGGGAAGTGGGCGATGTACTTTTTGTCCATGGGCGCGCAGGGCCAGACGCCGTGGTCGCTTTCGCCGGGGGCGAGAGGCTTGCCGACGGAGTGGACGCAGGGGACGAATTCACCGTCGCCGAGGATCTCCAGCACCTTGGTGCCGACCCGGGTCATGGTGTGCATGTTGATGACGACGTAGGGAGAATCGGTGATCTCGATGCCGATCTTGGCGATCTTGGAACCGAGGGGACCCATGGAAAAGGGGATGACGTAGAGGGTGCGGCCCTTCATGCAGCCGGAGTAGAGGCCCAGCATGGTTTTTTTCAGCTCCACCGGGTCGATCCAGTTGTTGGTGGGACCGGCGTCGGACTGTTTCCTGCTGGCGATGAAGGTGCGGGCTTCCACCCGGGCCACATCCGACGGATCGGAGTTGAACCACAGACAGTGAGGCCGTTTCTTCTCGTTGAGACGGATTGCCAGGCCGCTGGCGACCATTTCATCTCCGAGGCGGTCGTACTCGGCGGCGCTGCCGTCGCACCAGTAGACGCTGTCGGGCTGGCAGATGTCCGCCCATTCCTTCACCCAAGCGATGAGCTTGGCGTTCTTTGTGGGTGCCTCCATTTTCCTTCTCCTTGACTGTTAAAGGTTGAAAAAGTGCAAATTGTATTAATATACAGCATCAGGCGGATTTTTGCAAATTTCCCGAAGAAAATTTTGTCTGCAAAAATCCCAAGTCATCCGGCCGCGGGACGCGCTCCGGGCGAAAGCCCTCGCCGAGGAAAGCCGCGCCGACGGTTGCCGTATTCCGGATTTCAGCCCTCATCCGATTCCGGCTGCACCGCCCGCTCTTCCGGCGCAGCCCGGTGAAACAGATAAAACCCGATGATTCCGTAGATCGCTCCGGAGAGGATTGCACAAACCAGATACACCGGGATCGCCCAATACCCCAGCGTCACGGTCCCCTCCCCGCAAAGCCATACATACGCCTGGACAAAGACGAGAAAGAGAGGATTGACGGCCAGCAGCAGCAGACTTCCCGCGGTCCCCCAGAGGATCCCCGCACCGAGACAGGAGCGGAAATCGGGATCGGAGAGGGATATCCTCTTTGCCCGCTCCGGCCTGATTTCGCGGGAAAGGCCGTTCCGGACAAAACGTTCCAGAGCCGCACCCAGGATTCCGCCCCAGAGGATCCACATGAACCAATGGATCACCAGTAGAACAGGATTTTTTCCATCAACAGGATAATTGAGCACATCATAGGGACTGTCTCCCAATCGTCCCATACTGCGGGCAATCGACAAAAAAGGTTCGGCGGTCCGGCCCGAACGGGAAGCGCTCCACACCAAAAGCATGAGAGTAAAGTACCCGCAGGCGCCGAATACGAAACCACGCTTATGATTTCTGAAAAGTCTTTGGAGCGAAAACGTTTTTGATCTGCCGGGAGACGGTTTCCCTCCGGAGAACAATGCAGCCGCTTTGATCCCCGCATGAATCAATAACACGGCCGCCGCTGACATCGCCAGCAGGTAAAAATACATTATCAGAAAGAACATCACAGCATTGTGCTGCGACATCATCTCTTCGTTTACCAGGTAATGAAATATGACCCATCCCCCCGCATAAACCGGCCGGAGAGAAGGGCAGTTCTTCGTCGCAAAAAGTCCCGCAAACAAGAGCAAAGACAAGATAAGGGATTGCCTGATGATTTTCTTCCGATTCATATCCCATTCCTTTTTTGGAAGGTAACTCTACTCCATAAATCCCACAATTCCACGTTGGCTGTCCCTTGGGGGGCCTCCAGGTTAAAAACAAGTTAATCTTTTGTATGTCATCTATGAATTCTTATGATAAAATCTCCGCTTTCACCAAATCTTTTTGGCGGCAGAGCGGTGTGTTGTATGCTGTAGGATGAATTCTTATGATAAAATCTCCGCTTTCACCAAATAAACATATTTTTATTTCATATCTCCCACGACTCGTAACAAACCATACAAGATGATCGGATCGCTCAGTGCGATAGTCGCCATGTTTATCTCGAACCAATTTCAGGTTATTCATAATATCCGGCGGAACATGCGTCAAACCCCAACTCTCCGAATCGATCGATATGTAATGATCATAACTGATCGTTGGAACGGGGAAGGTAGTGTCCGAAGTTATGCGCACATTTGATTCTGATTGATTACAGACTCAATCCTTGCGCGAGGCATAGCCGGAGCAAATTCGGACCGGCCTATAGCTCCTGAGGAGCAGTGGCCGA
>JAZMZH010000043.1:0-10712 GCA_045585875.1 Victivallaceae bacterium | reverse complement strand
ATTAAGCCGCTTCTTTTTCAGCGACATCGGCATAGATCTCGGTACGGCCAACTGCCTCGTCTTTGTCCGCGACCGGGGTATCGTGCTTTCGGAACCGTCGGTGGTGGCGATCCGGGAGTCCACCAAGGAGGTCCTCGCCGTCGGCGAAGAGGCCAAGAGCATGCTCGGACGCACTCCGGGCACCATCCGCGCCATCCGCCCCATGAAGGACGGAGTGATCGCCGATTTTGAAGTCACCGAGGAGATGCTCCGTTACTTCATTCAAAAGGCCATGCGGTCGGTGCCCTGGCGTCAGCGCCAGCTCCATCCCCGGGTCCTTATCGCCGTTCCCTCGGGCATCACCGAGGTGGAAAAGCGCGCGGTGATCGATTCGGCCAAACATGCCGGCGCCGGTGAAGTGGTGCTGGTGGAGGAGCCCATGGCCGCCAGCGTGGGCGTGGGCCTGCCGGTGGCGGACCCCTCCGGGAGCATGATCGTGGACATCGGCGGCGGCACTACCGAGGTGGCCATCGTTTCCCTCTCCGGGATCGTTTCCAGCCAAAGCGTGCGGGTGGGCGGAGATGAATTGGATCTCGCCATCGGGCAGCACATGAAAAAAGTCTACAATCTCATGGTCGGCGAACGCACCTGCGAAAGAATCAAAATCGAACTGGGAAGCGCTTTTCCGGTCAAGGATCAGGAGCAGATGGAGGTCAAAGGCCGCGATCTGCTTTACGGACTGCCCAAGACGGTGAAAATCAACGCCGCGGAAATCCGCACCGCGCTGCAGGAGCCGATCACCTCCATCGTCATCGCGGTGAAAACCACCCTCGAGAGGTGCCCCCCCGAACTGGCCGCCGATCTGATTGACCGCGGCATCATGCTGGCGGGCGGCGGCGCCATGCTGGACGGTCTGGATCAGCTGCTCATGCAGGAGACGGGGCTTCCGGTTTTCGTTGCCGAAGAGCCGCTCAAAGCGGTGGCAAACGGCACCGGAATCATGCTTCAGGAGATGGATCTCATGGCCCGCGGCTGACACAGAGATGGGTAGACACGTTTATTTTTTCTGGGGTTAAGGAATGTTTTACTATTTTCAGCTGACAGTCGGAGCCATTCTGGTGAACAACTTCGTGCTGTCGCGTTTTTTGGGTATTTGCCCGTTTCTCGGAGTTTCCAAACGTATTGACACGGCGCTGGGCATGGGCGGAGCGGTGATTTTCGTGATGACCATGGCCAGCGCGCTGACCGCCGCAATTTCCAAATATCTGCTGCATTTCACCGTTGCCGGACAGACGTACAATATTGAATTTCTCCAGCTGATATTGTTCATCCTGTCCATCGCCGCCCTGGTGCAGCTGGTGGAGATCGCTCTGCAGAAGATCAGCCCGGCCCTTTACAAGGCGCTGGGCATTTATCTGCCGCTCATTACCACCAACTGCGCGGTGCTGGGCGTGGCGCAGCTCAATTTCAACGCTTCCAGGGGGATCGGAGAAAGCACCTTTTACGGCTTCGTATCCGGCATCGGATACGCATTTGCCCTGCTGCTTTTCGCCGGTCTGAGGGAGCGGCTCGGGCTCTCTCAGGTGCCGAGACATTTTCAGGGCGCCTCCATCGCGCTGGTGACCGCCGGCATCCTGGCCATGGCTTTTTACGGATTTGCGGGGGTGTGCTGACATGACCTCGAATCTGTTGATTGCGGTGGCGGTGCTGGCCGGGATCGGGCTGGTGCTGGGGGTGCTGATCGCCTTGGCGGCGAAGATATTCAGAGTGGCCTCGGATCCGCGGATCGAGGCCGTGGCCGAACTGCTGCCCGGCGCCAACTGCGGAGGGTGCGGCCTGGCCGGGTGCGCCGATTTCGCCCGAAACGTGGTGGCCGGCAAAATCAATCCGGCGCAGTGTGTGGCCGCTTCGCAGGAAACCCGTTCCGCCATTGCCCGCGCCCTCGGCGTCGAGCTGATCAAATCCGCGCCCATGGTGGCGGTGGTGTGCTGCAGCGGGTCGGGCGCGAATACCCTGGAGCCCACGCTTTACAACGGCATCGCCGACTGCGTTTCCGCGGCTCTGGTGGCGGGCGGACCCAAAGCGTGCAGCTACGGCTGCTTCGGGCTCTCCTCCTGCGCCCGGGCGTGCTCCTTCGGTGCGATTTCGGTGATCGACGGGCTGGCGGTGGTGAATCCCGCTCTGTGCGTCGGATGCGGGCATTGCGTGGAAATCTGCCCGCGCCATGTCATCAAGCTTGTGCCGGCGTCGAGCCGGGTGGACATCTACTGTTCCTCTCCGGCAAAGGCCGCGGAGAAGCGCAAGGTTTGCGGTTCACCGTGTCTGGGGTGCCGGAAATGCGCCAAGGCCTTCCCGGAGAATTTCACCGTCAACGGCTTCAAGGCCGATGTGAATTACGATTGCGAAAAGGAACTTCCCCCGGATGCGGTCGAGCGCATCGGATGCATCTCCGGCTGTCTGCAGCTCCGGAGCGAGCATCGGAGCGTTGTGGCCGGAAAGGACAAATAACGATGTTTTACCTGAAACGGTTTCCGGGCGGTATTCATCCCGGAAAGGACAGCAAGAAATATTCCGAACATGAACCGATCACCGTGGCGCCTCTCCTGGATTCGTACACGGTGATCCTCGCCGAAAACGCCGGCAAGCCTCCGGTCTGTCTGGTGAAACCGGGCGACACGGTAAAGCGCAACCAGCTTATCGCCAAGGCTTCCGGTTTCGTTTCCGCAAATCTGCACTCCCCGGCGGCCGGAACCGTCCAGGCCCTCGTCAAGATCCCGGGCGTCAACGGGCAGCCCACCGACGCCGTGGTCATCAAGACCGATCCGGCGGACGAAGCCGTGGAGTCCATGCCGGAAATCGACTGGCGCACTGCCGCTCCGGAGGTTCTCAAGGAGCGGATCGCCGAGGCCGGCATCGTGGGAATGGGCGGCGCGGCGTTTCCCTCCGCGGTGAAGCTCTCGCCGCCTCCGGACAAGAAACTGCGCTGCATTATTCTCAACGGCGCCGAATGCGAACCCTATCTCACCGCCGATCACCGACTGATGCTGGAAAAATCCGAGCGCATCCTCACCGGCGCCGCCATCTTCGGCCGGGCGGCCGGAGTATCCGAGGTTTACATCGCCGTCGAGGCCAACAAACCGGACGCCATCGCCGCGCTTGCCGCCCGGGCCGAAGAATTCGGGGTCCGGATCATCACGCTCCCGGTGGCTTATCCTCAGGGCAGCGAGAAACAGCTCATCTACGCGGTGACCGGCAAGAAAGTCCCCTCGGGCGGACTTCCCGCCGATACCGGATGCGTGGTGCAGAATGTCGCCACCGCCGAGGCCGTGTGCGCGGCCGTTATCGAGGGGCAGCCTCTGACCACCCGGGTGGTGACGATTTCCGGCGATGCGGCGGCCCGCCCGGGCAACTGGCTCATGCGCATCGGCACACCCTTCCTCAAGGCTGTGGAGATCGCCGGCGGCATCCGATATGAACCTGCGAAATTCATTTCCGGCGGTCCCATGATGGGGTTTGCCCAAAAGGATTTCGCCTCCAGCGTCCAGAAGAACACTTCGGGGCTGCTTCTGCTTGGGGCGAAGACCGTCTACCAGTACGATTCCTCCCCCTGCATCCGCTGCGGCCGCTGTCTGGACGTCTGTCCGATGCTGCTGGCTCCGGGGCCGCTGTCCATGCAGATCGAGTGCGAAGAGTTCGATCTGGCCGGGGACAATCATGTCATGGATTGTCTGGAGTGCGGTTCCTGCGCTTACGTCTGCCCGGCGCGCCGTCCGCTGGTGCAGCACTTCCGCAGGGCCAAAAACGAGATACGCCGGGCTTTGGCGCGAAGAAAAGCCCTTGAAAAATAACGGACTGAACAGATCATGAGCGAAGAAAAAATCAATGTCGAAACTCCTGCCGCTCCGGCTCCGTCGCCGCGCATGCCGTCGGGATCGGAATTGCTGGTGAGTTCCTCGCCGCACATACGGGCCGGAAAAGGCGTGCGGACCATCATGCTGATGGTGGTGCTGGCGCTGCTGCCCGCCGCGGCGTGCGGAGTATGCTTTTTCGGATGGAACGGACTGCGCGTGCTCTTGTTTTCCATCGTTTTCACCCTGCTGGCCGAGCTTCTGTGGTGCCGGATGCTGGGCAAGCCGCTCAATACGGTATGCGACGGCAGCGCCCTGGTCACCGGACTTCTGCTGGGCATGAATCTGCCGCCCACCGCCGCCTGGTGGATCTGTCTGCTGGGCGCGGTCATCGCCATCTGGCTCGGCAAGCAGATTTACGGAGGCCTGGGGCACAATCTCTTCAATCCGGTGGTCGTGGCCAGGGTTGCGCTGCTGATCGCGTTGCCCGGAGCCATGACCTCATGGGTGGAGCCGTGCAATGTTTTCCGCGGTGACATCTCCGCGACCCGGGTGACCGGCGCCACACCGCTGTGCGAGGCCAAGATGATGAGAGGTGACGATGCGTCCGGAGAAAAGTGGAGTGCCATTGCCGATGCGGATTCGCTGAAGAATTACTTCATCGGCTTCCAGTCCGGATGTGTCGGAGAAACCTCCGCGGCGGCGATCCTGGCCGGCGGGATATTCCTGATCGCCTGCGGGATCATAAAATGGACCATACCTTTCTTTTATATCGTCACGGTGGCGCTGATCACCGGGACGGCGCATCTGCTCTCTCCGGGGCTTACGCCTCCGGCGCTCTTTCACATTATCACCGGGGGGCTGATGCTCGGGGCGTTTTTCATGGCCACGGACATGGTCACAACCCCGATCACGCTGCCGGGCGGTATCATCTTCGGCATCGGCTGCGGGATCATCACCTCGGTGATCCGGATCTTCGGAAATTATCCCGAGGGCGTGAGTTTCTCCATTCTCTTCATGAATGCGGCCGTGCCGCTTATCGACCGGATCAGCGCCGGACGCCCCTTCGGGTTCGTGAAGCGCAAAGCGGGGAAGGGGGCGTGACCATGCCGGATTGGACCAAAAAGACCGGAGTGTTTTCACTCTCGCTGATTCTGGCCGGTTTCGGCGCCGTTGCCGCGGCGCTGCTGGCCTGGACGGCCGGAGTCACCGCTCCCGCCATCGACGCCGCGAAGCAGAAAGGGGAAAATATCGCTCTGCTGCAGCTGCTGCCGGAGGGGGTGGTCAACGTCCCGTCGGAATGTTCGGCGGAAAAGGACGGCGTGACTTTTTACGGAGGATTCAATGCCGACGGCGAGCTGATCGGCGTGGTCGGCAAGACTTCGGAGAAAGGCTACGGAGGCGACGTGGAGATCATGGTGGGTCTTGATCTCGACGGGGCCGTCCGCAGCGTTGCGCAGGACCGTTCGGCGGTTCTGGCGGGGAAGAACAGCGAAACTCCGGGGCTCGGCAGCACGGTCCTGGAGCGCAAGACGGTACGCACCATTCTGGATCCCTTCCCGGATGAGGAGGGGGTCGCCCCCAATCCCGTTTTGGACCAGTTCGCCGGTCACAAAGGCGACGGAGACGAGTGGAAGATCGAAAAGGACGGCGGAGAATTCACATACCGCACCGGGGCCACCGTGACCAGCCGGGCGGTGACCCGCGCCGCCGGCCGGATTGCGAAAACTTTTATCGGCGGCCGCGAGGCGCTGATGGCGGAAATGAGGGAGAAAAATGGCGTCAGGTGAAAACAAAAACAAGAATTCCCTCTTCCGGGAGTTTTTCAAAGGCATTTGGGCGGAAAATCCGGTGCTGGTGCTGCTCCTCGGCACCTGTCCGACGCTGGCGGTCACCACCAGCGCCCAGAACGGCATGGGCATGGGCGCCGCCACCACCTTTGTGCTGGTGGGCAGCAATATGGTCGTTTCGCTGATCAAAAAACTGGTGCCGCAGAAGATCCGCATCCCCGTCTACATCGTGGTCATCGCCTCCTTTGTCACGATCATAGACCGCGTCATGCAGGCTTGGGCTCCCGAGAGTCTCTACAACGCGCTGGGCATTTTCATCCCGCTCATCGTGGTGAACTGCATCGTGCTGGGACGGGCCGAGGCCTTTGCTTCCAAAAACAACATCCTGCGTTCCCTGCTGGACGGTCTCGGCATGGGGATCGGCTTCATGCTGGTGCTGACGGTGCTGGGCGGATTGCGCGAATTCCTCTGCTCCGGGAGTTTCTTCGGCATCAAAATGATCCCCGCCTGGAGCACCGACTTTCTTCTGCCTACGGCCGCGCCGGGGGCTTTCATCATCGTCGGGCTGCTGCTCGCCGGCATGAACTACCTGAATTTCAGGAAGAAACTCGCCCGCGGCGAGGTGTATATCCCGCCGGAGGGTCTGGACTGCCGCCACTGCCGTCTCTGCGATGCCGGATTGAAAGTGAAAGAGGACGAGTCTCTCGGCAACAACTTCTGATCCGCCTCCCGCCGGGTCCCGGGGCATCCGTTCCGGGAGCGGGGCGGGGGCGCGCCGAAGTTTCATCCCTCCGGCCCCGCCGGGGGATCGGTTTCGGATATGAGGCGGAGACGCGCTGTTTCTTTCCCGCCGGGTCCCGAGCTGGTTTCCCTGTCGTTCCTACTTGAGTTTTGTCGGAGCGGCGGCGGGGTCCTCCGGCCAGTTGTGTTTGGGATACGCCGCTCTCATTTCTTTTCGCACCAGTGCGTAAGACCCCTGCCAGAATCCGGGGAGATCTCCGGTGACCTGCACCGGACGGCGGGCGGGAGAGAGCAGGATCAGTTTCAGCCGGAAGGGCGGAATCCCGACGGAGGGATGCTCTTTCATGCCGAAAAATTCCTTGAGCTGCGCCGCCAGAGCCGGGGTTTCTCCGGTGTAGTCGATCTTTTCCCGCCGTCCCGACGGAAACAGATAACGGAGCGGCGCCTGTTTTTCGGGCTCGAAGACGCCCAGCGCCGCGAGCCTGGAGTCGATCGCTCCGGCAAAGTCGATGTCCGCGAGGGAATCGGTTTTGATGAAGGGCGCCAGCCACTCCGCCGCCGTCGCCGCCAGCGCCTCTTCCTCAAAGGCGTCCGCCGGTATCTTCCGGGAGTTGCGGGCGAGGAAGCGCGCCCGCGCCAGATGGTTGCGGGCGTTGTCGTTCATGGGGAGTTCCGCCAGGGACCCGGCCTCGGCCAGGCGGCGGCAGAAGGTTTTCCGGATTTCGGCCGCGGAGCATTTTCCGCCCGGGGTGCGCCGGAGTTCGATATTGCCCAGCATGCGGACGGTTTCGGCGCGAAGCCGTCCGCCCTCGATGAAGGCGGCCGGACGCTCCTCCACGAAGCGGGAGAAGTTTTCCGTCACGAATGCTTCGCGCAGCGGCGCCGCCAGCGTGATCTCCGCGGCCATGCCGGAGCCGGATGCCGAGAGCACGGCGATATATTCGTAATTGGTGAGGACGCCGACTTCCCGGAAGCGCACCAGCGTGCCGGAAAACATCTGATATTCCCGCGTCCCCGGTCCGCCGCGGCGGCGGGCCAGACGGTTGCGGTCGGCGGTCACCAGCAGTTCGGCGGCCTGAAATTCATCCGTTTTTTCCGGCGCGGAGAGGCGGAGGCCGATGCGGGAAGCGAAACGTCCGGCCAGTTCCCGGATCCGCCGTGACGATTTGCGGCAGCGCTCGGAAAAATCCACGCTGCCGCCGGAGGCCTCCGCCAGCAGAGCCGCCGCCATGCACCCCGCGGCGGCCCTGCTCCGGTCATGACGGCCGAGACGCAGGATCTCCGCCAGCGCCGGCTCCACGCCGAAAGACGCCAGCTCCCGGCCCCTCCCGGTGATCCCCCCGGTGCCGGGATCAACGGCTCCGAGGCGGATCAGTTTGCTTCTCGCCAGTTTCAGCCGGCCCTCCGGCGGAGGCGTCAGCCATTTGAGCCGGGTCGGATCGGTGACGCCCCAGGCGGCGGTTTCCAGCATCAGTCCGGAGAGGTCGGATTCAAGGATCTCCGGTTTCCGATCCGGCAGCGCGGCCTGAAAATTTTTGCTCCACAGTCGGACGCACACGCCGGGGGCGGTGCGTCCGGCCCGTCCGGCCCGCTGTTCCGCGGAGGATGCGCTGATCGGCTTCACCGTCAGCGCGGACATGTCCCGGGACGGATCGTAGACCGGACGCTTTTCCAGACCGGAGTCGATCACCACCCTGATCCCCCGGATGGTCAGGCTGCTCTCCGCCACATTGGTGGAGAGCACCACCTTGCGGCGGCCGGGGGGCGAAGGCAGGATCGCAGCTTCCTGCTGCTCCCGGGACATCCGTCCGCAGAGAGGGCGGATGTCGACCTCCGGAGAAACTTTTCCGGCAAGGTCATCGGCGCAGCTCCGGATCTCGCCCTCTCCGGGGAAAAAGGCCAGGATGTCGCCGGGATCGTTGGCCAGCGACCAGAGGATCGCATTGACCATGGAGGGGATCAGCGGCCTTTTGATGTCGTCGGCCCGGTAGCGTACGGTGACCGGCCAGCCGCCGGAATCGGTCCGGATGACCGGGGCGTCTCCGAGCAGGCGGGAAATCTTTTCACTCTCGCCGGTGGCGCTGGCCGGCAGCAGCATCAGGTCGTCGCGCATGGCGGAACGGACGTCGAGGGCGAAAGCCAGAGCCATGTCGCCGGCGAGGGAGCGCTCGTGAAATTCATCGAAAACGATCAGTCCGATCTCCTCCAGCGCCGGATCGGCCTGCAGCATCCGCAGCAGGACGCCGTTGGTCACCACCTCGATGCCGCGCCCGGGGATGTTGTCGAAACGGGTCCGGCAGCCGACTGCGCCGCCCGGGGTTTCGCCGAAGGCCGAAGCCAGTCTGGCGGCGGCCAGCTCGGCGGCCAGTCGGCGGGGTTCGGCAATGAGGATTTTCCGTCCGGCCAATTCAGGCATGTCCAGAAGGGTCAGCGGCATGACCGTGGTTTTGCCGCTGGCGGTCGGGGCGGAAAGCACCGCGCAGCGGGGAGGGGAGGCGAGGGCTTTTTTCAGGGCGGGCACCGCGGCGAGCACCGGCGCGTCAGAGGGAATGGAAACGGGTTTCGCTGGCATTGGGGGAATCCACTAAACTTTGGCGGCGGTGATGGGCGGCAAAGGCCGAAAAGTATTGTTCCGCTGCGCGGGCCGCGTCGGAAGCATCATCCGGCACATTGAGTCTGAAGGAATAGTGCCGCCGCGTCCAGGGACGGAAAACATCGTCGGCGGCGATCACGAATTTGAAGATTCCGGTATGCCGGTTGAATTCGGCACGTTTCAGCCCCTTGCCCGGATTTTTCCGCCAGCGGATGAATGTGCCGCAGCAGTAGACGCCGCGGCGGGAAAAAACCGCCGGACCGCTCTCCGGATCTGTCCATTCCGCAATGAGATCCCTTCCGGAAAGGATGGCGGACAGACGGCTGTGAATCGCGAAACGCCTGATCTGAAGTACGCTCCAGCCGACCAGCACGACCGGGCCGACAATTCGGAATATGCCTCCGGCCGTGAATGCGATGCCGATGGAGGATAGGATCAACAGACCGGACGCCAGTGCCCATCGGCGAGGTGACGCGCACCTTTTCCACTCCGTCCGGCATTGCAATTTGTACATGAAACCCTTTCGGTTGGAACGCAATGCCCGCGATTCCGGAGTATAATATATACCGTTGCCGGGATATTGCAAATTCTCACGGGAGATTTTTGCCGATGATCTGGATGGAATTCTCCTCCGCATGGCCGATGAATTTCCGGACTACCGGGCATTTGGCCCGGAAAAGAAAGAAAACGGGACGCTTGAAGCCCTCCATGGTTTCGAAATTGCCCTGTCCCTTGGCGATGATCAGATCGCTGGCTTCCACCGCGGCGCGGAATTCGTCGGAGGAGTCGCACATGGATATGCCCGGCGTGGAGTCGCCGGTATCCACGCAGCGGTATCCGTCGAGACCGCTGGCTTCGATTTCCCGGCGGGTGATGTCGTTGAAAATCGGGAAGCCCCGGACGGCGATGGTCACCTTTTCGCGGATCCCCTCCAGGAGCAGGGTGTCCAGCACCGCTTCGCCGCAGTTGTCCAGGATGTAGAGGATGTTTTCGGCACGCTCCATGGTTTCGGCCAGTCGGCGGCAGGCGGCGCGGTCGAAATCGGAGTTCAGGGCTTCCAGGACCCGGTCCCGGATGGTTTCCTGGCGGAAATCCGGTTTCACGCCGTAATCGATGATGTTGCCGCCGACGGCCAGGCAGACCCGGGCTGCAAAGGGATCGTCGGCGGTCTCGACCGCTTTTCGGAGCATGGGCATAAGGCTGAGCGCCGCGGCGGTGGACTGATCCTTTTCCTGCTCGTAGAGATCGACTCCGGCGGTATGCTTGCGAACCACCGCGTAAAGTTTCGCGGCGTATTCCGGCGGCGAAATCGCCCAGCTTACCTGCCCCGCAATTTCCAGCAGTTCGCGGGTCAGCGCTTCCCGCTGGATGATTTCGGGCACATGATTTTTGGCGAGATCCAGCACGTTGTCCAGCACGCACTTTACGCAGTCGATGGTAATTCTCATGAGACGCACCTCTGTCAGTTGTTCAGTTCCACCGTGGAATCCTCCGCCGCCAGCAGCAGTTTTCTGCGGTCGCGCCGCCATTGGATGAAGCAGTACGCCGCCGCCGCGACGGCGAGGACGCGGCATACCATCATCCACCAGTGTCCCCACCGGCGGTAGAGGCGGACGCCTTCCGCCCGTCCGGGGACGACCCGGAATATCCCGGCCGCCGACGCGGGCTTGAAGGGATCCAGGCCGGGGAGGGATTCGATGCCGCCGTCGGGATGGATCAGCACGCTCCCGGAATTGCTCCCGCAGCGCACCATGGGCACTC
>JAZMZH010000042.1:0-1640 GCA_045585875.1 Victivallaceae bacterium | reverse complement strand
TGCACCTCCTTTCGGTTAACGGTTTCGGACTCTCCGACTTTCCATTTTCACCTCCTTTGCCGTTTTCCCCTCGTCGGCGGATTTCCGCCGACGAGGATTGATTTTTCCGCACTTGTGCGGTGCGTCTCAAACGCCCCGGATCTTTTCATCCGTCATCAATATAAAGGGAAATAATCGGGAAAGCAAATATGATTTCAGGCGCATGAAGTATTATTTCGGGCAATTTTTTCAAGAAAAGAAATCCGCCGTCGTTTTTCGTGGGGATTATTTCCCCGCATCAATCTTTGCCGCCGGTTTCCAGATCGTCACCATGGGGGAGACTACGCCATGGGGATGATTTTTCAGATAATTCCGGTAGGCCAGCAGGAAATTCTGCGTGGTCGAATAACCGCACTGCCGGGCGAGCCGGGCCGCCCCGAAGAGGGCATGGCGCACCGGCTCCGGCATCCTGTCCGATTCCCGTCCTGACGCTCCGGGACGCCGCAACCCTCTCCGCAACCATCCGCACTTGTCCGTACACCTCCGCAATATGTAAAAAGTGCCCCGGTTTGAAACCGGGGCGCCATCCTGGGTGCGGGAATTCCGGCGTCCTTGCGGCCCGGTCATCCCGCAGAGAGATCACTTGTTACAAAACATTGTCGTATCGGTAAAGGAAAGTCCGGAACCTTTTTGAGACTCGGCATGACCGTCCATGAATCCCAGATTCCACTTGTCGCCGTGAATCCCGGTGGCAAAAGAATTAAATCTGCTATCCGTACAGGTCGTCTCGCCTGCATTGTTGAGGGCGGGGACGCAAAGATAAAAAGCCTGCTGGATCTTGGAATCCAGCACGATGACCTGCTGGGAGGCGCGTTTGGCAGCGCCGATATTCATATGAAAGAACGCCGACGGTGTACTGTAACCGACCTGATAATCAGGGTTCCACATGAACTTATCGTCAGCGCTGGTATCGGCGATCTTGCTGGGGCAGCGGAAGATGCCCTTGTCGATGCCGGCCTGCCAGACCTGGTACATCCAGTTATCCCTGAAGGGCTCCGTGTGCCACCACGCATAGATATCACCTTTGCTTTGATTCCATACGCCGGCATCTGTGCAACGGGCATTGCCGTTGGGAATGGAGCCGGGGAGGTAGTTGTCGTTTTCGCTGGCATAGATGTTGGCGCCGAGACAAATCTCCTTCACATTGGAGACGCATTTGATGCTCTGAGCGGCGGCCCGGGCTTTGCTCAATGCGGGCAGCAGCATGGATGCGAGAATGGCGATAATCGCGATCACGACGAGCAATTCTATCAAAGTAAAAATCTTCTTCATCTTACAAACCTTTCATTTGTCTTTGCGTCCCTTTTCCGTTGTTCCGGGACATTTGTTGACACACTCACTACACATTCTTCGAACCCGATCCCCATTCCTGTCCTGACACCTCCTTTCCGGTTGACAGCTGCGGACTCCGACGTTTCATGGTTGCCTCCTTTGTTCCTTTTTTTCTCGCCGGCGGATTCCCGCCGACGAGGATTGATTTTTCCGCACTTGTCCGGTGCGTCTCAAACGCCCCGGATCTTTTCATCCGTCATCAATATAAAGGGAAATAATCGGGAAAGCAAATATGATTTCAGGCGCATGAAGTATTATTTCGGGCATTT
>JAZMZH010000041.1:0-6946 GCA_045585875.1 Victivallaceae bacterium | reverse complement strand
GGCGTCCCGGGCGTTTCGGACGCCGGTTATTGCCGGAAGGTCACGACATCCCCGGCTTTCAGCACCGCGGGAAACGCGCGGTCGGGCGTGCCGAGTCCTTCGATCCGGTCGAATCCGGCTTCTCCGTGCAGGATCTTCACGGCGCTCGCGCCTCCCTCGCGCACCATTTCGCCCCAGATCTTCCCGAGCGACCAGAAACAGCGGAAATCCCCGGAAACGACCGGAGCGAAGCCGATGACTTTTCGCGTCATGTCGTAACGGAATCCGCTGTACGCCTGCAGCATCGCGTAGGCCGCCATGCTCCGGGCGTAATTGCTCCCGCACTCGATCTCGTTCCAGGGATTGCGCTTCTCCCCGTCGTAACGGCCGCGGATCGCCCGCGCGGTCCGCTCGGCGTCGTCGAGTTCGCCCAGCAGCGCGAAGTGACTCGCCAGCGCCCATTCAAAACCGGTCATCACCTCCGCGTGATACGGCAGCGGGATGACCGGACGCGACGCCGCGTCCGGCCAGGAACAGATGATCGTACCCGCCTCGTCGTCCGCCGCGAAGACCCGCCAGGTGTTGACCAGTTCCCGCATCGACGGGACGAAGTTGTAACGGCGGATCGCCCGCAGTGTGGAGCGCACCCGCTCCGGAGAAAAGATTTCTCCGAGGCCGTACAGCGCCGCGTACCAGTCCCCGAGATGCGCGTCGATGCCGCATCCCGTGCCGATCTGATACTTGATCCCCCCGTGCTCCGCGTCCCAGTAACGCGCTTCGACTTCCGCCCCGTAGGGCGCCAGCGCGCCGCGGTCGGCAAGGTCGATCTGCTGGCAGTAATATTCGCCGTTCCACAGCAGAGCCTCGGCGGCTTCGCGTCCGCGCGCGAAGATCTCCGCGCACTCTTCCCCGAACGCCGGGTCGCCGCAGATCGGCGCCATGATCGACGCGGCTTTCAGCGCGCCGAGATAATGCGCCTCCAGCCATCCGGAGGGCCCGAAAAGCTCCATGTCGAGGGTGTGGTGCTGGCGGCCGGTCAGCAGGCCGGTCTTTCCCGGGTCCCAGCGGTCGGGATTGTCGGGACTCCAGGCGTAAAGAAGGATTTTCCGGATCGCGTCCCACTGTTTCCGGAGCCATGCGTCATCTCCCGATACGCGCCACTCGCGGAAACACTTCATGACCTCGCCGAACGCGCCGTCGGCGCACGGGCGGTTTTCCTCGGCCGCATCCGGACGCAGGCCTTTCGGCAGATACGCCCGGAAATGCAGTCCGCCCCGCTCGTCGAAACCGAAATTCAGATGGTGTTCGCGCATCGACCGCTCCAGATCCGGGAAGAGCAGGGGCAGCGCCTGCGCGTAGTTCCACACATGCTGGCACGATCCGAAGCAGGAGCCCTTTTGCACCCAGACCCCCTCCCAGCCCCAGAAGGTGCCGTCTTCGAGCCGGAGGCAGGTGGGCGACACGAGCACCGCGAGATTTTCCGCCGCGCCGTCCAGCGCCGCCTGCGGCAGCGTCGATGCGTGGAGCGCGTCGCGGAATGTGAAGACGGCCTGCCGGACCCGGTCGTACCGCGCGAACATCCGCCGCGCGGCGTCGGAGGCGGATGTGCACAGGTGCGCCGCATAGTAGTTGCGCCAACGGTTTTCGCGCACGCCGCACCGCTTCATCATGGCGTCGAGCGTTTCGGGCGGAAGCCAGTCGTTGCACCGGTTCGGGACGAACCACGCGAGCACAAAGCGGACGGTCCGCTTTTCGCCCGGTTCGAGGCGGAAGTGCGCCGCCAGCAGGCCGGCGCGGGCGAAATCCGCGGTCCGGTCGGAGAAGCGTCCCGGCGTGAAGAGGTCGTGCCGGTAGACCTCAAGGTAATCGAACCAGTCTCCATGGTGGAGATACTGCTGAAACGACACTTCCGGCTCGTCCGTGGCCAGCACGAGTTCGCCGTATTGGAGATCCTCCGGATCGAGGCGGTTTCCGAGTTCCAGCATGGTCAGTTTCCCGTTCCGTTCGATCCGGTTGCGGGAGGAACGATGGGGCCCCGCCCAGGGGTTTCCGATGACCGCGATCACGCTCCCGTCAAAGGGCTCGGACGTCGAATTGGAGAGCGAGATCTCGAACATCGCGCAGGGCATCGACGCCGTGTCCGATTCGCCGGGGACGAAGGGACTCCACGCGGTCATCTCCGCCGTCCCGGGGAAACCGGGATCGCGGAAGCTCCAGCGCGCCGCCGGAAACGCGCCCTCCATCACACATTCGCGGAAGTGCGGAAATCCCGCCATCGTATCGCAGTCCGGTCCCCAGCCGAAACCGAGATACATCACGTCGCGTCCGAACATTTCGCCCGACAGCGAGTCCCTGTGGTCGCCGTGCAGGACTTTGGCCGCAAGCACCTGACCGTCCCGTTCGGCGCGGACCGCGAAGTGGCTGCAGCCGTTGGTGAGAAATTTCCCCGCGTGATTGAATATCTCCCACTCGGCGAGGCGGCCGCCGCCCGAGACGCCGATGCATCCCGCGCCGATGCCGCCCACCGGGAATATTGCGTTGACGAGCTGCTTCCCCGACAGAATCATGGTTTCCCCCCTGAAAAATGTGATGCGGCGGCGCCTTGCCGTCATGACGCCCGCTCCGTGTTGCCGTCCGTATTTAATATAGCATGAGAACCGGCAAAAACAAGAAAATGAGGCGGGATTCCGTTTGGAACGAAAAAATTTTACGGATGTTTTCGTTTGCTTTCAGCATGTTGCATCCGGAGCCGAAATTCCAGGGCGCTCCTTTGGAAAATACGGTTTGATTCATTGGACACTTCCGGATATTTCCCCAAAAAAGAGTTTCATTTTCTTGACACTTTCCGGTTTCGACTCCATCGCCCCGCTCGACATCGCGAGCAAGCTGAAGTTGAAGAACTTCTGTCAGTTGGAGCGCGGACTTTTGTCAAGCTGTCTATTCGAGATTTTGGTCGAAATGGTCGGTTTTCCCGAATAGAAGCGGGTGACGCTCCGTCCTGTCCCCGCTCGCGCGTCTATAAAATAAAGAATGCGGCTGAGGAATTCTCAATGACACCGGGTTGCGGGATGGGTTGACATCCCGGCCGGTCTTATGCGCCCGCGATCGAGATTTCCGCCCAGGTGATCCGGCCCTCCGCGCTGCCGGTCAGCCGGACCGTGATGATGTTGGCGCCGGCAACGGCAAATCCGGCGGCATCGAACTCGGCCAAACTCGCGGTTGATTCCGGGAAGGGGCGGGTCAGGGCAGGCATTTCCGCATCAAAGAACGCGGCGGGGAGATCCTCCTCCTCTTCGGGGGGCGGACCCGATTTCAGCAGAGGAAGTTTCACGTTGTTCAGCCGGATTTCGACCGGGAGCGGCTCTGCCGTGTCGAAACCGAGGATCACGCGGCAGGGGCATCCGGGTTCCGGCTTCGGCCCGACCTCGATCCGCAGCGGTTCGGAAAACCGTCTTTCATCAGACAGTTTCTGCGGCAGGATACTCCCGACAGGCTCGCCGAATGCACGGGTGTCGCGGTAGGTGATCACATGCCGCCGCGCCTCGGCCGAGGGCCTGGCCACGTTCAGCAGCCGGTGAAACGCCGCCATGTCCGGCATGCAGGTCTCGGAATCCATGTGGTTGAAGAGATAGATCCGGTCCGCTCCCTGATACAGGCAGTCCGCGGCCTGGGCGGCAAGAAACTCCGGCCGGTCCAGCACGGGCGTGCTTGCGGGATACGGGCGGATCAGGAGTTCCAGACCGGCATCGATACGGACCCTGTCCCCGAGCAGCCGCCGCCAGAAGCCGATCGGCATGGCGGTGTCCGTGGTCGTAAAGAATGCCGTGGGGACGATGCCCGACACCAGATTTTCCCGCACCCATGCGGTGACGTCGTATCCCATGTCCCATGCGGCGGTCGGATCGGCGGGGACCCGCGTCGTGATTTCCACCGGGTGTTTCAGGCGTTTTTCCGCCGCATCGGCGATCTTCCGCACTTCACGGTGGAAATCGGTAAGGAGGGTCCGCCCCTCCTCCAGATGTCCGTGGGCCAGGTGGTGACCGAAGCGCATCCAGTCGAGCTCAAACCCGTCGCAATCGTACCGCTCCAGCGCCGACCGGATCAGATTCAAAGCATGGCTCCGGACCTCGGGCCGCGCGTAATCCAGTTCCGCGAAAAGCCACGCGGGATCGCCGGATGCCGGATCGATGCGGTATTCGGGATGCTCGCGCCAGAGTGCGCCGTGCATGAAATTGTCCGGATCGTCGACGCAGTGGACGTCATTCATCCGCATCGAGAGCGAGGCGCGGCGGCCGAGCCGCCGGGTCTCCGCCAGCCAGACTGCATAGGGGTCGATCCCTTTTTCGTCGAGAATCCGGGCGCAGCGGACCCAGTTGGCGGAGCCGGGCGGGAGCTGCCGCCCGCGGAAGAACACGCCTGCCTCGTTTCGGTCTTCGACGCCGGACCAGACGGGTTCGCACGGCATCCCGGATACGTTCACGCGCTGCGCGTTGAAATTGTAACACACCTCCACGACCTGGCCGACACAGTAATGCCGGGCCAATCCGCAAAGGCTCTCTTCATTGGCGCCGCCCTCGCCACGGTCGAAAAAGTAATGCGAATTGTCCTCGTTGATGACGATCCCCGCCATAAAAATCTCCTGCTTTATCTACTGACTTCATCGATGCGGAGGCAATACGGAGTGAACGATGCGTCAAACGGCGGCATCACTGCCGTCTGATATCCCTAATATATCACCGCGGTATGATTTTTCAAGGCCGCCTCCCGGCCTTTTGAGGGAGTGCGGAGAGGCGGTCCCGATCGGGTGCGAAAAGCGGCGCAATGCTTCGTTTTTCCGGGGGGTGGATGGGGGGAAACTCATCTTTAGCCGGATAATGCTAATATCCTGCCGAATTGCCATTGCCAAATCGGCCAAGTCGAAGTATAATATAGACGTGTACAAAAGATTGTACCGCTGCAGCAGATCGCCTGAGCCTGCTGGGCGGCAGCGAGTTACCGATTCGCTCCGCCCGGGCGCCGGCGGAAAGGCGATCTTGAAGAAAAGAAAGGATTCGGCCTATGGGATCGGATTGAAAAAAGCATGAAACAGGTTGTGAAAAGTCGCAAAAGGTCGTCAAAAATGAAATTGTCCAAACCAGAATCAATCCAAAAAGGAAGAAGAAGGGACAACGCCATGAGAAAGAAATTTACATTAATAGAATTGCTCGTCGTGATCGCGATTATCGCCATCCTCGCGTCCATGCTGTTGCCCGCGCTCTCCAAAGCCCGGGCCGCCGCGCAGAAAACCAAATGCGTCAACAATCTCAAGACCTGGGGCCTCACCTTCGTCATGTACGCCAACGACAACGACGACAAGGTGCTCCTGATCAGCGGCTGGTGCCAGCCGAATTACACAGTGTCGCCGATGGCTTACATGTACGATTATACCGGCTACCTTAAGCAGGACGGCAACTACAGAATGTGGATCAAATGCCCCTCCGCCGAGGATAATCAGAACGTCAGTATTGAAGATTTCAATTACTCGGTGGATGCGTACAACGCGGCCAACAGCGACGGCATTATGAACAGCCCTGTGAACGGCGCCGCACACTGGTGCTCGGCGAGATCGCTGGCTTTGTTCAAGCCCACCGGTTTCATCTGGGCCGACGGTACGACTTCACAGCGGACGGATCCCAACAATGGCCTCAACCTGAAATATCGTCACAATAACAGGTGCAACGGTCTTTTCGGCGACGGCCACGTCGAGGATCTGCCCGCGAATGCCGGCGATGGTGCCCACTACGGCGACGGCACGGTCCATGACCTCTTCTGATCGCTGAATCTGCGGGAAAATGCCGCGCCGTAACGGTGCGGCACTCGGGCTGCCGCGCGATCCCTGAGGTCCGCGGCGGCCCGTTCCCTGTCAACACTCAACCCCCGAGAATATTCCATGAATCAAAAAGCCTCTCTTTTGGGTACAGCCATGCTGCTCCTCTGCTCCTGCGCGGTTTCCGCCGGGCCGGTCCGGACCGGCCGCGGCGACGGCATGCTGACTCTGGAAAACGGCCTGGCCCGTCTGGTGCTGCGCGAGCCGAATTACACGCTGGAACAGATCACCAATCTGGAAACCGGCTGCGAGTATGTCACCGAACCCGGGGAGGGGATCTTCCGCCTCACCATGCTGAAGCCGGGGGAGGCGCCGGATCAATGGTACAATCTGCCTGCGGGGACGCTTTTTCACGCCGGAGCCTTCGGACGGAAGAGCGCCGAGCCCTTCGGCGACGGGAATTCCGGCGGATGGATCCTGAAATACAGCGCCGCCGCCTGGCGGAATGGCGACATTTTGGTCACCATACGGATCACCCTGGAGGAGGATTCCCCGCTCTTTCAGTGGGAGATCTCCATCGACAACCGCTCCGATGAGGCGATCCAGCATCTTGAGTTCCCCTATCTCGGCGGCCTCGGTGCGGCCGGAGCCGAGGAGACCGAATTCATGGCAGTGCCGATCTACTCCGGACGGAAGCAGACCGACATCCGCAAGCGCTTCTCCGGACTGCTGGGCTATACCGAATATCCCGCGGGCGGCATGACCATCCAGCTCATGACCTACGACGACGGCAGAGGCGACGCCCTCTATTTCGCCAGTCATGACGGGCAGAATTTCAAGAAAACCTTTGTCGCCCGGCCCGCCGCCTCCCAAAAGGCGTTCAACGAGAGCATCATCCATTATCCGGATATGCCCTACCGCCGTTCGACCTGGCAGCTCCAGTACCCGGTGGTCGCCGGACCGCTGACCGGCGACTGGTACGACGCCTGCAAGATCTACCGGGCCTGGGCGCTGACCCAGGAGCGCTGGAGCCGTTCCCTGGCCGAGCGCGGCGAGATCCCGGCCTGGGTGCCGCAGACTCCGGTGTGGTTTCAGGGCAACGAGTGGACCTTCACCGAAGAGGCGCTGCTGGCCTTTGCCGACAAGCTTGTCGCCGTGCGC
>JAZMZH010000040.1:0-17229 GCA_045585875.1 Victivallaceae bacterium | reverse complement strand
TGATCTCCGACCACGGCATGACTCCCCTGAACGGTACGGCGGATATCATGTCGGCGCTGGAGCGTACGCCGCTGGTTTTCGGACGGGATTACGGGGCGTGCTTCGACTCCACGATGGTGAGAGTGACGCTGCTCCGTCCCGAAGCGGAGGCGGCGGTCCGGGAGGCGCTGGCCCCCTTTGAATCCTGCGGGCACTGGCTCACGCGGGAGGAGGAAAAGCGCTGCGGGATATACCGGAGCGACCGGCGTTTCGGGGACATGGTGTTTCTCATGAATCCCGGGGTGCAGATCGTGCCCTCGGACATGGGAGCGATCCCTCTGGCCGGCATGCACGGATTTGCTCCGGAGGACCGGGATTCCATGGCGGCGGTGCTCTCCAACGACGAGATACCGCCGGAGGTCCGGCGCGTGGCGGATTACTTCAAACTCATGGCCGACCGGATCGGAGCTCTGGCGGCCGCCGGGGAGAGTGAGGCATGAAAAGGGTTCTTCTGCATCAGACCGGTTTCGGCGGGGTTCTGGGCGGGGTCGATTATCTGCCGCTGATGTTCATCGCCGAACTGCAGAAACATTGTGAAGTGACTCTGGCGCTCAACTGGCAGTCCGATATTGAAACGGCTTCCCGCATGGCGGGGATCCCCGTTGACTTGTCCCGTCTCAAGGTCGTGCTGATCAAACCCGAAAGCCGGCTGCTCCGCCGTCTGGACGCGGTGATCCCCTTTTACCGGACCCGGCGGCTCAAGGAGCTGGCCCGTGAAGCCGACATCTGCATATCCGCCGTCAACATGTTCGATTTCGGCAAGCCCGCCCATCACTTCATCTATCTTTTGCGGCATTTCGGCGACGATGCCTTTTCCGACTATTTCATGCACCGCCCGCCGAAAACCGGACTCCGTCTGTTTTACCGGCGTTTCCGGACCTGTGTCGCGGAGCATCTTCTGAGGCCGCTGTTGGGGATGCGCTCGACCCGGCGGATCCTCGCCGACCCCCGGGAGCGCATTTATCCCAATTCCCGGTATGTGGAGCGGGTGATGAAGGAGTTTTACGGGGAGTTCAACAGCACGGTTTTTTATCCTCCGACCACCTTCGAACTTACCGGGGAAACGGTGGAGCGCGATCCGCTGCGGGTGGTTTACCTGGGGCGCATTTTCCCGGAGAAGCGGGTTTCCGCCATCGTCGGCATGGTGGAGCGCGCCCGGGAACTCTCCGGCCGGGAGTTGGAACTGTACATCGGCGGGAATCTCGACCCGCATCCGTATGTGGAGGAACTGAAGCGGGTTGCCGCGGAAAAGAGCTGGCTGCATCTGACCGGGCCGCTCTACGGCCGGGAAAAAGAACGGTTTCTGCTCTCCGGGACCTACGCCATTCACGCCGAAAAGGACGAGGCCTTCGGCATTTCGGTGACCGAGTATCTCAAGGCCGGAAATATCGTCCTGGTGCCGGACGACGGCGGGACGGTGGAGATCGTCGATGATCCGGAACTGACCTATCACAGCGACCGGGAGGCCGCCGAAATCCTGGCCGGACTCGTTTCCGACGGGGAATTCCGGGAGGCCAAAAGAAATCATTGCCTGGCCGGCGGCGAAAAGTTTTCGCCGGAGCGCTACCGGGAGCGCCAGCATCGTCTCCTGACCGCTCTGCTCCGGGAATGCGGCGCGACGGAGGAGGAACTGTCATGAAGGATGCGCCGCTGTTCACCGTTGTCATCGCCGGGTATCGGACCGAACCCTGGCTGCCCCGCGCGCTGGCGTCGGTGAGAAATCAGACATTCCCCGATTTCGAGGCGATCTGCTACGTGGAGGAGTCTCCGGACAGATCCCTGGAAATCTGCCGGGCCGCGGCGGCGGAGGATTCGCGCTTCCGGGTGGCGACGGGCCCGGTCAGCGGCGGAGTTTCCTCCACCCGCAACTACGGGATCGAGCATGGCCGGGGGAAATATCTGGCGGTGCTGGACGGCGATGACTGGCTCGCCGACGACATGCTGGAGAAACTGGCGGAAAAGCTGGCGGCGACCGGCCCCGTGGACATCCTCTCCTTTGCCGCCGTCACCACCGGCTCGGACACGGTGGATATGGAGCGGGCGGAGCGGCTGACCAATTTCCGCGCCGCCGACGCCGCGGAAGTTTTTTCGGGCCTTGAAGCCGTGCGCCGCACCGGCCGCAACGGCGGCATGATCCGCAATTACACATGGCTGAGTGTTTACCGGAGGGAATTTCTGCTCGACCGCATGATCCGGCAGACGCCGGGGCGGCTGATGGAGGATTTTGAGAGCACTCCGCGGATATGGTATTATGCGGAGAGATTCGCCTATCTGGACGAAGTCCTTTATATTTACCGGCGGCGTCCGGGATCGCTGACCACGGAAGGGTCGGCGCGGATCATCACCGATCTGGCGATGCAGCTCCGCTCTCTGCTGAATTTCGTCTCCGGACACGAGATCCCGGCGGATGTGCTGAGGATCTGGAGCAATCAGTGGCTGGCGCTCTTTTACTGGTTTCTTTTTCACCCGGTCACTTCGGCCAAACTGCGGGACGGGGATCGACGGCGGGCGCTGGAGATCCTTTTCGAGGGGGAGGGCAGGGCGCGGTTCCTGGCGCTTGCAAAGTTTGCCTCCCGCTCCAGACGGGCGGCGCTGCCCCTGCTGAAGCTTGCCGCCCGCGGTTGGCAGCTCCCTGCGAAAATATTTTTCCGGCAGCTGTATTATCCGCTGACCGCCGGACGGGGGAAGCGCGGGAAATGACCTTCCCCCGGGGGCGTCAGCCGCGCCGGAAAAGCAGCCGCAGGATGAACAGGGGATTTCCGAAAATGTAGCGCCGGAAGAGCCGTATCGGCTCCTGCCGGAGGCGGTAGCACCATTCCAGCCCGGCTCTGCGCATCCACAGAGGCGCCCTGGGGATGCGTTCCGAAACGAAATCCAGCAGTCCTCCCACCGCCACCGCCTTGCGCATGGCCGTTTCCGCCACGCCCGGGGCCGCGCCCAGCATGTAAATGCGGTAGGGCCGGGAGCAGATCAGAGGAAACATGTCGGTGCCGTTGACGTTTTCCGGCACCGGGAATCCCAGAATCCTGCCCGCCATCCGAACCCCGCTCCCGTCCGGCCATACCGCGTCGGCTTCTTCGAGGATCGCCGCGTATTCCCGGTCCCGGCAGGCGGTGTTCAGACAGTGGGCATTGACGAAGGCGGCGAATCCCGAACGCTTTCGGACCATCCCGTCCAACTGTTCCAGCGCCCGCGCCATGGTGACGTTGTCGCAGGGGATGCCGAAGATGCGCGGCCGCCGGTCCAGGGCGGTGAAGCCCGCGGCGGCGTTTTCCCAGGTGAATTCTCCGGCCCGTTTTTTCCCCGCCCGGCGCAGTTCCTCCCGCAGGGATTCATCGGTGAGCAGCTTCTCCAGAGCTTCCGCGATACTCCGGGGATTGCGGGGATCGAAGAGCAGGGCGGCGCCTTTGCCGATTTCCCCCAGCGATGAAGTTTCGGAGCAGCAGCAGGGGAGTCCGAAATGCATGGCCTCGATCAGCGACAGGCCGAACCCCTCGAAGAGCGAGGGAAAGACGTAGCCGGACGCCCGGCGGTAGAGGGCGGGCAGCAGCTCCGGTTTCACGAATCCCGGGAAGCGGATGTGGTCGGCCCGCGGGGATGCCGCCGCGGCCTGAAAGATCTTTTCCGAACCGTTCCATGACGCTCCCGCCAGCACGAGGTCGTAGGAATCCGCGATTTCCGGAGGCAGCAGATCCCAGGCCCGTATGAGATTTTCATGATTCTTGCCGGGGTGCTCCAATCTGGAGATGTAGAGCACGAAAGGCCGGGTTATGCCGCTGTTTTGCAGCCAGGGGCCGGCGTCGGCGTCCTCCGTGCCGCTCACGGACAGGCCGTCCGGGATGACCCGGATGCGTTCGGCGGGGATGTGCCAGTATTCGGTCATGTCCGCCGCCGTGGAATGACTTATGGCCACCGGAGCCTGGGCTTTTCGGACGCAGCGGGGCAGCAGGTGCCGGATGTAGAACATCCGCAGCCGGTCGTATTTGGCATCCACATGGTACTGGGAGAGATCGTGCACCACCGCGGCGGTGAAGACCGGATAGCGGCAGAAGGCCCGGCGGTTGGCCGCGCAGATTATGGCCATGTCGTATTTGCGGAAGTTGATCCGGAAAGGCAGCACCCACAGGTGGTAGAGCATGGAAAATACCGCCCGGCGGCAGAATCCGGGCAGCACGATTTTGGAGAATCCGGGGAAACTTTCGGCCGCGTCCTTTTCCACGATCAGCGTCAGTTCGTGCCCGCGGGCGGCCAGAGCCGCCGTCAGTCCGCGGATGTATACGGAAATGCCGGACTTCCCCCGGTCGAAAGGCACGCATGAGACCAGTATTTTCATCGCCCGCCTCCCGTCAGCTCCAAGAGCGTCCGCAAGGCCGCGATGAAATTTTCCGGCGCGAATCTCTCCCGGACGATTTCCCGTCCGGCGTCGCCCATCCGCTTCGCCAGCGCCGGATCGCGGGCGAGAAGTTCGATTTTTTCCGCCAGCGCCGGAACATCCCGCTCCGGCACCGCGAAACCGTTCACCCCGTCCTCCAGCCACTCCCGCACGCCTCCGGTGTCAAAGGCCGCCACCGGCAGACCGTGGGCCAGCGCTTCCGCTCCGGCCATGCCGAAGGGTTCCTGCCAGCGGGAGGGAAAAACCGCCGCGTCGCATTCCCCGAAGCAGGGTTCGGGATCGGTGAGCCATCCGGTGAATTCGACCCGGTCGGCGATGCCGCACCCGGCCGCCAGCGCCTCCAGCATCGGACGGTCGGCGCCGTCTCCGGCGATGGTGGCCCGCCAGGGGGATTTCAGGAGTTTCAGAGCCCGCAGCATGAGATCGGCGCCTTTTCCCCGGATGAGCTGGCCCAAAAAGAGCAGATGAAAAATCCCGTCCCGCTTTTGCCTGCGGACGGTTTCCGAAACCGGGATCACCGGGGGCAGAATATGGAGCCTCTCCTCCCGGAATCCGTTGCGGAGCAGATTGCCTCTCATATATTCCGACAGCACCGCCGCGTGATGATCCTTCAGCGCGGAGAGGATCGCTCCGGGGCTTCCGGGGATCGGGCGCTTCCGCCCCGGCCGGGTGATCCGGGAACAGATTCCGCAGCGCAGACAGTGGTAGCTCCTTCGGCAATTTCTCCTCCCGAACGGGGTGTAGTAATGCCGCCGCGGACAGTACACGTCATGGTCATGGGCCATGAATACCAGTCTCTCGCCGAAGATCTTCCGCCATGCGTTCAGGAGCTCCGGATCGCAGAGTTTGTGGAGCACCGCCAGATCGTATTCCCGGGCGGTTCCGGCGGAGATCCCGGCGTCGAGCACGGCGTCGAAGCCGCTTCGGAAGAGCGCTTCGTCCCGTCCCGGAGCCGTGCCGTACCAGTCCGCCCGGCCGCCCCGCGCCCGGATGAGCCCGGCGCTTTCCCAGGCATACCGCTCGATCCCGCCGGTGAATCCGGTGTCCCGCCCGATGTAGAGTATTTTAACGCCCTTCACGGCACAGCTCCTCATAAAGGTCCAGCAGGCGTCCGGTGATGGATTCCCAGCTGTATGCCCGGACGTCCTCTCCGGCGTTGACTGTGAGTGTTTCCCGCAGCACGGGATCGCTTCTCAGGCGGCGGTAATCCGTCAGCAGTTCTTCGACGCTGCCGGAGGAGAAGAGCAGCCCGTTGCGTTCGTGGACGATGAAATCCCTGAGACCTCCCACCGCCGAGGCGATCACAGGGGTGCCCGCCGCCCACGCTTCCAGCGCGACGATTCCGAAGGGCTCGTGCAGCGACGGCAGCACGAACACGTCCGCGTCGTGAAGGATGGCCGGCAGTCTCGGGTCGTCCGGCGGCAGTCCGGGGATCACGGTCAGGCGTCGGGCGACTCCCAGCGCCTCCGCCTCCTCCAGCAGTTCCCGGTGATACCACGGAGCGGTCACCGGACCGATCAGCAGGAGATGGCTCTCCGGGTCGTCGTCGGCCAGGCGCAGGAGGATCTTCTGATTTTTCTGGTAGTCGATCCTGGATATGCAGAGGATGAGGCGCCTGTCCCGGGGAATTCCCCATTCGGCGCGGGGGGAAACCGCCGTCGGGGTCTGAAATCTTGCGCAGTTGACGCCGTTGGGCAGATAAACGATCCGCCGCCCCGGCAGACGTTCCTTCAGCGAACGCTCTTCGCCCCGGCTTATGCAGATCACCGCGTCGGCTTCGGCCTCGGCGTTTCGCCTCAATCCCCGCAGCCGGTCGATGACCCCGCCGTAATGAAACTTGCCCCGAACGGGCGCCATCATCCGGCGTATCTCCTCCCGCGGCACCACGGCGCAGCCGCCGTGGAGACTCATGACGCAGGGGATGCCCAGCCGTTTGGCCAGGAGCGCGCACAGGACGGCGATGCGCCCGCCGCTGTGAATGTGAATGAGATCGTATCCGCCCGTTTTAAGCGCCCTGAAAAGTCCGGGGGAAAAGGGATTGCCGCCCTTTTTGTCCAGTTCCAGCCGGGTCTTTGCCGGCATGGGGAAATAGGGATAGGAGTAGTCGAAGCGCCGGATCCGGATCCCGTCCCGCACCTCATCCCCCGGAGAGGAGAGGGCGCAGGTGGCGAGAATATCGGCTCCGACGCCTCTGTCATGCAGCTGCCGGACCGTGTTCCAGACCACCGTTTCGGTGCCGCCCCACTCGTCAAAGGTGAAGCGCCGCGCCACATGGGCGGTTTTAAGCTGATTTGTGTTCCCGGACATAGGCCCGGATTCCTTTCCAGTGGTAGAATTTCTGAACGAAGCGGCGCAGCGGGGCCCGGGGCAGTTCGGCCAGTCCCGCCGGGTGCGCCATAAGGAAACGGATGTCGCGCAGGGTTTCCATCCCGGCGGAAAGCATTTCGCGCGGCAGATTCGGCCGGTCCCCGAAGATGAAGGCGTCGGCGGCGCCCTCGCCGAAGAACCGTTTTTTCAGCTCGGAGACGGTGTAGTTGTGGGAGTGCATCACCGTCGCCCCGGCGGCGTAAACGATTCTTATGGGCCGCCGCCGGGCCCATTCCACATCCTCCGAGTAGCGGATGGTCTCGTTGAAGGGGTGCGCCAGGAGTTCCTCCCGCCGGACGGCGGCGGTGGCGAGGGAAAAGAAAAAGCGCCATCCCGCAGCGGCGGAACCGTCTCCGAAAGCCCGCTTGTAATCCTTTCGCACCAGATATTCCGCGTCCGGCCGGGGCAGCTGATTGCCGTACACCGCGTCCGCTTCTCCGGAGACCAGGGGCCGGATGAGTTCCTCAAGCCACCGGGGGGAGCATGGAGTGGCGTCGGCGTTGTTGAACACCACGATGTCTCCGGCCGCGGCGGAAACCATGTAGTTGAGTCTGCGTCCGGGCAGATATTCTCCCCCGGGCCGGGGCAGCGCCCGGACTTTGGCGAAGGAGGCGATGATCTCCGGCGTACGGTCGGTGCTGCCGTCGTCGCAGCAGAGCACTTCAAAAGGGAGTCCGCACTCCTGGTCGAATATGGCCCGCAGGGTGGCTTCCGCAAACGCCTCATCGTTTCTGGAGCGCACCAGAATGCTGACCGATCTGCACATGGCGGAATATCTTATCGCGAAAGCTTGAAGGCTTCCATGGCATCTTCCTCGGTTGCGCAGATGTCGAAAACCCGATAGACTTTTGTGATGTCGAAGACGATTTTGGGCCGGGACTGGAGACAGCAGAGTTTGAGCACGCCGCCATTGGAGTTGACCCATTGGAGGATGGATACGAGCGCTCCGAGGCCGGAGGAGTCAATGTGCGACATGTTTTTAAGATTGAACAGGATATATTTGTGTCCCTTGAGCTGCTCAAACATGCTGTCCTTGAATTCCTCGGCGCAGGCGGCGACCAGGCGCCCCTCAAGAAAAACTTCAAAAACATCACCGACTGTTTCAAAAGTATATTCCACCGCACAACCCTCCGTTTTTCCGACCCTGCCGGACGATTTCCGTTCCGGCGGCCCGTGACCAGAAATGAGACTTTATCCTTAATCTATCACAAAAAAATGATTTTTCAACCATGAAAAAAGCGTGAAAAGGCTTTTTTTTATGTTTTCAGGAGTTTCCGGACGGCATTGACAGGACAGCCGGCGCGTCTTCTGCGGGAGCCTGGCCGGAAATCCGATGCCGCTTCCCCGGACGGCGGCTGACCGGTTCAGTTCCTGCGGCGGCGGGAAGTCATGGCTTTCAGCAGGGCGACCGCGTCGCTGCGGAACAGCGCCAGCAGCAGGATTCCGGCCATGAACATGCCCGCCAGACCTTTCAGCACCACGGACCCGGTTCCGCCCGGGGGTATGGCGTTCACCGCCAGATAGACCGCCGTGCAGAGCAGCACGGCCAGAACGGTGTGGATGAGCTGGCTGCGCCAGTAGATCCCGGCCTGCCGCCGGTTGAAAAATACGGAGAATACCACATAGGATTCCCAGGGCATCTGCACGGCCAGGTCGGAAACGATGGTGGCCAGTACCACGCCGTCCAGCTTGTCCTCATCCGGGAGGATGTTGATCAGCAGCAGGTTCAGGCTCAGATTGACCAGGCTGGCGACGACGGCTTTCCAGCGGTCCTGCCGCCACAGCGATGCGGCGGATTTGAACATCCTGAGGGTTTCCCGGGCCTGTTTTTCGTAAAAGAGGATCACCATGAGCACCGGGGTCAGGAGGTGCCTGACGAGGGTGGGATCGTGCCGGGTCCACAGCGCCATGAAGGGCTGGTAAAGGGCCATCAGCACGGCCGCGCACCAGAGGACGCTGCACATGACCATCCGGTTGGCCTTAAGCAGCAGCCGGAAATTGTCGTTCCGGTCTTCGGTGTAGATGCGGTTGCCGAATCCTCCCATCATGGAGTAGCACAGGGCGCCGGTCAGGCCGCTCACCGCCATGCAGATGCTGTAATAGTTGTTGAAGGCCGCCACCGCCACCAGTCCGAGAAAACTCGATATGACGATGTTGTCGAAGGATCCCGAAACCACGGCTCCGATTTTGTGCATGAAGATCGCCTTCACATCGGAGATGACCTTTTTGATTTCACCGGGCGCGAGTCGGCCTCTCGGCGTCACCGCCGGGAAAAGTTTGCGGGTGGCGTACACCATCAGCAGATTGTTGATCAGGGTGAAAATGATGGTGGTGACGACGTAGCTGCAGTAGTCGCGGGTGAAGTAAAGCACCAGTGTGACGACGCCGAATTCGACGATGGCCGTGCCGGTGCGGATGTTGTTGTAAACGTCGTTGCGGTGGTGGGCGCTGAGGATGGAGCCCCGGTAGGCGAAGAGGAAATAGCTGGCCGAGGTGTTGATCAGGTGGAGCAGGTACACCAGGGGGAGATTGACGTCGGCGGGGATCTCTCCGTGGATCAGGTGGCGGAGAAACGGGAGCAGACAGAGCCCGGCGACGAAGATGATGGCGCCGACCCAGCGGTAAATGGTGCGGAAGAGCCGCAGATAGGCGCACAGCAGATCGTTGTCGTCGTCGGCCACGGGTTTGTACATATAGCAGATGATGGCCGTGCCGAAGCCGAGTTCGGCGAGCATGAGCATCCCGAGGAGGGAGTAGAGGAGCCCGTTCAATCCCAGGTAGCCGGGCCCGAGAACCCAGAGAAAGAGGGTCTTGCGCAGGAACGGGAAGAACATTCCTACGAATTTGTTTATGAAAGAGGCGATGATGTTTCGCCTGGTGTTGGCTACGAAATCGAGTTTCATGTCGTCCGGTCCGGGTTGCTGTCGGCGGTCTGCATATCCGGCTTAATCCTCGCCGTGCATGTGCAGCACCCGGCCGCGCCTCCGGTTTCTGGCTTCTGCCAGACGGAAGTACCATTTGAAGAAAGCCTCCGCCATCCACGCCATGGAGGGGCGGCGCACGAAAACCCGCACCCACCAGGCCGCGATCCGCCGCGGCGGCGCGGCGGCTTTTACCAGCAGATTGAAATCGTCGAAGCCGTCGGAAAAGATTGCCGAGAGGGTTTCTCTGCGCTTTTCCCGCGGGATCAGGCGCACGTTTCTCTCGTAAAACCAGTCGAAAAGCCAGGCCACCCACTCCCGGGCCCAGCATCGGGAGATTCTGCGGTCGAATCCGGGCCGGGCCGAAACCTCGGCGTGAAACGCGAAGAGGGATTTCAGCACCACGGACATGTATTTCAGAAAATACCCCGGCGCGCGTCCGCCCATGGTGATGGAGCCGGTCTGCCGCCGGTACAGATAAAAGACTTCGTGGAGGGGCACGATGCGTTCGGCCAGGAAGAACTCCCGCGGGAAGAATTCGTGATCGTCGTGCTGGAGCCCCGGCACGAAATGCAGGGAATTCTTTCTGAGAAATTCGACCCGGTGAATGTTTTCCTGCACCATGGGGCTGGGGTTGCGCCAATAGCCGTAGAGCATGAGTATGGCGTCGTGTCCCGAGAGTTCGGCCGGAGCATCGGGACCGAAGTTGTCGATGATGCGGATATGCCGTCCGGTGCCGTCCTCGTATTCCCGGATGGCGCAGGCGTAGAGGTCGGCTCCGGGCCGCCGGGAAATTTTTTCGGCCAGTCCGGCCAGCGCGTTTTCGGCGATGGAGTCATCCCCGTCGAGGAAGATCAGGTACTCTCCGGCGGCGTTGTCGATCCCGGTGTTTCGCGGAACCGCCGCGGAGCCGCTTTTCGGCTGTTTGAAAATACGGAAGCGCGGATCCCCGGCCACGGCCTCGTCCACGACTCCGACGGTGTTGTCCCGCGAGTCCTCTATGACGATCAGACATTCCCAGTCGCGGAAGCTCTGCTCCCGTACCGACCGGATGCACTCGCCCGCGTATGCCGCGACATTGCAGCACGGCACGACGATTGAAAAAAACGGTTTCATCATGATCTGCTTCTGTTCTGTTCCGATTGCCGCCGCGGCACGGACTTCGCCGTCGTTCCGGAGTGTCGCAGCCCGCGGCCGGAACCCGGGTCGTGTTTTCGCGCCGCAGGTCCCGCATTGCAACAACAATTCTTATAATATATCATACATAGCAGATATTTTCCAGTTTCCGTTGTAAAAAACTGCGGAAATCGACCGACTGTCGACGGCGCCGCCGGCTTCGGGCCTTCCTTTCGGGGGCCCGCCGGAGAGCGAAACGGGAGTGTTTGCGCCGGGGGGCGCTTCAGCCGGATGGGCGGTATTCCCGGCGCAGCTGCCGGGGAGTCTTATGGTAATATTTGCGGATCAGAGCATAGAGGTGAGTGACATTTTTCATGCCTGCGTCGTCGGCGATCTCCTTAAGGCTCAGGTCGCTGTAGGTGAACAGATAAAGTATCCGCTTCAGCCGCCTGTTGATGCGGTACTCGCACGGCGTCAGTTTGTAGCGGTCGATGAAGCGCTTTCGCATCAGATCCCGGTTTACTCCCAGCTCCCGGCAGTGCTCCGTGATCGACTTCTCGCAGCGCACGTCGCCGTCGAGTTTTTTGCGAAAGGCTTCCACAATGTCGTCGCCGTCGACCGGATTATGCAGAAAACGCAGAAACAGCTCCTGAGTGAGGATCTCCGCGGCATATTGATTGCCGGGTATGGCGCTGTTCCACCCGGTCACTATCTCCTCGAAACGCCGGTGGAAGAATTCGGTTTCGGCCGCGGTCAGGAAGATATATTCGGGGATGTCCAGCTCCATCCCCTTGTACTTGAGCACGAAAGTCCTCCGGTCGCGGTCGAAGCGCAGCCCGTCCCAATCCAGGAGGATGACATAGTTTTCCCGGTCGGCGTTGTACTCGAAATCGTAGACGAATCCCGGCACGCTCACGCTGAGCCGCGGCCGTTCGGGCCCGTTGGCGATGTCGAAGTTGTACACCAGCCGTCCGCCGGGATCGTATTCCGTCACCCGGACCAGTCCGCTCATCGAGAGCGTGATCCACGGACTTTCCACGGTCTGGCGCTCCTTTTGCGCATAGCGGTAAACACCGGCGTTGATGATCTGAGGCAGATTCATGGGTTGTCGATTTCCGAAAATTCACGATTTATCATAATAAACATGCGGAACGCGAAAAGTCAAGCCGCCTGAAACCTCCCGGGCCGAAATGCGGGCGGATTTTTTTCCGACTTTTCTCCGGACCGTCGAAAGAGCGCGCCGCAACTTTGCGGCTCTTCGCATAATCGCGCCGTGACTATGCAAAAATATAATAATTTTATTTTTTTTTGTAAAACAAATCGGAATAATTTCCTTGCAGATATTTAAAAAAAGGATATATTAAAACAGAAAAATTATCGGGAGCTTCACGGAAAGCGGAAGAGCGGCATCAAAACGACTCGGAAGAAAGGAGGAAAAAGTCGGATGCGGCATGCGAGACAGCAGCAACCGCGTGAGCCATTGCGGCCATGCCCAAAGACCGTCGGTCGGAAAGGAGAAACTTATCGGGAAAACATGGAAAGATTGGTCGAGAGAAATAAATCGTTTGTAATCAGAAAGAAGAAAGAAAAGGTGTCGAAATGAAAAAGAGTATTTTCACATTGATAGAATTGCTTGTCGTGATCGCTATCATCGCCATCCTCGCATCCATGCTGCTGCCCGCTCTCTCCAAGGCCCGTCAGGCCGCCCAGAGCATCAAGTGCGTTTCCAACATGAAGCAGATGTGCCTCGGAGCCAACATCTATGCCAGCGAGAACGACAACTACCTTCCCGGCAGCTGGGTGGGCGGCAACGCCGTGGGGGTTGGCGGTGGAGCCTGGGCCGGAGGCGTCGATCCCATCGGCTTTTGGTGGCAGGATGCCAACGGCCAGAACTGGATGTATCAGGTTTGGAAATCCGGGGTCGACAAGGCCGTTTTCAAATGCCCCAGCAGATCCTGTGCTTATGCGGCGGATACGACCAACGGGAACCGTAATTACCTGGTCAGTTACATTACCTCGCCGATCTTCTTCGTGATGAATCTCGGCTCCGCCAAGCGCGCGTCCCAGCAGGTGATCGTATATGATTCCTGGGAAGAGGGGTCGTTTTACCAGTGCTATCCCGACGCCGCGTACGTTGCCGGCGACGGATATTTCTGGGATGCGGACACGATGACCATTCACGGCGGCAAGCTCAGTTTCGGATATATGGACGGCCATGTGGAATCCAGGGACGGCAAGGGATTCAACAAAACCACGACCTTTACCAACAACTGATCTTACGCTGCGGGACGACCGGGCCGCAGGCGCCGGTCTCCCGCACCCCCGACGGCGTCCCGGTTTCAAGCCGGGGCGCCGTTCTTCTGATGAGCCCGGCGGGGTGTACGGCTGACGGGTGAAAGTCCCGGGACGGCCCGACGGGGGGAACATCGCGGCGACCGGCAATGGTGTCCGTCACGGGACGGGATCGGCACCGCCTGCGGGGGTTACATAAAAGCGCCGTAATGACCTGATCCGGTCGGGCGGCGGCGCCCGGCGCCGGGCCGCCGCCGCGAATGTCGTCCGTGCCGTGCCGCCGCGGGGGATAAAGCCCCTTCACGCCTTTGCGGAAGTGCCGGAGCGGCGATGAGGGTGCCGGGGGCGCTTCACCCGGCGGCGTTGTAATCACGGCGCAGCTGCCGGGGCGTCTTATGGTAATATTTGCGGATCAGAGCATTGAGATGAGTGACATTCTTCATGCCCGCGTCGTCGGCGATCTCCTTAAGGCTCAGGTTGCTGTAGGTGAAGAGATAAAGTATCCGCTTCAGCCGCTTGTTGACGCGGTATTCGCGGGGTGAGGATTTGTAACGCTCCGTGAAGCATTTGCGCAGCACGTCGCGGTTTACTCCCAGCTCCCGGCAGTGCTCCGCGATCGACTTCTCGCAGCGCACGTCGCCGTCGAGTTTTTTGCGAAAGGCTTCCACAATGTCGTCGCCGTCGACCGGATTTTGCAGAAAACGCAGAAAAAGTTCCTGGGTCATGATCTCGGCGGCGAACTGATTGCCGGGTACGGCGCTGTTCCACTCGGTCATGATCTCCTCGAAGCGCCGGTGGAAGAATTCGGTTTCGGCCGCGGTCAGGGAGATTTCCTCGGGTATGTCAACCTCCACCCCGTCGTAGTCGAGGACGAAAGTCTCCCGGTCGCAGTCGAAGCGCAGCCCGTCCCAATCCAGGATGATGACATAGTTTTCCCGGTCGTCGTTGTATTCAAAATCCATGGAGAAATCCGGCGCGCATACGCTGAGCCGCGGCACTTCCGGACCGTCGACGCTGCTGAAATTGCGCCGCATCCGCCCGCGCGGATCGTATTCGAGGCACCGGACGAGGCCGCGCAGGGAGAGGGCTATCCAGGGGTGGTCCACCACCTGGTATTCCTTTTGCGCATAACGGTAAACACCGGCATTGATTATTCGAGGCAGATTCATGATCGTATCGGCGGCTCCCGCGGCCCGGCGCCCGGAAACCATGCTATAATAGACACGCGGAACCGGAAAAGTCAAGCGTCATCGGTCCCGTACGAAGTGAAATGCGGGAGAAATTCTCTCCGGCATCCGAACAATCTCCGATAAAACAGCGCAGAAATCATCCTCGGCGCCGGCGTGACAAGACGATCTTTTTGCAAAAATATAAATTTTACAGCTTATTTTGTAAATATTATGGCCATAATCAATGTGCAATAATAAAAATACAAAATATATTAATCTCTGTAAAAAAGCTCGGAGCGCCGTTCGGCGAATCGGACGGACTGAAAAGTTCCGGGCCGGGCGCCGGACTCAGGCCCGCAACCAACTGAATTTCAAACAGGAGTTTATGCTGATGAGCATCAACATCACAAGGTCGTTAACCGACATCGCCGGTGAGAGCTACATCTCGGCGGTTTGCCGGGCCTCCGCCGCGCTGGGGCTGGGCACTTACTCCGAACTGCGGAAAATCGCGGACGCTCCCGTGGAATTCTTCCCGGAGGATTTCGCCGAACGCTGCGAGGCGCTGGCCCTCCGCAGCGGCGAGAAGCTCGTCGGGGGGCTGGCGGATTCCTTCCCGGGGGCTCCCACTGACGCCTTCGCCCGGGCTTTTCACCGGGAGAGCGCTCCCCTGAGCGCTCTGGGGCCGGTGCGCGTGGGCGAGGACGGACGGATCGCCTTTATCGGCAAGAGCGAACACTATCAGGCCTCCCTCGGACACAATTTCCCCGGCTACCGGCTGATCGCTCACGCCGCGGAAATCGGCATCACCAATCAGACCCACAACAACACCCGCGGCTATCTGACGCGGCTTCTGGAGCGCGAACTCGTGCGCGCCGCCAACGGCATCGCTCCCGGCGACGACGCGGCCCTGGAGGCGGTGCTCCGCTCCAACGAAGCCCATGTGCTCAACCGGGTGGTGAATCTGGAGACGGGATCGCTCGCCTGCGAAGCCGCTTTTAAAATGGCGCTGGCCCGCTTTTACCGGCTGCAGGCGGATTTCCCGGCTCCGAAGTACGCTGGCCGGATCCCGGTGTTTCTGGTCATGGCGGACCGGGAGGGCGGATGCACCGCCAACTACCACGGGACCACGATCACCACCCAGCTGCTGCGCGGTCTGTGGCCGGAACTGGCCCGGGCGGCTCAGGAGGCGGGGCTCTTCAAAGTCGCGGCCTGCCGGATCAACGATCTCGCGGCCTTCCGGGAGGTCGTCGGCCGCTATGACGAGGGGAAGTACAAGATCGCGCTCTTCGCTCACGAACTGGTGCTGATGAATTACGCGGGCATCCGGCTGACCGACGAATTCGTCGCGGGGACCCACGCGCTCTGCGCCGAACGGGACATCCCGGTGCTGGTGGATGAGATCCAGTCCTGCATGTGGTCGCCGGAGATCTTTCTCTTCCGCGAATACGGGTGCCGCCCGGACTTCGTCTCGGTGGGCAAGGGCTTCCCCGGCGGCCAGTACCCGGCCAGCCGGATCCTCACCACCGCCCCCATGGACAATCTCAATCAGTTCGGAGCCCTGGTCACCAACGGCCAGGAGGAGCTGGCGAGCCTCGCCAACCTGATCACCCTCGAATTCGCCCGCGCCAACGCCGAAGCCACCGCGAAACTCAGCGCCCTCTGGCGGCGCGAAGTGGAGGCGGCCGTCTCCGGCTTCGACCGGATCGTGGACCGCATCGAGGGGCACGGCCTCCTCACCAGCATCATCTTTCACGACCGCGACACCGCCAACCGCTTCAGCGCCATTCTCTCCGGCGAGAAGTGCATCGACGTGAGCGTGCAGACCTACAAGCCCGAATGTCCCCGGGCGGCGCTGCTGAAGCCGCCGCTGATCACTTCGGAGCGGACCGTCGGATTTCTTGCCGCGCACATCCGCGAGGCGCTGGAGGAGGTGGCCGGGTGAACTGCATCGGACTGGATCTGGGCACCGGAGCCGTCAAGGGGGTGCTGTGGGACGGCGGCCGGATCGTGCATGCCGCCTCCGCGCCGGTGACGTTTCTGCGCGAGGGCGACGCGGTGGAGATCGATCCCGCCGCATACCGCGACGCGGTGATGCGGCTGATCCGTCAGCTCGCTTCGGCGGCCGACGCTCCCGTCGCCGCCGTCGCCATGTGCGCCGCCAGCGGCAACACCATGCTCTGCGATCCGGACGGGAAACCCCGCACCCGGATCGTGAGCTGGCTGGACGGGCGGGGCGAGCCCTCGCCGGATGAAAACATTCACGAGGTGGTGGGCTGGCCGTGGCCGGGGGGATTCTCCCTGGCGCATCTGCTGCGGATGCGCCGGGAAACCCCGGAGCTTTTCGCGGGGTGCCGGGTCTGCATGAACAACGACTGGATACAATTCCTGCTCTGCGGGGAGTGGGCGCTGGATTACTCCTCGGCGACGCCCTTTTATCTGCAGGATCAGCGCAGTTTCCGCTACTACCGGCCCTATCTCGAGCTGGTCGGGATCACGCCGGAACAGCTTTCGCCGCTGGTCCCCTCCGGCGCCGTCATCGGCCGCCTGCGGCCGGAATGGACCGGAGACGGGCTCACCCGGGAAACCCGGGTCGTCGCCGGATCCTTCGATCACCCCTCCGCGGCCCGGGCCTGCGGCATCGTCCATCCGGATGAGATGCTCCTCTCCTGCGGGACCAGCTGGGTCGGATTCCGGCCGGTGCGGGAGCGGAGGATCGTCCCCGGCTCCCTTGCCGACCCCTATCTGTCGTTTGAGGGGGGCAACTGGGGCGAGATCCGTTCCCGGGCCAGGATCGGACTGGAGCTGGAGCGGTGGATCGTCGATCGCTACACCGACCGACCCGACCGTTACCGGCTTTTCAGCGACGAGGCGCTGGCCGGGGAGGGCCCGGCGCGGGCCAAAATGCTGGACACGGTGGCCGGATTTCGCGCCA
>JAZMZH010000039.1:0-9673 GCA_045585875.1 Victivallaceae bacterium | reverse complement strand
TAGTAGTTGACGGTGGTGTTGTCAGCCCTGCCGCCGCTGGAGACCCACAGATACCCGTTAGATACTGTGTATCCGGAAATGAAAGCGTCTTTCATTTCAAAGGCGGAACCGGCTGATTCTCCCTGAATGTAAGTGTCCGGCGCCACGGTAAGAGCTAATTTTGCCCCGGCGGAGACGACGATCCCGGTCGCGGTGCCGCCGCTCTCGACAGACAGATACCCCCAGTAGTTGACGGTGGTGTGGTCAGCACTGCCGCCGCTGGAGACATACAGACGCCCGTAGGTGTCGACGGTGGTGTGGACGGCGGTGCCGCCGGCGTAGACATACATATTGTCAAACGACAGTGTAATTCCGCTGCTGACCTGCCCGCTGGAAACGTAATATGCCATTTATTCCCCTTTGATCCGTTTTATTTTCATCTCAAAAAACGCAACGAAAAAACCGCGAAATCCGACTGCCGGATCCCGCGGTGCGAAAGGGGAGGGTATATTTTCTGAAACGGCGAAACGCCGCAATATCGGACAAGCCGTCGCCTCCGCAATCCGCGCTGCGAAATCCAGCATGCCCGGTCACATTCACTAAAAGCCGAACGCTCCCAAGCACTGCGCGAGAGGTCCGACCAAGAACCCGCTACGATATGCGTAGAAGCGCCCGGTAAGACGTGTGGACACAATCCTACCAGTACATTTCTCATATATCGTAGCAAACACATTTTGAACTTGGTTGGTTTCTCGCGCATTTGCTGAAATATAACGGTTTTCAATCATCCCCGCGGAGAGGCGCCGTAAGGCGCAAATCCGCTTCTTGAGCTAATTTAGCATCGAATCCGGAAAAATCAAACCGGAAAACCCCGCTCCATGAGAATTTTTGCAGTTTTTATCACAGATATTTCATAAAAATTTTCCGACTTGACAAAAAAGAGACCCCGGACATCGAGTCTGAATGACGGCCTGTCTCATGCGGACGCGCCCCGGGATGCCGGAGTTGCGGAAGAATTATTCCGGACTGTTTTGGCCGACATCAAGGCGAAATACCCTCGATTCCTATCCGACGGCCGGGGAAAAACATTCAGGCCGCCGCTCCTTCGGCCGGGAGCAGACTCAGGCGCCGCTCCCGGCTTTTATTCCACGGCATACCGTTTCGCATTTTTCACATACCGCCCGGGAGGTTCGCCCATCACCCGGCGAAAGGCCCGCGAAAAATGGTACGGGGTCTTCCAGCCGCATTGATCCGCGGTTTCCTTGACCGACAGTTCCGGATGGCAGAGCATCACCCCCGCCGCATGGCGGATCCGCTCCCGGAGAATGTATTCGCCGGGGCTCATCCCGGTGGCGGCGCGAAAAAGCCCGAAAAGACGGGAACGGGAAAAGGGAAACAGCTTCCCCAGGTCGGAGGAGTGAATCGCCTCCGGGGCGTGTTCCCGGATCCACCGCAGAATCTTCTCCAGCGATTCCGGGTGCGGCGTCCCCCGCCCCGGTTCCATAAAGGCGCCGAGCAGAGACAGGAGATGCAGGAAATCCGCCGCCAGCGCGAAACCGTCCCGCTCCGGCTCCCGCAGCAGCCGCCGGATGATCTCCTCCGGACCGGCGCACTCCCCGCGGGTGATCGCAAGCCGCGGCCGGGATTGCGCAAAAGGGTCCACTCCCCGGTCGTCCTCCGGGATGAAGTGGACAAAACGGATCCGCATGATCCCGCTTCGGGGATTGACCCGGTGCCATATCTTCAGAGGGATGCCGGGAGGGACGAAAAAGGCCCCGCCCTCCTCGCAGACGGCGAATTCCCCGTCCGCGTCGATTTCGTAGTGCCCCTCGAAAGCCTGGGCGAAAATGTAGAACGGGACGGTTTTGCAATGGCATGAACCGTCCGCATCGGTCGAAAATTCCTCCGCCTGCGCATACCGCAAATGCGGGAGATGCTCCAAAATCATAAGCCCCGCCTCCGGAAAAAATGCCTCTCCCGCTAATATATCACACCGGAGCAAAAAGTAAAATGGACAAACAGATATTTTTTCGGATCATCATCCATTGCGCGGTTTCTCCCGGCAGGATATAGTATGCCCCGAAACAAAGACGGCATGAGCCGTCAGCAGGGAGGATTGGCCTTATGGGAGAGATCATACTGAATCCGATGACCGGCGGCGGAACCGTGAAACGGCTCTGCGAAGAAACCCGCGCGCTGGCCGCACGTTATTTGAAAGGCGAGTACCGGCACCGGCTCCGGGACATGGGATTCCGGCTGGCGGATCTCCATCTGCCGGAGGATTGTCCTCCCGAGATCAGGCATGGGAAGAACACCATCCTCACGGCGGAACGCTCCGCCATCGACATCCTGCCCGAGGAGCGTCTGGCCGGCAGCGCCTCCAACATCCAGGCTTTACGGCATCGGATCCCGGGGTTTCCCGCCGACGAAGAATGGAGCGACTCCATCAGCCACACCACGGCGGATTTCGGAGACGCGGTGCGGAAAGGGCTGAAAGGCCTCGAGGCGGAGATCCGCGAGCGCATGAAAAGCGACGGCGTCAGCCGTCATCAGGATTTTTTCAACGGCCTGCTGGACGTGATCCGGGCCATGCGCATCTGGATAAAACGATATCGCGACGCCTGCCGGGAGATGCTGAACTCCCCCGAATACGCGCGGTACGAAACCAACCTCCGCGCCGTCCTTTCCCGTCTGGAAAAGGTCCCGGAAAACCCTCCGGAGAGCTTCGCGGAGGCCCTCCAGTCCTTCTGGAGTTTCTTTGAATTTCAGCGGCTGTGCGGCAACTGGAGCGGCCTCGGCCGTTTCGACGAAATCCTCGGGCCGTACCTCTCCCGCGACCTGGCCGAAGGCGTCATAACCCTCGACGAGGCCCGGGAACTGGTCGCCCACTTCTGGATCAAAGGGACCGAGTGGTGCTTCGGCTTGCGCAAGGATTCCGACCGGGAGCCCGGGAGCGGAGACGCCCAGAATTATCAGAACATCATCCTGGGCGGCATCGACAGGGAGGGGCGGCAGATCGAAAACGAGGTGACCTTTCTGGTGCTGGACGTGATCGAAGAGCTGCATATCAGCGATTATCCGGTGACCGTCCGCCTCAATTTCAACACCTCCGATGCCCTGCTCCGCCGGATCGCCGATATCCAGCTGCTCGGCGGCGGGATCGTTTCGGTGTACCACGAGCCGCAGATCCTCCGAAACCTGAAAAAACTCGGCATCCCGGAGGAGGACGCCCGCACCTTTACCAACGACGGCTGCTGGGAGATCATTCTGCCGGGACAGACCAATTTCGGCTACTTCCCCGAGGATTATCTGATCCCGTTTCAGCAGGCGCTGTTCGCCGAAAAAACGCCGGAATCCTACGAGGAACTCTATCAGAATTTCCTGGATCGGGTCCGGATCATGGCAGACGGGAAACGGAAGTATATCGAATCGCTCTGCCTCCCCGGAAGGCATCATCCCGGCGACGCTCCGGAGATGCCCGTCCCGGCGGCGGATGTCGTCCTCTCCCTGCTGGAACCCTCCTGCCGGGAATCCGGATGCTCCTACACGCTGCACGGCACCCGGTGGGTATTCCGCGCCATTCACATGGCCGGACTGCCGGACGTGGCGAACAGCCTGTATGCGATCCGGGAACTTGTCTTCCGGCATCCGATCGTTTCTCTGCCGGAACTGGTGCGGATCCTGAAAAACGACTGGCGGGACGAGGAACCCCTGCGCCTGCGCTTCGCCCGCTCCCTGAAGTATTACGGCAACGACAATCCGGAGGCCGATGAAATCCTCCGGCAGGTCCTGCACGACTGTTCGGCGATTTCCGGCGAAAAATCCCGAATCCGCTACATCACCGTCCCCGTCGGCGTCAGCACCTTCGGCCGGGAAATCGCCTACGCTCCCAATCGTCTGGCAACGGCCTTCGGCAAGCACGCCCATGAATTTCTGGCGCCGAATCTGGCCCCCACCCCGGGGACGGACGAGAGCCCGATCACCGCGGTCCTCAATTCCTACTGCCGGATGGACTTCTCCGACACGCCGAACGGATGTCCTCTGGATCTGCGCCTTTCCGCCGGAATCCGCCGGACGCCCGGCGCGGCGGAAAGTCTGATGCAGCTGCTCCGCGTATTCCTCCAAAAGAACGGCCTGTATCTCCAGATCGACACCGTGGACCCGGAAATGCTGCGGCAGGCGAAAAAAGATCCGGACCGCTTCCCCAATCTGGTGGTCCGCATCTCCGGCTGGTCGGCCCGCTTCGCCTCGCTGAGCGGGGAATGGCAGGACATGATCATCAACCGGACCGCGCTGGAAGCCCTGTAACGGAGCGGAGCGGCGGCGGGACAGGGAAACGTGTCCCGTCTCCGCAAATCCCCCGACGGGGGAAATAAGAACGGATGACCGCCCCGGCAGGCGAAAAGGCGGCGCCGTCCCATGCCGCGGACGCTAAAACTTCAAAAAACTGCGAATCCCTTCCAATATCATTTTGGCGGCTATGGCCGAGAGGAACAACCCCGTCAGCCGGGTTATGACGGAGATGGTTGTTTTGTTCATCACCTTATCGCCCCACACTCCTAAGGAAAGCACGCCGCCCAGGACCGTAATGCCGATCAGGAGAGCGCACAGATTGGAACAATAATTCAGTACGGTTTCCGAGTGTTCCGTCCCGATGATGATCAGTCCGGCGGCCGTGCCGGGGCCCACCGCCATGGGAATTGCCAGCGGGACCACGGAAATCGAGGTATCGGCGGCATCCCGCTTCTGAAGTTTCCTTTCATTTCCCCAGACCAGAGAAATCGAACAGATCATCAGGACCACTCCGCCGCCGACTTTGAACAGATCAAGATTGATGTCGATCAGGGCGAAGACAATATTCCCGCTGAACAGCACCACGACGCCCGCCGTCATTGCCGCGATACAGGTGCGAAGCATGATTTTTGCTTTTTCCCGGGTCGTCCACTGTCCCGTCAATGCAATGAAGGTCGAAAGAACGGCAAAGATAAACCAGCTGATCATGAAACAGCCCAGCCAAAGCTGTTCGGACTTGCAGTTTCCGGGCGGCTTCAGCAATTTTCCGGATCGCTTTCTTCGGGAAAAAAGTCTGCGAGCAGGCAGCTTGCCCCCAATAAATCATCCCCAGTCCGGGTTCGATTTTTCGTCCTGCGACCTGGCGCAGATATCCGAGTTCTCGCAAATCGGAGACTATCCGCCAGCATGCGCTGCGTTCGATTCCGGAAAGCCGGCTCAATTCGATGATCGAAACCGGCCGACCTGCTCTGATCAGCAGGTCGGTCAGCGTAAAAACTTTTTGTACGAACAACGTCTTCATGACAGTAAGATACCATTGATATGCCGGATTGTAAATCTCATATTGTGAGATTTCTCGTTTTTTTTGTTCTGCACGCTAGTTGTTTTTCGAAAAAGTCGACATATATTACATTGAGAGCCAATTTCAAAAGTTGAGAAAAATGAAACAACGGAGGATTGCATGGCCATGGAAACGGTGATTCATCGCGTTCAATTCTGTGTGATCGGCGGAGGACTGGCAGGCATGTGTGCCGCTATCGCAGCGGCGCGGCACGGCGTCAAAACCCTCATCATGCAGGAACGTCCGGTATTCGGGGGTAACGCCTCAAGCGAAATCCGCATGTGGGTTTGCGGGTCGCCGCATCAGCTGGAAACGGGGCTCGTGGAAGAATTCCGTCTCGAAAACCTCTACCGCAACACCTACGTCAATTTTTCAATCTGGGACAGCATCCTGTTCGAAAAAATCCGATTTCAGGAAAATCTGATTTCCCTTCTGAACTGCAGCTGTCTCTCGGCGGAAATGAAAGGTTCGAAAATCCGTTCCGTGACCGGTTGGCAGATGACCACCCAGCAATTCCATAAAGTTGAAGCGGATTATTTTGCGGACTGTTCCGGTGACAGTGTATTGGCCCCGCTGACCGGTGCGGAATTCCGGCTGGGACGCGAGGCTTCCTCCGAGTTCGGTGAATCGCTCGCCCAAAAGCAGGAGGACCGTAAGACAATGGGGCTTTCCTGTCTGATCCAGGCACGCGAAACCTCGACCCCGAAAAAATTTATTTCCCCTTCATGGGCATACACCTATCCTGACGACACTCACCTGAGCAATCGCGGACATCAGCTCGAAGAAACGCAGAATTTTTGGTGGATGGAACTAGGCGGCGAACAGGATTCGATCCGGGACACCGAGGAGATCCGGGACGAACTGCTGAAAACCGCATTCGGAATCTGGGACCACATCAAGAATCACGGTGACCATGGTGCGGACAACTGGGAGCTGGACTGGGTCGGTTTTCTGCCCGGAAAACGGGAAAGCCGCCGGTATATCGGCGATTATATCCTGCATCAGGCGGATATCCAGTCCGGCGGGCATTTCGACGATACCGTGGCTTATGGTGGCTGGCCGATCGACGACCATCATCCGGGCGGAATCCGCTATGACGGTCCGCCAAACCTCAATATTGTGCCGAAGACGCCATACGGCATTCCGTTGCGCTGTCTTTACTCCAAAAACATCAACAATCTCTGGTTCGCAGGGCGCAACATCAGCACCACACACACCGGCTTGAGTTCGACGCGTGTCATGGCAACTTGTGCCACACTCGGGCAGGCGGTCGGATGCGCCGTCAGCGTCGCCGTCCGCTTCGACTGCCTGGATCCCAGACAAACGTGTTCTGAGCATATCCGGGAAATCCAGAATCTGCTGATGGACGACGACTGTTATCTGCCGGATTTCCGGCGGAAGATCCCCGCGATCTGCCGCGAGGCAAAACTTACGGCCTCGTCGGGCGATCCTGAAATGTTGCGGAATGGAATTGACCGCGAACTGAACGGCAACGCAAATCTTTGGATCTGCCGGACTGGCGACAGCGTGGAATATGATTTCGGGGAGAAAAAGGATCTGCATGAAATCCGGCTGGTCTTTGATTCCGACCTGAAACGTCCGCATCTAAATACTGTGGCCAATTACTGGCTTCAGGGGAAGGTATTTGCTCCACCGACAACGCTGGTTTCCGCGTTCGAACTGCTCGCCGATGGCGATGTCATTTATCACACGGACAGCAATTATCAGAGGCTGGTGAAAATCCCTGTACATATCGCGGTCAGCAAACTGACATTGCGGATCCTGGGATTCGCGGGTCATATTGATACAAGTGGAGTCTATGCGTTCGATTGCAGATAATTAACTTACTCAGAAATGATTTGGTGAATTACCTCAAAAAAATGTCAGGGTGTCATAGTTTTCTCATGAAACCCAATTTTTGAACTATCCGCGTTCGAGGCTGTTGCTAAACCGTTTCTGATTCGATTTGCCCAGCGACTGCTCGCTCCGGAGATTGTCCATGCCATCCTCGCCGGGACCTTGCGGAAATCCGTCTCAATGGGAACACTGCGCAAGGAGCTGCTGGTGCGCTGGGCGGACCCAAAAAAAGCTGTTCGGGGTGGAGTGATGCTGGGGGTGGCGGGAGGGAATCAACCATCTCAAGGAAGTGTGACGTAGCCATGCCTAACCCGCAGTCATCCCGGAGATCGAAGGAGTACAAGCTTATAAGTCGGCGATCACGGCATCGGTCATACTCGTGGTCGTACCCTTGCCACCGATGTCCGGCGTGGTGGCCTTGCCCTCCTTGAGGACCTTGCACATGGCGTTCATGAGAAGATCGGCGGCGGGCTTTTCCTTGAGCTGTTCCAGCATCATGGCGATGGCCCAGAAGGTCCCCGCCGGATTGGCGATCCCTTTGCCCGCTATGTCGGGCGCGGAGCCGTGGATAGGCTCGAACATGCTGGGATAAGTCCCCTCCGGATTGATGTTGCCCGAGGGCGAGATCCCGATGCTGCCCAGCATGGCAGACCCGAGATCGGTGAGGATGTCGCCGAAGAGATTGCTGGCCACTACCATCTGGAGGCGGTCGGGATGCATGATGAAGAATCCGGCCAGCGCATCGATGTGCATCTGCCGGGAATTCATGGCGGGATACTGGCTTTTCACCTCATTGAAGATCTTGTCCCAGAAAACCATGGAATGATTGAGCGCGTTGGACTTCGTGGCGCTCAGAACGCGGGTCATGCCGTTGGCCTTGGCGTACTCGAAGGCATAGCGGATGATCCGTTCCGTCCCCTTGCGAGTGAAGACGGCCTCCTGGATCGCGCCGTTCTCGTCCGAGGTGCCGCGTCCGCAGTATTCGCCCTCGGAGTTCTCGCGAATGACGACGAAGTCGATCTTGTCGTTTTTGAGGGGCGAGACCAGTCCGGGCAGAAGCTTGATCGGGCGCATGTTGACGTACTGATCGAAGCCGGTCCGGATGGGCAGCAGGAGTTCGCGCAGGGAAACGTGGTCCGGCACGCCGGGGAAGCCCACGGCGCCCAGAAGGATGGCATCGCAGTCCCGCAGGATCTTCATGCCGTCGGCGGGCATCATTTTTCCGTGCTTCAGATAGTAGGCGCAGCTCCACGGAAGATTGTTGTACTGGAATTTGAGGCCGCCATGCTTTTCGGCAAGCGCATCCAGCAGCCGCACGCCTTCGTTCACGACGTCGATCCCGATGCCGTCCCCGGGAATAAGATTGATCTTGTACGTTTTCATGATGCTGTCCTTTCGCCCTGTCAGGCAGTTATTTCAATTCGGTTGTGCTGAGATTATACGATGGGATCTTCGGATTCAAGGGCTGTCAATTTTGCTTTGCAGTTATCCAGAAAAGTGATCCAGGCATCTGAATCGACAAAGGCCAGAGAATCACCGGACCTCAGCCGCTGGAAGCGTTCCTGCGTCTGATTCTGCTCGACATGATTACCGATGAACAAATCGACCTTTTCCTGACTGGCTCGCAAAATGCTTTTTCTGAATGCCCCCCGCCAGTCTTCAGATTCAAGATGATACTTGCGGAGATAAGCCGATCTCAGGGAATTTAGCCCTGCTCCTCCGAATGTTCCCGCCCGATAGACTTTTCCGTGATCCTCCACGTTCCAGAAATAAGAAATGACTCCCGGCGTATGCCCCGGCGTTTCCATACAGTCGATCACAACATTGCCGAGTTCTATCCTGTCACCGTCATGGATCAGATGATCCGGCTCGAAAGGCGGAGGCAAAGGCATATTGTATTCGGGAGCCCAGGTAAGTTCAGGTCTCGAACCATTGACCATCCGCAAATCGCCTGCGCCGATGAAGGTCTCAGCTCCGGTCAATTCCGTCAATGCGCGGGTTGCTGCAGCGTGGTCGATATGTCCATGTGAATGGATGATGTAGCGAAGGTTCTTCGGATCCAGCCCGCAGCGATACATCGAATCGATCACCAGATAGAGGCTTTCCTGATAGCCGCTGTCCAGCATGATTAGGCCATCACCAGTATCAATAATGTGCGTGGAGGCCGGACTGGTTCCCACGAACCAAGTATTTCCGAGGATTCGAAATGGCTCCATCGTGCCTTTCCAAGGGCAATCTATCATGAGAACAGTTTCCTGAATTCCTCAACGGTGATTTTGCGTCCATAGGGCGACAGTTCGAAGCTCTCCGCATAATGGATGTTTTTTCCTGCTTCGCCGTAAGTCTCGAATGATACCGCCTTTTCTTTGGAATCAAACGCAACAGCTGTTTGTATACGCCACGGTCTGAATTTTGACGTGTGGGGAACATCACCGGCATTGTGTTTGGCAAGACGCTCGGACAAATCCTGTGTGAAGCCGACAT
>JAZMZH010000038.1:0-18852 GCA_045585875.1 Victivallaceae bacterium | reverse complement strand
CGCCGATGATCTTGCGCTTGGCCTCGGGATCGGCCACTCCGGCGAGTTTGTCCAAAAAGCGGTCGGTGGCGTCGATGTAGATGAGATTGGCGCCCATTTCGCGGCCGAACACCTGGATGACGCTCTCGCTCTCGCCCTTGCGCATCAGTCCGTGATTCACATGGACGCAGACCAGCTGGCTGCCGATGGCCCTGATAAGCAGGGCGGCGACCACGGAACTGTCCACGCCGCCGGAGAGGGCGAGGAGGACTTTGCGGCTGCCGACCTGGCGGCGGAGGGCTTCGATCCGGGAGGCGATGAACTCCTCGGCCAGCTCGGGGGTGGTGATTCGCAACATGTCATCGGGTCTGCGGTTGCACATATTTTGACTCCTTTCAGAGGGTTACGGCGACGCCGTTGGATTTGAGATATTTTTTCAATTCGGGGATGTCGATGATGTGAAAGTGAAAGACCGACGCCGCCAGCAGCACTTCGGCGCCGGCCCGGGCCGCCTCCAGGAAATCCTCCATGCGCCCGGCTCCGCCGGAAGCGACGATCCCGGCGCGGCAGGCTCCGGCCATGGCCTTTATCACCGGGAGATCGTAGCCGGTGCGGGCGCCGTCTCCGGCCTTGCTGGTGGGGAGGATGACCTTCACGCCGAAGCCGTCCACTTTTTTGGCCCACTCCACGGCGTCGGCGCCGGTGGCGGTGCGGCCGCCGTCGATGTAGACTTCATATCCGGAGGGAAGCGCGGGATTCACATCCACGTCGATGGCCACGGTGACGGCGTCGGGGCCGAATTCCTTTATCATGGCGGGGATGATTTCGGGTTTGCGAAAGGCGGCGCTGCTGACGGAGATCCTGTCGGCGCCCGCCTCGAGCACCTGGGCAGCGCTGTCGAGATCGGAGATGCCGCCGCCCACGGTGAAGGGCACGGTGCAGACTTCGGCGACTTTGCGGACGACATCCAGCAGGGTGCCGCGCTTCTCGACGGTGGCGGTGATGTCCAGCAGGGCCAGGGCGTCGGCTCCGGCGGCGCAGTAGGCGCGCGCGCACTCCACCGGGTCTCCGGCGTCGGCGATGTCGACGAAGTGAACCCCCTTTACCACCCGCCCGTCGCGCATGTCCAGGCACGGCATGATTACAACCGGTTTACTCATTTTCCCCCTCGTGAAGGTTCCCGGCGGCGGGGAACCGCCGCGGGGATCGTGTGAATATGCATTGTGGAATAATATACTTTAAGTTTCGGATTGTTACAATCCGCGAGGGGGAAAAATATTGAAAAAAACCGCCCGGGCGGCGGGAACGATCCGGCGCCGGAGCGGATTAACAAATTGCGGCGCGTCACGGGCAGCGCGGATATATGCGGACAGGGCCGTCCCGGCGCATACCCGTATGAAGCCGTTCCGCCCGGGTTCGGGCGGGACACCGGCCGCCGGTTGGGAGCCGGCGGCGCTTTGAACCTCGCGCCGCGTCCGCCCGTCTGAAAAACGATCCCTATTGACAGAAGAATGTCCCGATATGCCATGCCGCCAATCCCGGCAGGGTGACGGTAAATTCCTCCTGATTTTTTCCGGGTTCAGCGGAAATCTCCACCGTTTCCGTTTCCGGAGTCCGCCATTGGAATTTCGTCCCCTCCGGGCGGCGGATCCGCAAAACGATCTCCCCGAGCGGTTCGATGCCGCAATTCACCAGAGTCACGCCGCGGAGCAGCCCGTTTCGGCGGTTGACGAAGGGGATCAGCGTAATCCTCTGACAGGATTCCAGACGGGCGCTTGCCGTCCGATCGCCCAGCCAATCCAAAACCTCCCGCATCAGATGCAGGGACGACGGATTCTGATGCATGGAAAAGGTCCCGGATTGTCCGAACACCGCGATGCGTCCTCCGTCGGGCGCAGTCAGCTTCCACGCAGTCACCCGCCGAACCTTATCCTCCTCACATTCCAGCAGCGTTTCCGCGGGATTTCCCGCCGGTATCTCATAAGCGTAGCCATGGCGCGCGTCCGCTCCGAAGTGCCAGGTTTCTCCGACAAAGCCGCGATTGAAGGGATGATCTGAAATGACGGCAATATTGTTTCCCGCCGCCGTGCTTTTCACCCCGATGCCGTCGGTCATCCGATGCTCCTGCAGATAGTGATAGGCGTCTCCGGTCAGCATCACCCCGTGCCGCAGCAGATCGTCAAACTCCGCCTGAGTCAGCCCCGCCGCACACTCTCTGGTAATCAGCGCGGGATATTGTTTCGAACGGGAGAGTTCGCGATCCCAGATCACCGGGATCCCGGCCATCACCAGCGGCTTCAGCTCATCGACGGGCTGAACGTACCACCACTGGGGGTAGATATGCGATTTTTCCGCATCGGTCCTCAGAGAGAGGACATCCTCGGGGGAATACATCGCGAGCCCTGAAAACGTGCATCCCCGCCGCAGTCCGGCCAGCAGTTCAAAATAGGGACGCCATTTCCGCAGCCGGGCAAACCACGGCCAGACCAATGCATCGTCGGAGCTCCGGAACAGAATCCCCAGTTGCCAGGTCACGGCATCACACCCGTACGCCAGCGCCAGCGCCGACTCCAGGGCGACGGCGTGGGGACTTTTGGACAGGTTCGATCCGGGATAAATTTCCATTTCCGAAGAGACCTGATCGATATAGCCGCTCTTCACGGCTTCCGACGCGCTGCCGCCGAGCAGCATTGTCTTCTGAATCAGCTCATAGGGATTGAAATCGCTCCACACGCCTCCGCCGATCCTCACTCTGGCGGGGTGGCCAGCGCCCTCGGCAAGGGCCCGGTAAATCGGGGTGTTTTCTTTGCCGTTGGCCATGGAGACATGAAAACAATTCTGCACCCCCATGATCGTCTCCGGGTCGATCTTATGCACCGCCCCGGCGATGACGCGGGCGGCGTCGGCCAGCCTTTTCTGGGCGAAATCGGTCCACTGGCGGCGGACCTCCGTTGCCCGGGAGCGGTCATTCAGGATGCGGACCAGCTCTTCCCGGGTCCAAGGTTTCCCGGAAAATTCGGCAAAGCCTTTCAGACAGCGCCCGCAGAAGCAGCCGTACTGTATGGCGCCGTGATTGTCAAAGCGCAGATCGTCGTCGATATAAACCACGCTGGGGTGGACCGCTTCGATGTAAATGCCGACGGCCCCGGCGACATGTTTCATGAAGGAGGGAGAGGAGGGACAATGGATCCCCGGAACCGTTTCGCCATTGCTTCCCACCATCATGTCCTCCGTATTTCCGGCATATCCGCCCTCAAAGGTGCTGCCGCCGAAGTGTCCGATGAATTCGGAGATCTGCATGGAGACCGAGACGCCCTCCGCCCGGATGGCCTCCGCCCTTTTTTTCATATCGGCGGCGCATTTCCGATGCTCCTCAAACGAATGGTTCAGATGCAGGGTGCTCAGCCAGATATCGTCGATCAGCCCCGGGTGCTCGCGCAGCAGACGGACAATTCGGGCAATATCCTCATCGCCTTTGTAAAAATCCATCCAGTCTTCATAGATTCTGAGCATGGTCAGCGGCTTTTGATGTTTCATGATCTCCTCGGTGTCGGGTTGGAAATATTGCAAGTTGAAATCTTTACAGAAGAATGGTGTTGCCCCTCTGCCGCGTCTCCGCGGGAAAAGACAACACCCTGTCTTTGTCCTTCACGCAGGGGAATTTCCCCGCGTTACTGCACTCCGTTCAGCATATCGCTCCGGCTGCCGTCCGGCTCCTGCAGGATCAGGCCGTTGGGCTCCGGGAAGTTTGCGACATAAAGTTCGCCGGGAGCCGTTCCGAGACAAAATGCTCTTGTCTCGGCGGAAATCGTATTCCAGAAACTGGATATCGTGCCGACGGCGACCATCGCATCGCAGGATTCATTCCGCATGAATGCCTTATCGCTTTTCCCGTGATAGAAGTGAGCATTCTGTCCCTCGATCAGCGCCCGCCCGGCCCCGTAATTGTCCAGGACGGGAATACCGCCGAACTCCCCGCCGTAGCGGAAAAACATGGACCGGTATGTGCCGTGATTTTCCACCCAATAGAGATGAAATCCATTGGGCCAGTTCGGACGGAATTCCGGCCAATCGCTGAATACCACGGGGACGCCGCAGATATTGAACATCACCAGCGTGCCGTCCTCGCAATTCCGCATGGCCGGTCCCTCTTTCAGCGTGCACTGGATGGAAATCCAGGAATCCGTGATTCTGACCTCCGCTCCGTAATTCTCCACGATGCGGGGGCTGTAAAAGGTCACGGCATACAGATCGACCAGCAGCGGCGACTCCGAAGTTTTTTCGGTCTTCACCGCGGTTTTGTTATCATAAAAAATGCAGTTGTCGATCCGGACCGTACCGGCTCCCGCAATATCGATGCAGTCCGTGCCGCCGTCAATGGTCAGATCGAAGAGCTCCAGCGCCAGATCGTCCCCTTTCACCTGAAAGATGCGGCTGGTTTCGTCATTCGCATGAAAGAACGCGCGGCCCTCCGCCCGGATCACGGCACGGGCGGGGAGGGTCAATGCTCCCGGCAGGTCGAATCTGCGTCCGGGCAGCAGGATCAGCGGATTTTCCGCTTCGGCGGCCAGATCAAACAGCTTCTGCAGATTTTCATAATCTGTGTCCGCCGGTTTGAGATTGATGCCGAAATCGGCGGCGTCGAATACCTTGCACTTCTTCTGATCCGCCGCGGCCGCTTTGCGTCCGGGGAGCGGGAACGCATCCCGCACCGTCCCGGGGAGATCCGATACCGCGAAACGCCCCAGGGTTTCCGGCAATTCCAAATTGACTTCCACGCCGTTGTCGCTGAAAGAGTACGCATGGGAATACGATACCGGCACCTGCGGGACATTGGAGGCGGCGAAACTGTCCTCCATCAGATCCTCGTCGTTGAGCGGCAGGATGTCGAAATGCACGGCGTCGACAAAGTTGCCCTTCCCCTCATGGGTATTGCGCATGGTAAACTGCACCGGGCGGGATTTCGGGAACCAGGCGATCGCATTCACCGGACTCGGCGCGGCGTCGACGACGCAGTTCTCAATGAGAATCGTTTCGGGAAAGCTCCAGCTCAGGTCCCTGCGGAAGGGTTTGTCGTACTTGTAAAGCGGAGCGCCGTACTGCGTGGAGGAACAGGCTTCGACATTGATCACGGCGCCGTAATTTTCCACAAAAGCGCCCTGGAAGTCCTCGGGGATCGCCGCAACGATTTTCGTATTGTAAATACACCCGGATATGGAACCGACAAACGGAGACAGCTCCTGCACCTTGTCGGAGACAAAGAGGCAGTTGGAGATGCAATGTCCGTCCCCGCTGACATCGGTGGCTCCGGCACACTGAATGAACTCGCTGTCGCATACGACGAATTTGGTGGAATTGGGATTCCTGTAGTCCCATTTCGCAGGAGAGAGCGTCGGCATCCCCTCCTCGTCCCATGTCACGGTGAATGGTCCGACCGCAATCAGCCGATCCCAATCGGACTCATTTGCCGCTTTTCCCTTAAAGGCATAATTTCCAAAGGTGATCGCATAGCCCGAACTGTTTTCAAAACGGCAGTTTTCGACCACAAAACTGGTCGTATCCTGATTGTCGCTGGAATAGTAAAGGTGGTTGCGGCCGCCCCGGAAAGTCAAATTGCGGAATACTCCGCGGAAGAAATGTTCAAAATAAAAGATCGGGATCTCATCGTTTTCCGTGAAAATAACCGTCCCCTCCTCTCCGCGGAGCGACACGCCCTTGCCGCCCACCAGCGTACGGGAGATTTTATACTCCCCCGCCGGAAAAAAGATTTCCCGATGAGGTCCGTCGTAAACACCCCAGCCGCCGATGCGGCCGTAATCATTGACATAGATCGTTTCCGGATCACGATCATCCCTCTGACAGTTCAAGGCTTTCTGAATGGCGGCGGTATCATCGGTCACGCCATCCCCGACTGCGCCGAAGTCACAAACATTCAAAGGTTTGCCGACAAGGGCCAGACCGGTCACACCGCAGAGAATTACACTGAAAATTTTCAATTTCATGGAGCAAACCTTTCATGTTTCATCGGTTGCGGGACGACTCCCGTCATCTCTTTCTCCGGCCCTCAACGCTTCGGGTCGGAGACCTGCGCGCAGCCCGTCCAGGGGCGAGCGCGCCGAAATCCGGAGGCGCGCCACCGGGCGCGCCTCCAGTGAATCCCCTTCCCGTCTCGTAAGCGCAACGGGAAGGAGATGTCGTCACTCCGTTACGGCCAGAAGTATTTGGTCGAATCGTTCCCGGCTCCCTCATGGGTGAAGATCCTGCGGGCTTTGGGATAATTGGCGGCGTGACCGTCACAAAAGACGATGTTGCTGCCGCCGGAGTCCAGACCGGCATCCGCATAATTTCCGCCATTATGAGGCGTAGACAGACTGATTGCCCACCTTCCCCAGGCACCTACATCGCCGATTTGGGATACGCCGTATCCGGCGGGCTGGGCACTGTCGCCGCCGAGGACACACTGCGTCGTATTGGTGATCGAGGAGAGCAGCACAGGAGAGCAGCTGCCCCAGCCACCAGCGGCATATCCCGAACCGATCAGCACATTATACCCGTAAGGCATATACCCCCACAGAATCTCGTCATTGTCAATATTCTGGCTCAGGTTATAAAACTGAACAGTGCCGTTATTCGGCAGGGACTGGGCGGGACACAGCATCGCGGCGCGGGGGACATATTTGCCCATGGCCAGATGATATCCCCAGCCTCTCATGAAGAAATCCGCACCATAATCCATCACAAAATTCCCGACTTCCATACCCCTGTTGCAGGGCATCAGCCGGTCGTCATTGTCGCCGCAATACATCACCGCCCCCAATCCCATCTGCTTGAGATTGCTCAGGCATTTGGTGCGCTGGGCCGCTTCCCGGGCCTTCGACAGGGCGGGCAGCAGCATGCTGGCGAGGATGGCGATAATTGCTATCACGACCAGCAACTCTATCAGCGTAAACAACTTACGATCTTCAGACATTTTCATCTTTCACTCCTTTGTTTTTGTCTTGTTCGCGACCGTGTTGCCGATATGAAATCCGGGTCTTACGAGTACCCGGGGATTTTCGCCGCTGAAGTCCTTCAGCAGATTCAGAGCGGTGTTGAAGAGCTCCTCAAAGGGCCGGACCGCCGCGGTCAGGGAAACCTCCCCGAGATTCGCAACATCCTCGTAGATCCCGTACAATCCGGCGATGGACAGGGTCTCCGGCACCGGGATCTCCCGGGCCAGCGCGGCGTGAAGCAGATTCACGGCCAGGAGATTCGACGCGCAGACCACCGCGGTGGCGGGATCCTCCCGCTCCAGAATCCTCCGCAGAAACCGGTGGGCCGCCTGAGGCGAGCTCATATCCCGCCCGTCCTCTCCGGCGGCGGCGCCGAAGGAGAGTTCATCGTCGGGCGCGATCCCGCTCCGGACCAGACAGGCCCGGTACTGGAAACGTCGGTCCCCGTCGCCGTCGGGCCCGAACCAGGCGATGCGGCGGTGGCCGAATCCGATGAGATGATCCATCACCATCCCGACGCCGGCCTGGACGTCGGTCTGCACCTGACAGCAGACGCCCAGCAGTTCCGGAGCCGATCCGATGATGACGAAACGCCCGGGATGATCCACGATGATCTTTCGGGCGGCGTCGCCGGAAACCCCGGTCATGAGGATGAAGGAGTCGGGCTCCGCGGCCAGCTCCGTCACTACGGCGGCCTCCCGGCGGGAATTGCCGTCGGCGGCGTGGAGGCGGACCTCCAATTCCGGATGACGGCCGCCGAAGAACACCAGATTTTTCATGAGGGCGGCCTCCGAGGCATCGTATGCCGATCCGACGATCAGGTGCAGGGTGCGCCGGGTTTCGCGTCCGGCCACCGCCGTGCCCCGGGCGGAACGGCTGATGAGCCGCCCCTGGGAGCGCAGGGAATTCAGAGCGGTGCGGACGGTGGTGCGGCTGACTCCGAAGTGGCCGCAGAGCTCCAGCTCCGTGGGAATGCGCCGGTCCGCCGTCCACACCCCGGTGCGGATGTAATCCCGCATCCGATTTTCGATTTCCATGCTCTTGTTCATTGGTATTACTTTTGAATACTATTTTGTATTACAAAAGCTAATTTATCACGTCATTTCGGTTTGTCAAGCCGAAAAACAAACTTTTTTAAAAAAAAATTCAAAACAAGGCCGAAAAGCCATCCCGGAGTGCGCGGCGACGATAGGGGTCGGACAGGCCGTACAGGCCGAAATAGGCCATGACAGGCAGGGAGCGCCCGCGCGGGGCTCACAGCACCGTGTGCTCCCGATCAATGCTCCGGGGCCGCACACAGCCCCTGCGGGACGGCCCCCGGAAGGCATGCGGCCGCGAATCAGTCGTTGTCTGATTTCCGAGCGTCCAAAAGCTTCCGTTCCCGCTCGATTTCTTTTTTCAATTCATCTTCGCTGGGGAGATAAAGGAGATATTTGGAGGCGAAAAGCTGTTTGTTCTCGTGGAGGACGGAGTATTTTACGATGGCCTCGTTGCGTTTGGAACATAACACGATGCCTAGGGTGGGATTGTCATCTTCTTTGCGGTATTGTTCCTCATACAAGCGGATGTAACCGTCCATCTGCCCGATATCCTGATAGGAGAGCTCCCCAAGTTTCAGGTCGATCAGGACATAGCACTTCAAGATGCAGTTGTAGAAAACAAGATCAATATAGAAAACCCTGTCTTCCATGCGGATTCGTTTCTGACGGGCGACAAAACAGAATCCCTTGCCGAGCTCAAGCAGAAAGGCCTGAAGATTGTTGATCAGACCATCCTCAATATCATTTTCGTGGAGGTTGGGGTAATCTTTCAAATTGAGAAATTCCAAAACGTATGGATTACGGATAAAACTTTCCGGTCCCAACTTGGCAAGCGCCATGTTTTCCTCCGCATCGGCCCTGGTGGAGCGCTGATCCGCGGAGAGCATCATACGGTCATAGTATAATACGGAAATCTGCCGTTCCAGCTGTCGGCTCGACCAGTTTTCGGCAACAGCTTCATTCATATACCAGTCGCGGGCCTCCTGATTTTCGACCCGGAGCAGAAGCCGGTAATGGGTCCAGGTCAATTCGTCACGCAGTGCGTGACCAATTGGGAATGCGAGGTAAAATGCACGCATATACTTCAGATTGGTAACGGTAAACCCCTTGCCGAATTCCGCCGTCAGCCGTTCCGCCAGGTCCTCAAGCACTTTCCTGCCGTATTCCGCCCGGGCTTTTCCGTTTTGCTCATCTTCCACGATAAGGCGGCCTACCTGCCAATATGCCTGCACCATTGCGAAATTGACCGCTTTATAAGCCGTCTGTCGCGCCGATTGCAGCACTTGACGAATGGCGCTATACAGGTCTGCGCCGGATTGTTTCAATTCGCTGCTCATATTGTCATTCCCCGTATTAAGATTTCAGAAAACTCGGCTATATTGGAATCCTATTCCAAATCAGCCGAAAAACAAGATTGCGCTAAGCAGATTCCGTCCGCCTGCTTCATATCATCGGCACCGGGTCCCCGATCCGCGCCACCGTGCGGCCCGGGAAGAATTCCGGCCGCAGCAGCACCCGGGGACGTTCGCCGCTCAGGCTGCGCAAGGCATTCACCGCAGAAGTGAACATGCGTTCAAAAGGCTGCACCACCGTGGTGATGTCGCAGCTCCGGTCATCCCGAATCCCGGTAAAAGCCCCGTCAAATCCGGTGATGGACAGATCCTCGGGCACCCTCAGCCCCAGCGCGCAGGCCGCGTGCAGCAGCGCCAGCGCCCAGACGTCGGCGACGCAATAGACCGCCGTCACCGGATCCGGAAGGGCGACAAGCCGCTTGAGAAATGCCGCGGCAAATCTCACGATCGCCGTCTGAGAGCTGTCGATCCGGGCTTCGGAAATGCCGGCCGTCGCATCGTCCGCGGCAATGCCCCGGGCGGCCTGCGTATGCTTCCAGGCCAGATACCGGCTGCCGTCCAGGTAGCCTCCCAGATAGGCGATCCGCCGGTGGCCGTTGTCCATGAGATAGTTCATCATCATCTCGCCGCCGATCTGCAGATCCGTGAAAATCTGACAGCATACCCCGGAAAGTTCCGGCGCGCTGCCCAGGATCGCCACCTGGGCGGGATGGTCGGCGATCAGACGCCGGGCTTCCTCGCCGTTGATGATCGTGGATATGATCAGGCTCTCCGGAGACATGAGCGCCTCCGCCAGGACCGATTCGAGCCGCCGGGGGGTCTCCACATTGTCGTGGATGAAGATTTCAAACTCCGGATGGGCCATGCCGAAGCGGATGAAGTGAAAACAAACCGCCTGCTCCACCGGCCGGCCGAGAGAGCCGGTGATGAGATGCAGAGGACGGCGGCTCGGCACCGTCGCCACCACCGTACCGATCCGGGGACGGCTCACCAGCCTGCCCTCGGAACGCAGCGCCGTCAGCGCCGCCCGCACCGTGGTCCGGCTGACGCCGAACTGGGCGCAAAGCGCCTCCTCCGACGGGATACGGGCCCCGTGCGCCCACTCCCCGGTGCGGATGAGTTCGCGCACCTTTGTTTCCAGATCCAGACTTTTGCTCATGTTCCGTTTCGCCGGTTATGATCAATGAACGGCAAGAATCAACTATACTTCCCCAAAGGCGTTTTGTCAAACAGCAGACAAAATTTTTCGCCGCAATCGCCGTTTCCCGCCGCTTTTAATTTGAAATTCCGTCCGCGACAGAGTAAATTATCTTCCGGAAATCCCGGCAAGACATTTGGAATTTCCGACCGCATATCAACGAAAAGGATTCCGAACAATGAAAAACCACCTGGGCCCCGAGTGGCTGAAAGACGCGGTATTCTACCAGATATACCCCAGCAGCTTCTGCGACGGCAACGACGACGGCATGGGCGACATCCCCGGCATCATCTCGAAACTCGACTACCTCGCCGGTCTGGGCGTGAACGCCGTCTGGCTGAGCCCATGCTTCCGATCCCCCTTCGCCGACGGCGGCTACGACGTCAGCGACTACCGGCATGTGGCCGAACGCTTCGGCACCGACGACGACCTGATCCGCCTCTTCGACGAAGCCCGCAAACGCGGCATCCGCATCTGCCTCGACCTGGTGGCCGGACATACTTCCGTCGAACACGAGTGGTTCCAAAAATCCTCCGAGCCCGAACCCAACGAGTATTCCGACTATTATATATGGAATGACAGCTGGACCGGCGGCACCGCCGGTCTCGACATGATCAAGGGCGCCGCCATGAGAGACGGATGCTTCGCGGTGAACTTCTTCGCCGCGCAGCCCGCCCTGAACTACGGCTTCGCCAGACCCGACCGCAAATACCCGTGGCAGCACTCCTACCGCTCCCCCGCCGCCCTCAAGGTCCGGGAGGAGCTGAAGAACATCATGCGCTTCTGGCTCGACCGCGGCGCTTCCGGATTCCGGGTGGACATGGCGCCGTCCCTGGTGAAAAATGACTCCGGCAAACGGAAAACCATGGAATTGTGGCAGGATATCCGCGAAATGATCGACCGGGAATACCCCGACGCCGCACTCATCTCCGAATGGTCCTATGCACCCCAGGCCCTCTTCGCCGGATTTCACTGCGACTTCATGATCCACTGCGGCACTCCGGCCTACACCACCCTCTTCCGCAACGAGCCCGAAAGAGACATCTACGGCGCCGTCGACCGTTCCCTCTTCTACGAAAACGACGGAAACGACTACCGGGTCCGAAACCGCAACAGTTACTTCGACGCCGCCGGAAAGGGTTCCGCCGAGGTGTTCTTCAACATCTGGCGGGAACACTGGCACCTCACCCGCAAACACGGCTACATCTCCATCCCCACCGGAAATCACGACATGCCCCGCATCAGCGACATGCGCGGCGAAATCGACCTCCTCTGCGCCTACACCTTTATCATGACCATGCCCGGCGTGCCTTTCATCTACTACGGAGACGAGATCGGCATGAAAAATCAGCCCGGCCTCCCCTCCAAAGAGGGCGGATACACCCGCACCCGGGCCCGCACTCCGATGCAGTGGGACGATTCCCCCAACGCCGGATTTTCCACCGCCCCGGCGGAGAAGCTCTACCTGCCCGTGGACCCCGATCCGCACCGCCCCAACGCCGCCGAACAGATCGCCCGGGAGGGCTCCCTCTGGCGGGGGCTCCGCGACCTCATCGCCCTGAAACACCGTCTCCCGGGACTCCGGGCCGACGCCGATTTCAAGCACCTCGGCAGTTCTTACCCGACCATGTACCTCCGGGGATCCGGCCCCGACCGCTGTCTGATCCTCGTCCAGCCCGCCGACCATCCCTGGGAGCGCAAAGTCCGCCTGCCCTTCTCCTCCGGAAGGCTGGAAATGCGCTTCGGCAAAGGCGTAAAGATCGAACCCCGGGATCGGGACACCGTTTTCTCCGGAGACGGCAGAGCATACGGCATCTGGACACTCAGACCCGTCGGCCGCCGGAAGTCCGGAAATCCGACAGCGGGAAATTGACTTTTTTATGTTTTTCTTATTTGCAAACCCGCCGATTCCGCGCTATATTTCCGTCATGAAACACGTTTGGAAAAAATCACTCGCAGCCGTCGCCGCAATCACCGTCATCGCCGCCGCCCTCTCCGGATGCGGCGGGGATTCGGACCTCTCCGCCCTCTTCGACGAAGCGGAAAAATCCGCCTCCGCGGGAGATTGGAAAAAAGTCGGCAAAATCGCCGAGACCCTCTGCGGCGAAGCGCCCGACGATCCCAACAGCTGGATCTTCAAAAGCCTCGCCTGCGAACGCACCGGAGACCTCCATGCCGCCCTCGAGGCCGCCGGACGCGGCGCCGAACTCTGCCCCGGCAGCTTTTACGCCCAGTACAATTACGGCAGACTCCTCGCCGCAGGCAGAAATTCCGGCCGGGAGGCCCTCACCGTCCTCCGCCGCGCCTTTGAAATCGACCGCGCCGACCCCGACTGCCTGAAACTCCTCATCCAGTGCTCCGCCCGCTCCAATTCCGACCCCGGCATCTACTACAGCATCCTGAGCAAACTCTCCCCGAATGACGCCGCCGCCCCCGAAGTGCTCTCCTCCATGGGCGTCTATATGCTCGCCAACGGACGCATCCGCGAGGGCGTCTCCATGCTGCAGGAGGCCTATCGGAGCGCTCCGGAGAACCCCGCCATCGTCCTGAATTTCGCCCGCGCCGTCGACCGTTACGCCAATCTTCCGGCGCAGGCGATGTCCCTTTACCGCACCTACCTCGGACTGGCCAAATCCAATCCCGAGGCCGCCGCGGGGACCGCCGAAGCCGAGGCGCGCATCCAGGCCATCGGCCGCGGCGCCAACTGAGCGCCGGACGGGGGGCGGGAATGGCTTTCGACGCCGATTTCACCGAGCAGGTCCGGGAAAACTGCAATTTCGAGGAGCTGATCGAGGCCCACTGTCAGGGCATCCGCCGTCTCGGCCCGGCCAAGGCGGTGGCGCTGTGTCCATTTCACCACGAAAAAACCCCGAGTTTTCACGTCGATTACGCGCTGAAGCGCTACTACTGCTTCGGATGCAAGGAAAAGGGCGACGTTTTCAGTTTCGTCATGGCCACCGAGCATGTGGATTTCCCCGACGCCGTGCGTTTTCTGGCCCGGCGCTGCGGGATGCCCGAGCCGGAATACCGCACCTCCGACCCCGCCGCCCGGTCCGCGATCCGCCGGAAAAAGGAGAAAAACGAGCGGCTGTTTGAAATCAACGAGTTCGCCTGCGGATTCTTTCAGGAACTCCTCCGTCGGCATCCGGATTCGCCGGTGGCCCGGTATCTGGCCCGGCGCGGCATCCCGGCCGAATACGCCGACCGTTTCCGCATCGGCGCCGCTCCCGAGGGATGGGACACCCTGCTCAGCCTCGGCCGCAAAAAGGGCTACAGCGACGAAGAACTGGTGGAGAGCGGCCTCGTGGTCCGAAACGAGGAGCGGGAGAGCCTTTACGACCGTTTCCGCTCGCGGCTGGTCTTCCCCATCTGGGACAACACCGGGCGGGTGGCGGGTTTCAGCGCCCGGACCATCCTCGCCGGCGACAGCGACGGGGCCAAATATGTGAACACCCCGGAAACGCCGATCTTTCACAAGGGGGCGCTCCTCTACGCCTTCCCCCTCGCCCTCAAGGGTTTCCGGGAGCACGGAGTAGCCATACTCTGCGAGGGCCAGCTGGACACCATGGCATTTTTCCGCTCCGGGCTGCCCTGCGCCGTGGCCCCCCAGGGGACCGGATTCACTCAGGAACAGGCGAAACTGCTCTCCAAACACGTCGCAAAAGTCTGCCTCGCCTTTGATTCCGACGGCGCCGGTCAAAAGGCCCTCATGGCCGCCCTGGAACACCTCCTGCCCCTCGACATCGAGGTTTCGGCCCTCGACCTCTCCGGCGGCAAGGACCCCGACGAAATCCTGAAAAGCGAAGGGCCCGACGCTCTCCCGGCCCGTCTGAAAGAGGCCATCCCCCTGGACGAAATCATCTTCCGCCACCTGAAGAACACCTCCGACCTCACCACCCCCTTCGGCATGGACAACGCGGTGAAAACCTGCGAACACTACTTCGCCATGCTCTCCAGCCCGGTGGTGCGAAACCGCTACTGGGAATTGGCCGCCCAGCGCCTCCGGCTCCCGCCGGAAGTGCTCTACGCCGAAGTGAGACGGCTGAAAACCGCCGCCTCAGCCGAGGAATACCGGAAAAACCGGTACGCCGAAGTGAAACAGCTGCGGACCGCTTCCCGAACGGACGATCTCAGTTCCGGCGCGCGTTCCGCGATCAAGATCCTCCTCGAACTCGCCCTGGCCGACCGGGACTGCGCCCGAAACGCCGCCCTCGAGGCCCCCTCCTCGCTCCTGGAGCGCTCCATGACCGGCAAGGCTCTCAGCTTCGTGAGCGCCTTCGCTCTGAACGAGGAATGGGACGACCTGAAAAATCAGATTTCAAAACTCCCCGACGAGGTGGCCGACGACGAAACCGTGGCCGGGCTGCTGGCTTCGGAGTGCCGGTTCCCCGCCGACACCAGGACCCGGGTCTGCGAGGAGTGCCTCCGGCGTCTGAGCGAGGAGGCAAGACATCTCCGGCGCGCCGAGCTGATGAAAAGGCTGAAGGAGGCTTCCGGAACCCCCGGCGAACGGGAAATCTTCGACGAGATCATGCGGCTGGACCGGGAATCCGCTGAAATCCGGTCCCCGGAGGGCAATTAACCGGCCCCGGAGTTCCGGCGGGCGCACACCGTCGCCCGCTCCCCCGCGCGGATCAGGATTGAAGGCCGAGATTGACGCCGACGGCATTGAGGAAGATCACGAAAATCATCGCCGGAGCAAGAAATCTCACCAGCAGCCCCCAGATCGTCATCACCGTCAGACCGCCCGCGCCCCGGCAGACGGGGTCCTTGCGCAGTCCGGCGCCCAGCACGAAAAGATTGACGTCGGCAAAACCGCCGGTGCCGCGGCGGAGTTCCCGGGCGGCCTTGCGCGCGCCCCACACCCAGCCGACAAAAAGACAGATCAGCACTCCGCAGAGCGGCAGCATCCAGTTGCTGGTGATGTAGTCGAGGCAATCCAGGAAGCACCCGCGGGCGCTGCCGGGCCCGAAGAAACGTTCCACCGCCCGATGCAGCCAGGGGAGCTTCTGCCAGTCTCCGGAACTCACCGCCGAGAGACAGCCCAGCGCCCCGGTCGCCGCGGCGCAGAGCAGGATCGCAGCCTTCCGATTCATCCGGAATTTGTCGCAGAGCGCGGTCACGCCGATCTCCAGCAGCGACGCGCCGCTGGTCATGGCCGCGATCGTCAGCATCACGAAAAACAATCCGGCCCACAGCCATCCGGTCCCGCCCGGAAATTGCTGAAAAGTCACCGGCAGGATGTGAAAGATCAGCGCCGGTCCCGCCGCCGGAGTGTGATCCATGGCGAATACCGCCGGAAAAATCGCCAGCCCGGCCATGATCGCCGCCAGACAGTCCAGGGAGACGATGGACACCGCCGCCTTGAAAATATTCTGCCGCGGCGAGAGATAGCTGCCGTAGGTCACGGTGATGCCCATGGCCAGACTCAGGGAGTAAAAGACCAGACCGGTGGCCTCCAGAACGCTTTCGGCGGTGATTCTGGAGAAGTCCGGATTCAGGAAAAACCTCACCCCTCTCCCCGCTCCGGGAAGCGTCAGACTGCGCACGATCACCGCGATCAGCAGCAGAAACAGCAATGGCATCAGCACCTTGGACCAGCGCTCGATCCCCTTTCGGATGCCGCCCCAGAGCATCGCCGCGCAAAGGCCCATGAAAACCAGGTGAAAGAGGATGACCCGCAGCGGCTCCGAGGTGGTCTTCTCAAAGGCGGCCACCGATTCCGGGATCGAGGTGTAATTCAGCTCACCGGAAAAAGCCTTGACGATGTAGTCGATGATCCACGCCCCGATGACCGAGTAGTAGGAGAGGATCAGCAGCCCGCCGATCACCGTGGCCACCCCCACCGCGTTGAATCCCCAGAGCAGCAGCGCCCCTCCGGCCAGCGCCGCGATCAGGCCCGTGGGCGCGTTTCCGGCCAGGCACAGCCCCGCCGCCAGCAGGATCATCATGCCGCCGATGATGTCGGCCAGCGCGGAGCGCCCGGGCCGGAGCTTGCCCATGGCGGAAACCGGGCTGCTGCCGGTGCGGCGTCCGATGACGATTTCACAGAGCATCACCGGGATGCCCAGCAGCACGAGCACCAGCAGGTAGACCAGCACAAAAGCGCCGCCGCCGTTGGTGCCGGTGACGTAAGGGAACTTCCAGATGTTGCCCAGACCGATGGCCGACCCGGCCGCGGCCAGCACGAAACCGATGCCGCTGCCCCAGTTCTCCCGTTTTTCCGCCATTCAGCGCCTCACTTTTTCCCCGTCCCAGAAGGGCGACAATTCCCGCAGCCCGGCAACGATCCCCGGGAGCACCTCCAAAACCTTTTTCACCTCATCGGCGTTGTTGTCCCTGGAAAAGCTGAAGCGTATGGTCCCGTGAGCCGCCGTGTAGGGCAGACCCATCGCCCGGAGCACATGGGAGGGCTCCAGACTGCCGGTGGTGCAGGCGCTGCCCGACGAGGCGCAGATGCCGTACCGGTCCAGATGCATCAGGATGGATTCCCCCTCGATCCCCTCGAAACTCACGGAGGAGGTGTTGGGCAGACGGTGTTCCGTATCGCCGTTGATCCGCACCGCCGGGATGCTCTTCAGGATCCCCTCCTCCAGCATATCCCGGAGACGTGAGGTGTCGGCGATCTCGGAAGCCATATTCTTCATGGCCAGCCGGGCGGCGGCGCCCAGACCGACGATGTAAGGGACGTTTTCGGTGCCGCCCCGGCGGCCGGATTCCTGATGGCCGCCTACGAGGAAGGGCCTGAAACGCACTCCGCGGCGGACGTAGAGAGCGCCGATGCCTTTGGGAGCGTTGATCTTATGTCCGGAGAAGCTGGCAAAATCGATTTCGGTGGCGGAGAGGTCCATGGGGATTTTGCCCACGGCCTGCACCGCGTCGGTATGAAACAGCGCGCCTCTGGCGTGGGCCATGGCCGCCAGCTCCTCCACCGGGAAGATCGTGCCGGTCTCGTTGTTGGCCCACATGACGCTGACCACGGCGGTATTGCCGTCCACGGCCTTTTCAAACTCGTCCATGCGCAGGCGTCCGCGGCCGTCCACGCCCACGGTGACGATCTCATACCCCTGACGGGACAATTCGCGGCAGAGATTGAGGACCGCGGGATGCTCGACTTTGGTGGTGACGATGCGCCGTCTGGGGGCGTTGGTGGCGACGGCGCTGCGGATGGCCGCCGAATCGCTCTCGGTGCCGCAGGAGGTGAAAATGATCTCACTGGCCTGCCCTTTCAAGTTGCGGTATTTCGCCCCCGCCAGCTCGGCGAAGCTCCGGCGGGCGGCCTCAACCTCTCCGGCCACGCGGCCGCCGAAGGTGTGGATGCTGGAGGGATTGCCGTAACGTTCGCAGAAAAACGGCATCATAGCCTCCAGGACCTCCTCCGCGCAGCGGGTGGTGGCGTTGTTGTCCAGATAAATCACTTTATTTTCCGTCATATCGGTCCCCGGTTAAATGCTTTCCACTTTGAGCTCCGGCGAAACGAATTCCCGGAGTTTGTCCTCCACCGTATGCTTGATGGTGACTCCCGCGGCCGGACATCCGGCGCAGCGTCCGGTGAGCTTCACCTTTACGGTGACGCCGCTGAAATCGACCAGCTCCACCGAGCCGCCGTCCTTTTCCAGCAGGGGTTTGATCTCCTTATCCAGCACCTCCTGGATGCGGAAAATCTTCTGCACCATCCCCAGCGCCGCGAATTCCGCCGCCCGGTCTCCGGCGGGAGCGCCCTCCCCGGCTTCCCGCCACATGTCGTCGAGAATCTCCTGAATATTCTCCAGACACGCGCCGCAGGCTCCGCCGGCCTTGCAGTAATTGGTGATCTGACCGGCGGTGCGGAGGTTGTTGGCCCTCGCCACCTCCCTGATCTTGGCGTCGGTGACGCCGAAGCACTTGCAGATCAGGACGCCCTCGTCCTTTTCCGCCTCGCCGGAACTCTCGCCGCGGTAGGACTTGATCGCCGCCTGAAGAGCCTCCATGCCCATCACGGAACAGTGCATTTTTTCCTCGGGCAATTCTCCGAGCAGCTTCACGATGTCCCGGTTGGTGACCTTTTCCGCCTCCTCGAGGGTCATGCCCTTCACCAGATCGGTGAGCGCCGAGCTGGAAGCGATGGCGCTGGCGCAGCCGAAGGTCTTGAATTTCGCATCGGTGATGCGTCCGGTTTTTTCGTCCACTTTCAGCGTCAGCTTCAGCGCGTCGCCGCAGCTGGCGTTTCCCACCTCGCCGACGGCGTCGGCATCCGGTATCTCACCGGCGTTGTGCGGATGGAGAAAATGCTCCATGACCTTTTCACTGTA
>JAZMZH010000037.1:0-4097 GCA_045585875.1 Victivallaceae bacterium | reverse complement strand
GGAGATTCTGGATTCCCTGAAGGACATCGAGGAGCTGCCGGTGTGGGCGCTCTGGCGGATCCTGAGCAAGACGGACAACATGCCGGAGTCGCTGCGCCAGAGTTTTCTCACGGTGCTGTGCTACCGGCTGACCTTCCCGCTGGCCTGTTTTCTGGCGGCCTTTCTGGGGATCCCTCTGGCCACCCGCAACGAGCGCTCCGGCATCATGCTGGCCATCGCCACGGCAGTGGGGGTGATTATCGGCTATGTGGTGATCGCCCAGGTCTTTATGGTGCTGGGACGCCGGGGCGTGCTTAACGCCTACTTCGCGGGGGCCGCCCCCACCATCGCCTTCATCGCCTACGGAGCGTGGCGGATCGCCAGACAAAAAGTGTAAGCCCATGATCCGCAAGATCAGAGATTTCCGGGTGAAATGCGGCGAGCTGCCCGCCGACGGAGCGGGACAGGAAGCGGCGCTTACCGCCCGGATCCGGGAACTTCTCGGAGCGGGGGCGGATGGGGTCCTGCATCTCAGGATCACCGGACGGAGCGTGGACGCCCGCCGCGGCGCGCCGGAGTATGTTTACAATTTTGAAGCCGCGCTCAACCAGCCCCGGCCGGAATCCTGGGACCGGCGGACGGAACCGCCCGGGGTGCCCGCCTCCACTGCTCTGGGCACGGGGCCGGTGGTGATCGGGGCCGGTCCGGCGGGACTCTTCGCCGCACTGATTCTGGCCCGGGCGGGATGCCGTCCGCTGGTCCTCGAGCGGGGCGGGGACGCGGAATCGCGAATCCCGGAACTCGAAAAATTCAAAGCATCCCGGACCTTGAATCCGGAGTGCAACTTTCTCTTCGGCGAAGGGGGCGCGGGAGCCTTTTCCGACGGCAAGCTCTACACCCGCATCCGCGATCCCTATTCGGAGTATGTGACGGAGACGCTTATCGAGTGCGGAGCGCCGGAGGCGATACGCTTTTTGAAGCGGCCCCATCTCGGCTCGGACCGCCTGCCCGGGATCATCGGAAATCTCCGCCGTAAAATCATCGGATACGGCGGGAGTTTTCACTTCAACACCCGGGTCGCCTCCCTGGAAACATCCTCGGGACGGTGCACCGGCGTCCGGCTGGCCTCGGGAGAAGTCATCGACGCGCCCGCCGTCATCAGCGCCCACGGCTCCGGCGCCCGGGATTTCGCCCGGGTGCTGGCATCCGGGGTGGCGACGGAGCTCAAAGGTTTTCAGATCGGCACCCGGATCGAACATCCCCAGCTGCTGATCGACCGGCGGCAGTACCGGTGCCGGAAGCGCCCGGGAGGGCTTGAAGCGGCGGAATACTTCGTAAGCTGGCACCCTGCGGAAACGCCGGACCGGGGAATGGCGAGCTTCTGCATGTGTCCGGGCGGCGCGGTGGTGCCGGCGACGGCGGTCCCGGGACAGCTGTCCACCAACGGCATGAGCGCGGCCGCCCGCGACGGGGCCTTCGCCAACGCGTGTCTGGTGACGACGCTGGACGGGAAACGCTTCGCCGATCCGCCCGCGGCATGGGATTTTCTGGACCGGCTGGAGCGCGAAGCCTTCCGACTCGGCGGCGGAACCTTCAATTTTCCGGCCCAGAGCGTCTCGAGCTACCTCGCCGGAGCCCGGCCGGAGGTGCCGAATCGCGGCAGCGGAGCATGGTTCGATCCGGTCCCGGCCCGGCTGAAACGGCTCTACCCTGCCGAGCTTGCGGAAATTCTGCCGGGAGCGCTGAAGCATTTCGACCGCCTGATGCCCGGCTTCATTGCCGCCGGGGTGCTCATCGGCATCGAAACCACGGTTTCCAGTCCGGTGCGGGTCTCCAGGGACGACGACGGCGAATCATCCCTCGCCGGATTCCGGAGCGCCGGAGAGGGTTCCGGGCACGCCGGAGGCATTGTTTCGGCGGCCTGCGACGGCATAAGGCAGGCGGCGGCGCTGCTGCGAAAAGGTTCCTGAAAAAAACTCACTCCCCGCCGCCGCGGGCATGGAGTTGGAGGAAACTTATCAGCGACAGGAGCATGACCGCCTGAAGCAGCAGGATCCAGCCGGTGCCGCTGTCGGCCCAGAGCAGAGGCCAGACGCTGAGGGCGGTGACGATACTCAGCAGGTGTACGCAGAACACCGCCTGTTTGGGGGTCATCCCCATGCGGACGAAGCGGTGGGATATGTGATTGTGATCCCCGATCCAGAAGGGCTTGCGGTTGCGGGTGCGGATCACCACCACCGCCAGGGTGTCGAAAAGGGGCAGCGCAAGGATGAAGATCGGGAGCAGCACCGCCAGGGGGTTTCCGGAGGCGGGATTGTAGTAGGTCACGCTTACGGAGATGGCCGCCAGGAGAAATCCCAGCAGGTGACTTCCGGCATCGCCGAGAAAAATCTTCGCCGGATTGCGGTTGTAGATCCAGAAGCCTCCGGCCGCCCCCGCGGAAAGAGCGCTGAGCGCGGCGATAAAATACTGTCCCTGCCATCCCGAAGTCAGGGAGAAGAAAGCAAACGCGATGGTCGCCGTGCCTGCCGCCAGCCCGTCCATGTTGTCGAAGAAGTTGACGGCGTTCATCACCAGCATAAACCAGAATACGGAGATGCCGCCGCTGATCCACGGATTTTCGATGAACAGGGTAAGCCGCAGTCCGGCCGCCTGCACCGCCAGCAGCGCCACCAGAAACTGCAGCAGGAATTTCCGTCCGGCCTTCATGGCGCGGCAGTCGTCCGCCAGACCGACGGCGGCGGCCGCGGCCGCGGAAACCATCAGCCACAGGAAGCGGACGCTCACCGTACCGGCTCCGGCGACGACCGCGTCGGCATCGGGCAGGAAACGGCGGAGCCATCCGGTGCGCATCAGCAGAAACCCGGCGACGGCGCAGCCGCTCCAGGCGATGAAAACGGCCGCGCCGCCCAGCAGAGGGGTGGCCCGGGCATGAAGTTTATGGGCGGCGCTTTTGGGCCGGTCCATGATGTCGAGTTTCACCGCCAGACGCCCGATCAGGGGGGTGAGCAGCGCCGAAACGGCAAATCCGGCGGCGCAGATCAGCAGACAGAGAAGAATCCATTGATTGTCCATCGTTCACTCCAGGTCCAAGAGTTTCGCGGCGTTGCCGCCGGAAATCATTTCCAATTCATATTTTGAGAGGCCGAGCGCTTCGAGCCAGCGCAGCGCCCGTCCCTGATCGCACCAGGGGGAATCGCTGCCGAAGAGCACCCGCTCGGGGCCGTGACGCCGGATCATCCGCAGAGCCCGGGCGGGATCGATCCATCCGGGATCGCCCTTTTCGGAAGCGGCGATGAAGGATGTGTCGAGATAAATATCCTCGCCGATGAGAAGCTTCTCAACTTCGTCGTACATGTTCCAGGAGCCGAAGTGCGCGAGGACGAGTTTCAGCTCCGGGATGCGCCGATGCAGGTCGAGGAGTTCCCGGGGGCAGCTGTGCCAGGGCGGCGGGAATCCCACGTCGCCGCCGGCGTGGGTAATGAGAAAAAGTCCGTTGGCGGCGCAGGCTCTCCACACCGGGTCCAGTGCGGTTTCGGAGAAGCGGAATTCCTGATACTCCGGGTGCACCTTCACGCCTTTCAGGCCGGAGGCGGCGATGCGGCCGACCTCGTCCGCGGCTCCCGGCTCCCTGGGGTGAACCGTGCCGGTGAGGAGCACCGGCGGCCGGTTGTTGATCTCGGCCCAGCGGTTGATGCCGCGGGAACCGTCGGGGCGGTTGGAGAGAGCGAGGCCGAGGGAATAATCGATGCCGTTGGCCTTCATGCTTTTTTCGAGACCGGAACGGGTGCCGTCGGAGGCCGCCCGGATCAGGGGGACGCTCTCCACCAGGGCCATTGCCCTGGGAGCGATTTTATCGGGATAAAAGTGAGTATGAAAATCGACGATCACAACCGGTCTTTCCTGCTTCCGCCGGAGGCGGCCGCATGCCGCGCTCCGAAAAAACACCTCAAAAAGAAATGCTCTCCCGAACGGACGCACCCTTTGCAAAGAAGCGCGCCGCGGGGAAACACCCCTCAAAAACAAACGCGCAGCCGACCCGAAACGCGCCCTCAAAACAAACGCGCCCCCCGAGAGAAAACACACCGGGGACTCGCCTCAAAACAAACGCGCCCCCC
>JAZMZH010000036.1:0-4482 GCA_045585875.1 Victivallaceae bacterium | reverse complement strand
CGTTTTGTCAAGCGATGATTTGCAGAGGCCCCGCCCTCCGGGAGGCAGTACGGAGTATGGATGGGGCCGTCTCCAGGCGTCAGGGGTGATACGTCTCCGATGCAGGCAAGGGGCCGTTTCGCAGGGGGCTGCAGGCCGTCGGTCGGGAGCAGGCGCCGCTGTAAGCGACGCTCCGCCGCTCCCCGGCCTGTCTGCCCCTCATCGTCGCCGCGCACGTTGAACGGCCGTGAGAATGCAGTACGGAGAGGGCTGGGAAGCCCCAAATAACGGTCTCTCCCCTAAAAAGCGGAAACGGATTTTTGATTGGATCGCAAAAAAGACAAACAGGGTAATTTGAGCGTGGCTACCCGTAGGGTAACCACCGAAAATGCTCCCTGTTCGGACTTTTGCGAGACGCAAAGAGACATGCCGGTTTTTGGGGGAGAGGCCGTCTCAAATCACTGGAGCGCCATCACCGGAAAGGTGTTCAATCCGGGTTCCCCGGTGGGAACCTCCAGAGCGGGCTTGTTGTCGATCAGACCCCAGCGGCGGGAGAACGGCCAGAAGACCACCGCCGCCCGTCCCACGATGTTGGCCCGGGGCACACAGCCCCAGATCCGGCTGTCGGAGCTGAAATTGACATTGTCGCCCAGCATGTAGTAGCAATCCTCCGGCACCGTGTACTCCTCCATGGGCGCGGAGGGGTTGCTGCCGTGCTGGCCTCCGGCCAGATACACCGAGTGCTTCTGATACCCTCCGAGGCCGGAGTAAAGCCGCTCGAAACGCGGCGAAAACTCCGTGATGTGACGGAATTCCGCCTCGCCCTCCGGCCGGATCTCCACCCCCGCTTCGGTGAAGCGCAGCGTGTCCCCGGGCAGCCCGATCAGCCGCTTGATGTAAAAACTCCCCCCGTGTTCGGCCAGAGGCGTGCCGTCGGGCATGTTGATGCCGTCGGTGGTGAAAACGATCACATCCCCGCGTTTCGGCGGGAAAATATGAAACCCGACCCGGTCCACGAACAGATGATCGCCGCTGTTCAGCCAGCCGTCGCAGAGCACCTGCCCCTCGGTGTAGTAACGGTCGCCCCGGAGATCGGCGTAATCCGCCGCCTTCGCCGGCGTGCCGGGGACCTTTACCGTGCGGCCGCCGATCCGAAAGACGGTCGAGTCGAAAAACGCGCCGGCATACCCCTCCACCCGGCCCGACGCCGGTACCGTGAACCTGGCCCGGCGGGAGGAGTAGAGCATCCAGTCGGCCCAGGCGGGCAGACGTTCCGAAGGTCCGGCGCTCTTCTCCACATAATGGATCCCGTAGAGGGTCGGCTGCATGCTGGAGGTGGGGATCTGAAAGGGCTGAAGGAAAATTCCCCGGACGCCGCAGGCCACCATGGCCACCACCGCGATCAGGTCCAGCAGATTGCGGATGCCGGACTTCATGCTGCCGGGCGTGCAGGCGTCGAGTTCGCCGGGAAACTTTTCCAGCCGCGCGGCGATGGCGCCGGCGTCGTCGAGCCGGGAGAGCCGCACGGCCTCGGCAGCCAGGTTTTCCATGGCCCGCCGCTGCTCCCCGGAGAGGATGTCCGAACACTCATGGAGGCGGGCGGAAGCGGCCCGGCCCGCTTTTCGGGCCCGGCGGCGCAGCCGGAAGAGCCGGAACCCGGCCCGGAATGAATCAATCCGCTTCATTGTTCTTCAGCACCGCCACAAAGGCTTCCTGGGGGATATTCACCTGTCCGATGGCCTTCATGCGCTTCTTGCCCTCTTTCTGTTTTTCAAGGAGTTTGCGCTTGCGGGTGATGTCGCCGCCGTAGCACTTGGCCAGGACGTTTTTACGCAGCTGGCGGATGCTCTCCCTGGCGATGATCTTGCCGCCCACCGCCGCCTGGATCGCCACCTGAAACATCTGCGGCGGGATGGCGTCCCGCAGCCGCTCGCAGATCTGACGGCCCCGGGCATAGGCCATGTCGGCGTGGACGATGGAGCTGAAGGCGTCCACGGGTTCGCCGTTGACCAGGATGTCCAGTTTCACCAGTTTCCCGGCCCGGTAGCCCGCGGGTTCGTAGTCCATGCTGCCGTAGCCGTGGGTCAGGGACTTCAGCTTATCGTGAAAGTCGATCAATATCTCGTGCATGGGCAGTTCCGCGGTGATGATGACATGTCCGGCGTCCGCCGAATCGGTGCGGGTGCACACGCCCCGCTTGCTCATCACCAGATTCATCACGTCGCCGATGTAATCCACCGGGGTCATGATGGAGGCGTTGATCAGCGGCTCCTCGATGCGGTCGATCCCGGCGGGATCGGGGAGAAAGACCGGGTTGTCCACCTCCTTCATGGTGCCGTCGTCCATGTAGACGTGGTAGATCACCGAGGGGTAGGTGGCGATGATGTCCATGTTGTATTCCCGGCGGAGCCGTTCCTGAATGATCTCCATGTGGAGCAGGCCGAGGAAACCGCAGCGGAAGCCGAAACCGAGAGCGGCGCTGGATTCGCTCTGATACTGAAAGGCGGCGTCGTTCAGCTGGAGCTTGCCCATGGAGAACTTCAGCTGATCGTAGTCGGCGGTGTCGATGGGGTAGATGCCGGAAAAGACCATGGGCCGGGATTCGCGGAACCCCGGCAGGGCGGTTTTGGCCGGATCGGCGACGGTGGAAACCGTGTCCCCGATGCGGGTGTCGGAGGGGCTCTTGATGTTGGGCACGATGTAGCCCACGTCGCCGGCCTCCAGGGATGCGCACGCCTTCATCTCCGGGCTGAAGAATCCCACCTCCTTGATTTCGCTCTCCAGACCGGTGGAAAAGAGCCGCAGGCGGTCGCCCCGGGCGAAACTCCCGGAGAAGACCCGGACGTAGATGACCACGCCGCGAAAGGTGTCGTAAGTGGAGTCGAAGATCAGGCTCCGGGTCCCGGTTTCCGGCGGTTCCGCCGCCGGGGCGGGGATGCGTTCGATCACCGCCTCGAGGAGTTCCCGGACGCCCTCGCCGGTCTTGCCCGAAACCAGCAGCGCCTCCTCTCCGGGGATGGCCAGAATCTCCTCCATCTGGGTGCGGCACATGTCCAGATCGGCGGCGGGGAGGTCGATCTTGTTGATGACCGGGATGATGCGGAGGCGCTGGCGCATGGCCAGGGAAACGTTGGCGACGGTCTGGGCCTGCACGCCCTGGGTGGCGTCGATCAGGAGGATGGCGCCCTCGCAGGCGCCCAGGGAGCGGCTGACCTCGTAGGAGAAGTCCACATGTCCGGGGGTGTCGATGAGGTTCAGCTCGTATTCCGCGCCGTCCCGGGCGAGGTACTTCATCCGCACCGGGTGGGATTTTATGGTGATGCCCCGCTCCCGTTCCAGGTCCATGCCGTCCAGGAGCTGATCCTGGAGGTCCCTGGCCTCGACGGTGCCGGTGATCTCCAGCATCCGGTCGGCGAGGGTGGACTTGCCGTGGTCGATGTGGGCGATGATGGAAAAGTTTCTGATCTGCGCGAGAGCGGACATGGTCTGTTATTCCGAAGGGTTGAGCTGCTGCCGTGAACGTCGTTTCATAATATACAGCCGGAACGGGAATTTTTCAAACAGCCGGACCGGATTCGGCGGACGCCCGGCGCGGTCACTCGCCTTGACCGCTGGAGGCCAGGGCGATGTGCACCCCCAGCTGCCAGATCAGGTTCAATACCGACATGATATTCAGCACCGGGTCCCCCTCGAGCCGGGCGGCGAGAAATTCCCCGGCGAAGGTCCGGGGCAATTCGCACTCCCGGAATATGGCCAGCAGCCCCTCCGCGGCGTAAACCGGGATGGAGGAGGAAAAAAGTCCGCTGATCGAAGTGTCCGGGGCCTGATTGTTGAGCCAGAGGCTCACCGCCTCGCAGGATTTGCCGAAGACGAAAGTGAAGAGATTGACCACGTCATCCGGCGACAGTTCCCGGCGTTTCACGACCTCTCCGGCGATGGCGATCATGATCTCCTGTTCGGCCTGAGCCAGTTCGGGATGATTCAGCAGTTCGTTTCCCACCCAGGCGTTGATCCGGGCGGTGTCCACCAGACGGCTCTTCAATTCACCAATCAGCATATCTCCAGCGTTTCTCCCTGAGCAGGTTTCGCCGCTGCCGCCAATCCGGCAGCAGCCGTTCCAGTTCGGCGTAAAAGGCCGCCGAATGATTCATTTCCTTAAGGTGGGCCAGCTCGTGCGCCGCGATCAGCTCCGCCAGCGGCGCCTCCAGTCTGGCCACCCGCCACGACAGCGCGATGTTCCGCCCCGCCGAGCACGATCCCCAGCGTCTCGCGGCCCCCGAAACACGGAGACCGCAGACGCGCATGTCATGACGCTCCGCCATCGCCCGGAGCACCGGAAAAACCCTCTCCCGGACCAGCCTCCGGCAGAGCAGTTCCAGCTCCCGGCGGATCATCCCGCTCCTGCCGAGACAGCGCTCCGGCAGGAGGACGGTCCCGGAGCCCGTGAGCCGCGCCCCGGCCCCGGAGCCGGAAAATTCCAGCACCGCGTCCTCTCCGGCGATG
>JAZMZH010000035.1:0-14764 GCA_045585875.1 Victivallaceae bacterium | reverse complement strand
CGAAATTTCGGCGCGGTTCAGGCCGGAGGCTTTGATGGTTACGGTATTGTTGGCGAAATCGGTTTGCGCTCCCAGCGTCGCGGCGATCTCCAGCATGGCCCGCACGTCCCGGATGTCGGGGACGTTGCGCAGCACCACCGGTTCGTCGGTGAGGAGGCAGGCGGCGATGGCGGGGAGGGCGGCGTTTTTATTGCCGCTGACGGTGATTTCCCCCCCGAGCCGGGCTCTGCCCTGAATTTTCAGACCTGCCATACCGGAGTCCCCCTTTCAGCGGTCGAAAACCGGCATGACCGGCTCCGGGGGAGGCGGCAGAGGTATCGGGTATTCTTCGTCACGGAGCTCATCCTCCAGACCGGGGAGGAAGCCGGAGGCGGTTTCCTTTTGAAGCCACCGGCTGTCGGCGGCCTCCTCGGAGAGATCCCCGGAGCAGAAGAATCCTCCGGTGATCCAGTTCAGCGGCGGGAGCAGCAGCCAGTAAAAGAGCATCAGGCACACCAGAAACGCCGCGGCTGCGAGACATCCGCAGCCGCAACAGCCTCCGATACGGTTTCTGCCGTCTGAAGAGCCCGTCGTGTCTTTCGGCGTCCCGCCGAACTCCGAAACGGGAGCATTGCCGGCGGCTGCTCCGCGAGCGGCCCCGCTCAAATTATCCGCTTCGTCTTTTTCGCGGTCGCGCCGAAATTCAAAGCCGCCGCCTGTTGCAGTGCCGTCCGTCATTGATCCGGTTCCGTATTCATGAGGATTCTCACCACGCTCCAGATTGCCGCCTGATTGGAGGCCTTCAGGGAGGTCCCGTCAAATCCGTTGACGATGCGGTAGGGCTGCATGATGCCCAGCATCCAGCGTCCGCGCCGTTCGTCGCGGAGCATGGCGAAATCATGTTTTCTGGGCTGATTCCGGCGTATCACCAGACGGATTTCCCCCCGCGCCGGCATCCCGAAATCCCTGGACGGGGCATGGACGATGACGCAGTCGTCCGGCAGCTCCCGGGAAATCACGAACTTTTCCGCATGGAGCCGTATCGCTTCACGGCTCTTGAAATCGTAAGCCGTCGGCAGCAGCCTGAGCGGAATTTCGGGCAGGTATGCATTTTCATTTTCGGCCCGATAACCGGTCCGGGGTTCGGAGAGGGCGACGTCGCCGGTGAAGTTCCCGTCTTCCTGGACCGGTCGGCGCCCCTCGGCCAGCAGTTCCGGCGTGCCGGAGGCCAGCATCAGGTCCCGGGGCTGGCAATCCAGCCTGTCGGCGAGTCGGCTGCACTGATCCGCGGTGGGAAAGGCGCTGGCGCACTCTTCAAGGATGCGGAGCTCCTCCGTCGGGATTCCGGTGAGCCCGGCCAATTTTTCCAGAGAATAGCCTTTGCCTTCGCGGTAGGTGCGGATCATGCGGTTCAGGACGGATTTGATCTCGGTGTTGCCGGAGCGGATCTGATCCCGGAGACTGCGGAGCTCGAGAGCGGTTTCCGCCGGGATGGCGGCGAGCTCGCAGATGGCCTCCAGATGGCGTATCTGCGGCATGGTGGCTCCGCTGAGCATCTGACACACCGCCGACGGAGACACTCCGAGATTGGCGGCGAGATCGCACTGTTTGATCCCCGACGCCTTAAGCTGTTTTCGGATGAGTTCCGAAAATCTTACCCTGAGTTCGTTGCTGTTGCTCATGAGTTCTTTCTCCCCCTTTTCCGGAAAATTCACGCTCCGTACTCCTGCTGAAATATATCTTTAATATCTGAAAAGTCAAGCATCAACTTAAGAAAAATTTGCCGCTTTTCAGAAAACGCAATATTTTGCGTCTGCCGTCCCGGCGGCGCATGACCGAAATATGATTTCCCGCGGCTACCGCGAATTCGTATCCGTCTCTGGCCACTGACGACGGCGGCACCCCCATCGCGGAGGCGATTTCCACCTGGGAATCCTCCGCGGCGGCCAGGATGCCGGTGTGAATGCCGGAGGGCACGGGCGGCAGTTCGGCGGCTTTTCCGGCGCTGCCGTAGCGGAGATCGCCGAGGGATTTCACCATCCTGCCACCGCCGGGGACGGCCTTCATCCAGAAGTCGGCCCGGCGGCTTCCGAAGTTGGGCGGCGCGATCATCAGGAGGGATTCCGCGCGGCACGGTTTGAGATTCAGCGCCTGACGGGCCAGCAGTCCGCCCATGCTGTGGGTGATCAGCAGAAAGGGCTCGCGGAGCCCGGCGAGGAAATCGGCCAGATCCGCCGCGTGTCCGGCGATGTCGCTGCGGCTGGAGTGGTAGTCGTAGATCAGCACCCGATATCCGTTGGCGGCCAGAAACTCTCCGATTTCCCGGCGCATGGCGCCGGAGTAGTACAGCACGCCGTGGACGAGGACCACGGTCCTGCCGTTGGCACGGTCTTTTGCCGGAGAAAGCTCGAGGATGCCCCTCGGTGTGCGTATGATAAGCGCTCTCAGGAAGTTTATCATGGGCTGTCTTCGGAATCGGCTGCTCCGGATCTCTCAGGTGGAGAGGGGCCGGACCCAGATATTTTCGGCGATGGCGACGGGCAGCTCCCCGTCCTCGTCTCCGCGGCTGAATTTTATGAGGCTCTGATCCAGGGAGAGGCCCTGGACGACGATTCTGTCGCCGGGGAGCGGCTTCACCGGGAGCCGGTCCCCGAGGTTGCGGCCGAACTTCACCACCTCCACGGCGGCGCCTGCCGGCACTTCGCTCATCACCGTCATGTCGGCGGTTTCCGGATCGGCGAGATATCCGATGGCTTCGGTGAGAAAAGTCTGGATGTTTCCGGCGTCGCGTCTGCGGGAGATGGCGTCGGAGAAGAGTGTGAATCTGCGGATGGTGTCGGCGTCCACCAGGTGCTCGATCTGGCAGGCGGTGCGGGATGCCTTTTCGGCGGGCAGTCCCAGGATGCCGGAGAAGAAGGATTTGAGGACCTGGTGGCGGTGCATGATCCGTTCGGCCACGATGCGTCCCTGAGGGGTGAGCTGCACGGGATAGTGGGCGCTGTAGGTGATGCAGCCCATATCGCTGAGCTGGCGCAGCGCGCCGGTGACGGAGGGCATCTTGACATTGAGTTTCGCGGCGATCTCCTTGGTGTGGGCGTGACCGTCGACGGCGATGAGTTCCGCGATCGCCTCGAGATAGTCTTCCAGGCTGGAGGTCAGTTGTCTGGTCATGTCGAACCGTTTTTTTAGAGTCTCGCTTAAGATAGCATGGCAAAATGAAATGGCAAATCCACGACGGCAAAAAGGCGATATTTTTTTTCTTTCCCGGGACAGTTTTCGCGGGGGGCGGATTCCGGACGGCTGTTTTCGACTTTTTTTTGCCATAAAATTGCGTCCGATCCGAAATCGAAGAAAAATGAAAATTGCCTCAACTGTATCGGGAGAAGAGATTTTCAATATTTGAAATTTCAGTGAAAATTTTGTTTTTTTCGTTCTCAATTCGGTTTGTAAAATATTAAGATTGTGATATATTAACATGATAAGTTTATAGTATTCCGGAGGGGATGGGATCGGTTTTTCGTGATTTCCCGCAGGGAGAGAAAGCCGGGCGGGTGTTGACAGTGAAGGACGTATGGAGATGGCTGACCGCAAGAAAGAAAATCTTTCCGCGGAAATGATCTGCGTTTTGGACGAACTGAACGAGCGTCAGGCGGACAGGGGCCGTTCCATATCCAGGATGCGGGTGTGGCGGTTTACTGTGCGGATGAGCTATTTCATGAAGCGCTCCATGGACATCGTGCTCTCGGTGATTGCGCTGGTGCTGCTCCTGCCGCTTTTCATCGTGCTGGCGATCTTGATCGCGGCGACCTCTCCCGGTCCGGTGTTTTTTTGTTCAGATACGGGTGGGGCAGTTCGGACGGCATTTCCGTTTTTACAAATTCCGGAGCATGTATATCGACGCGGAAAGGCGCAAGGAGGAGCTGCTGAAGAGCAATCAATCCGGCGACGGGGTGATCTTCAAGATGAAGAAGGATCCCCGCTGTACTGCGGTCGGCCGATTCCTCCGGCGGACCAGTTTGGACGAGCTGCCGCAATTTTTCAATGTTCTGCTGGGGGACATGAGTCTGGTCGGTCCCCGGCCGCCGCTGCCGAGTGAAGTGTGCCAGTACACTCTGGAGGAGCGCAAGCGTCTGAACGTAAAACCCGGCATCACCTGTCTCTGGCAGGTGTCGGGCCGGAGCGATATTCCCTTCCGGAAACAGGAGGAGCTGGACAAGGAGTACATAAAATCCCGCACTCTGTGGCGCGATATTGTGATCCTGCTTAAGACGGTGCCGGCGATCCTGAGCGGGAAAGGAGCGTATTGAGCATGAAAGCGCTGCTTTATCCCTGGGTGCCGAAGAATTTCTGGAGCCGGGAGATATTTCCCGATCTTTCGCCGTCCGAGCTGAGCGTCATCGGCAAGAGCTGGTGCTGGTGTTCGGTGGACTGCTGTTACGAGCTGAAAGTTTCCGAGGTGCTGATCGCCGACTGCAATTTCAGCTGGGATCTGGAGGCCAAACTGGGCACGGGGTCGTATTGGTCGCTCCGGCTCTCCTATGTCAACGGGGGAGAGGATCGGTCTGTGCCCGAGCTGCTGGAAGAGTATCGGGATTTTGCCGGTGACGATGATGTGCTGATCGTCAGGGGGCTTGTTCTGCCGGATGTGAAAAGTCCGGAGGAGGTGTTTGCGTCGCTGCGTCCCGTGGAGGCGCCCCGGGAATCTTCCGGCACGGGAGCGTGGGTGCGGCGGGACGGCAGGTTTTACGAGGTGGGCTGCCCGATGCTCAGTCTGGATACGCTGAGGAACTGGTTTGAGGTGAATTTTCATCTGCTGAACGACCCCGGCATCAACGTGCTGCCGGGCTACTCAAGCGAGAAGGGGATCAGCATCGGCACGAACGTGGCGATCATGTCGGCCGGAAAGATCGGCGCGCCGGTGGTGCTTCAGGATAATGTCCGTCTCGATTGGGGCGTTTCCATCAGAAAGGGAGCCATTATCGGCTGCAACGTGCTGGTGGAGAAAAATACCATGATTGAACACTCCATCGTGATGGGAAACACCTATATCGGCAGCAACATGTCTTTTGTCGGCAAGATCGTCAACGGCAGCCGGGTGATCGACCCTCTCTCCGGCACGTATGTGGACCTGGAGGACGACAGCCTGGTGCGGGAGCTGAAGTCGAAACTGCTGAGCCGCCGCGGACTCGCGGACGCGCTGACGGCGCTGCTGCTGGCGGTTTCGGAGATGCCGCTGTATCTTTTGTCGCGGCCCTTCCGGAGGTGGCTTGCCAAAGAGCCTTTCTTTCAGTTCTTTTTCGACGTCTATCCCAAATATTGGTCCGCGGTCGTCGGCAGACGTCAGCTGGTACGGCGCAGCCGGAGCAGTCAGAATTATGTGTTCCGTTATTCCGATCTGTGGCCGCTCCGCGACACCGAGGAGCAAAAGGCCGTCGACGACGAATTCTTTATCCATAACTGGAGTCTGCGGCTGGTGCTCGCGGTATGTTTCGGCAGTCTCATCAAACGCATGTTTGTGATGCCCGAACAGTCGGAACGGAACGGCGCCGACGGGGCGGAGAGGAAATGACCATGAGCGGGTTTTCATACACGATCGTGCCGAGCCGGGAGGTATCCGACCGGGTGGATTCCGCTCTGAAGGGGATTGCCGGCGAGCTGGCTGGTCTCCGTCTGCCCGGACTCGTATGCGTGGCGCTGGGCGGCGGTTACGGCCGGGGCGAGGGCGGGGTGCTGCACACTCCGGACGGGGACCGGCTCTACAACGATTTGGATTTCTTCGTTTTTTCAGAGGGCGCCGGATTGCGGCAGCGGCGTCGGATCGACGCCGAAACGGGCAGACTGGCCTCCGAATGGAGCGGAATTCTGGGTGTCGACGTGGATTTCTGCCGGGTGAAGGAGGTCGGAGAGCTTCGCCGGGTGGCCGGTACGCTGATGTACCAGGAGCTGCTGCGGGGCTGGCGCCCGGTGTGGGGGAGCGGGGATTTGCGCGACTGGATTCCGGGGCTGGAACCGTCGGAGGTGCCGTTTTCCGAGGCGGCGAGGCTCCTGCTGAACCGCGGCATGGGGTTGATTTTCGCCGGGGAGCGTCTCCTGACGGGCCGGGACGATCCGGATTTCATCGTGCGGAATATGAACAAGGCGGTGCTGGGCAGCGGCGACGCTCTGCTGCTGGCCGCCGGGGCCTACAGCTGGAGCGGCTGCCGTCGCCGGGAGATGTTTCCGGAGTTTGCCCGCGGAGCGGGTTTGCCGGAGGAGTTCGCGGCGGCGTACGGGGACGCCTGGCGCTATAAGGCGGAACCGCGTCCGGAACTGCCTCCGGATCCTCTCGCCCGGTGGCGCGGTTGCCGTCGGATGTTTCTGGCCGCCGTGGAGACAGTTGCCGGCGCCGGAGCATCGGTGTCGGAGGTTTGCGCGGGGCTGCGGCGGCGCGCCCGGGGCGAGCGTTCGGTCATGAATCTGCTGCGGCGTCTGAAACACCGGTACGGGCGGCGGTTTCTGGGCCGGGCCTTTGACGTCCCGACGGTGTCCCTGCTGGGGCGGTTGTATCGGGAATTGGCGGCGTCGGACGGATATTTCCGGTGTCCGTCCGATCTGTACGGACTTTGGACGGAATTCAACTGAGAGGGGAGAGGAGACGGTTATGAAAGTACGGCATGTCGAATATGCGCGGCGGGGGAAATTTTCCGATCGTTCTTGTCGGTCTGTTGCGTTTGCTTCGCGTGGTTTTTCATTGAAAAGTATGTGGTGCTGGTATGGAAAAGTTATCTGAAAAGGAATTGGAACAGCTCAGGAAGCTGGGGCAGCTGCGCAAGTTCGTCAAGACGATCCTGGCGGAGCGCCTCTGGCTGCTGACGGGGATATTTCTGGCGTCGCTGTTCGTGGCCATAGCCTTGCTTTACTACAAGGTGGTGGAGTCGCCGGAACGTTATTTCTCGCAGGTGACCCTGCATTTTTATCCCAAGGAGACGAAGCTGATCAAGGCCTGCGACGACCGGTACATCCTGCAGCTGCTGAACCGTCAGACCGTCGTCAATAAATTCCGTTCGGAGGGCGAAGAGCCGGGGGAGGGGGTCATCTCCATTTTTCATGACCGGAAGAAGCAGCCGAACAGCTATACCGTCACTCTCTATGCTCCTACCGAGACGGAGGCCATCGCCGGAGTGAATTCCTTTGCGGAAGTATGCATCCGCGAGTACACCGAGGAGCGGACCAACGATTTGCGCAGATGGCGGGATTTGTTTGCGGAGAAAAAGCAGGATGTGTTCAAGCAGATCCAGCAGATCAACTCTCAGAAGGAACAGCTTCTCGTGCCTCTGGAGGTCATTTCTCCCGAGGAGGACTACGAGCGGCTGCGCGTAACGGTCAGCGGGCAGCAGGAAGCGAAGACGAGGCTCAGTTTCAGCATCAGGGCCACTGCCGAGCGCTGCGAGAGGATGGAAGCGCAGCTGGCGTCGGTCAATCCGGGATTGTGGGAATATGAAAAGGAGATCAGGGAGTTTCAGAGCGCGCTGAAGCAGCTTGACCGGGAAATTCTGGTGGCCGAAGAGCTGTACACCGAGGAAAATCCCAAGCTGCAGGCGCTGATCTCCAGGCGCGGGGTTTTGAGCAGCAACTTCGAGAAATTCCTGAACGGGAAAGGTATTTCTCCCGAGGATATTGACAACATGGAGACCTCGGAGCGGCTGAACAGAGAGTATCGTGAACTCAAGCAGCAGCTGGCCGACAAGCAGGAGGACATGCTCGTGCTGGAGGAGGAGATCATGGAGAATGACGCCAAACTCCGAGGCATCAGCGAGATCCTGCCCAAGGTCCGACAGCTTGAGCAGCAGCGGGTAAGCCTGCTGGAATCTTTGAGCAATCTGGATGCCTCGAGCGCCGACATCGAGTATCTGATCCTGCTGGTGAAGGACGATCTCTTTATCGGAGAGCGGGCGGAAACGGCATACGGCGAGAATCCGCTCCGCAAGAACAATCTGGCGATAGGGCTTTTCATCGCATTGGCTCTCACCGCGTTTCTGGCGACGTTCATGGTGCTGATGGAGTATTTTTTCGGCCGGGTGGAGGGGGCCAGGGAGCTGACTCTTTTCGAAGAGCTGCATTATCTCGGCTCCATGCCGGATTCCGAAGACCATTTCCCCTCCGAGGCTTCCAAAAAGATCATCCTCAGCGGACTTTGCAGCCGTTTCATTGCCGCTGTGGGCGAATCCCATGTTATGATTTCCGGAGCGCTGCGGGGCGGCCGGGTCGTACCGTCGTTTTTCGAGACGCTGGAGTGGCACTACGCCATGGCCGGGAAACGTATGCTGCTGCTGAATATGGTGCTGGCCGGCGACATTGACGAAACCATGTCCGCCGAATGTGAGGACACCGGCATCGTCGTGTATTCCGGAAACCGCGGCATTCTCCCTGTGGCCAGCAAGATTTTTCTCTCTCCGTCGGAGCTCGAACTGCTCCGCATTGATCTCCAGACGCTCCGCAAAACCTATGATCTCATCGTCATCAGGCATTATGCTTCACCGCGGAACAGCATGATCACGACTCAACTGGGCAAAATATGCGACAGTCTGCTGCTGGCGGTCGGCGCCGGCAAGACGCCGCGGCGTCATCTCCGGGCCGTGATGACCCTGTGCGAGGAGATCCAACTGCCGATCAGGACGATTCTGTCCGGCAAATTCGACCGGAAGGAAAAAAATATCGAGGTTTTACAATGAGACTGTTCAATCGAATCAATATGCTGGCGGCGGCGGTCATGCTGACCGTTTCCGGCTGTTACAACAGCGTATACGACGATGTTCCGGAGCTGCAGCCCGTGGCGGACGCCATCCTGGAGGAGTCCGTTGTCGCCGCGGAGTATCAGACCGAGCGGCTCCGGGAACTGGAGAAGTTTGAGAATGCTGAAGCCGGGGAATCCGTCTATCGGCTCAATGCCGGAGATTCTCTGGAGATCGTTGTTTACGGTCATCCCGACTTGTCCACAAAGACTCTCATCACCCCCGACGGTTATATCGGCATGGTGCTGGTCGGACAGATCAAGCTGGCCGGTTTGACCTTGGAGGAGGCTGCCGGGGCCATCGAGGAGATGCTGGCCAGATACATCAAAAATCCGAAAGTGGGCGTCACTCCCTCCGAGATTTCCTCCGAGACCGCCACCATCGTCGGAGCGGTGAATTCGCCCGGAGTCTACAAAATTTTCAACGGGATGCGGCTGGCCGACCTTTATGCCAAGGCGGGCGGGAGCAGCGTCCAGATGTATGACGGCAAGAGCGTGGCGATGGCGGATCTTGATAATTCGGTTTTCGTCCGGGACGGTATGATCATCCCCGTGAATTTCAGCAGCGCCATTGAAAAGGGGAGGGTGCCGGACAATATGCTGCTGCGCAAGGGCGACTACATTTATGTGGCCGCCCGGGAGGACCAGATGCTTTATCTGGTGGGAGACGTGAATGAACCCAAGCGGCAGATGTATACCCGCAATACCGGGCTTTTGGAATTTCTCGCAATCTGCGGCTGGGTCAAGGAAACCAGATGGCCGAACGTCATCATCATCCGCGGCGGTTTGAACCATCCCCACATGTACAAGGTGGATCTGGACGGCATCCTGTGCGGACGCAAACGCAACGTGCCTCTGGAGCCCGGCGATATCGTCTATGTGCCGAGGGACGGCATTTCCGAGTACAATGTCTTCATCCGCAAGCTGATGCCGACTGCGCAGCTCATCAACATGATTGTAACTCCCGCGGCATGGGCCACTTCGCTGGGCACCGGCCTGTAATATGAAGTACATGTTTTTCATCGCCGCGCTGCTGGCGACCGTGCCCGTCACGGTGACGCTGATGTGCGAGCGCCGCTTCATAAGATGGACCATGCTGGGCTTGACGGTGCCGATGATCTTTTTCGACGCCACGGCGCTGAACTTCTTCTCCGACGAATATTATCGGGGCACCTCCCGGGGCATGGAGGTGTCTCTGATCTACATATTGGCGGCGGTGATCCTGGCGACCTTCGTTTTTCTGAAGTACAAGGTGCGGATTTTCCCGGACTGGGGCAGCCGTCTCTATCTGTTTTATTTCTGCTTCTGCTTTTTCTCTCTCACCAACGCCGACTTTTACGGATACTGTTTTTTTGAATTTTGGAAGATGGTGATGATGTACCTGATCTTTTTGACGGTGTACTGTTATCTGTGCTACAGCGACGGAGACTTCGACATCATCATGTACGGCATGGCGGCGGTGACGGCGGTGAATTTCATGGTGGTGGTGCAGGAGCATCTGAACGGGTATTATCAGGTTCGCGGATTATTCCCCCATCAGAACAGCATGGCCATGTGCATGATTATCGCCGGGACGCTTTTTTTCGCCCGTTTCTTCAACAGCGCCCGGGGAATCCGGGGCATGATATTCTTCGTCGCGTTTGCGCTGGCGACGGCATCGCTGATCCGGACCTACTCCAGAGGGGCGCTTTTCTGCTATCCCCTGGCCGGGGTCATCACGCTGACATGTTCTGTCCGCAAGGTCTTTTCGGCCCGCAAGGCGTACTGGATCATCGCGCTGTCGCTGATCGGCGCGGTGGTGGTGACGCTGTTCATGCCGGCGGTCATCTACCGTTTCCAGAACGCGCCCGAATCCTCGGCCACCACCCGCAAGAATTTCGCCATTGCGGCGTCCAATATGATCAAGAGCGCTCCTCTGGCCGGTGTGGGTCTGAACAACTGGGGGGTGAAGATCAACCCCCCCTACGAATACAGCCAGCACCGGGATCCGAGCAAGGGCTACACCGAGGAGTATAAGGACGGCATCGTCGAAACCATCTATCTGCTGGTGGCGTCGGAGTGCGGCATCCCCTGTCTGGTGATGCTGCTGATCTGGCTGTGGTACTACTGGGTCGTCGCGTTTCTGCTGCTGAAAAAGCTGCGCAGGACCAGGTATTTTTACATCCCGGCGGGACTGCTGGGGGGCTTGTTCGGGATCTATCTGCAATCCATTCTGGAATGGGTGCTGAAGCAGCAGATGAATTTCATCTGGCTGATGATCGTCTTCGCGTTTCTCAGTTATCTGAACACTCACTGGAGGGAGCTCGTCGCCGCCGAGGAGGCGGAGGATGCCGCGGCCGTTGCCTCCGAAGGAGGGAGCTTATGAAAAATAACACGGTTGTGACCGCCGGCGACATCAATTATCTCTGGGGGATGTTTCTCATGATCGCCGCCATGCGTCAGAACGGCATGGACGAGCCGGTGCTGGCCGGAGTCCGCGGGTTTGACGCCGCCGCTTCGGAGATTCTCAGACAGCCCGGCAATGTGGAGCTTTATTCCCTGGACGGGTTCCCCCGTTCTCTGACCTGCTGCAAGCCGATGATGATGATGCAGGCGGAGAGCGAATACATCACCTGGGTGGACAGCGACGGATTTTTCGTCGGCAACTGTTCGGCCCGGCTGATTCCGGAATCCCCGGATGAGATACACATCCGGATGCGGAGTCCGGAGGAGCAGCCGATGGCCTTTCGGGGCTATATGTACGGCGAGGACGGACGCAGCATCCCCCGGGCCGTGCTGAATGTCTGGCGGGAGGATGTCGGAGGGCGGGAAACTCCGGCGATCACCCGGAGCTGTTCGGCGTGTCTGCTCTCGGTGTACCGGAGCGCGCGGCCGTTTCTGGAAAAATGGCATGAGCAGATGGCGGCGGTTTTGCCGGAGGGAAACGTGGGAGTGGTGGACCGTTCGCTCAAATATTATCACCAGCTGGACGAATCGGTGCTCAACAGCTGTCTGGCATTTTTCCCGGAGGCGCCCCGGGTATCCGCGGAATACCGTCTCAACAAGAATCCGGAGGAGCTTTTCGTGCACTTCATCGGGCAGCCCAAGCCCTGGATGGGGTGGACGCCGTTTTCGTTTCGTCATTTTGACCGTTACGTGAGCGCGGTCGAGTTTGCCGTCGGGCAGGGCTGGAAGCTGCCCGGGCCTCTGCCTTTCTGCCTCAAGCGTGAAAACCGGCGGCTGTGCGGTCTGCTCCGCTATCCGGTGAGTTTCCGGAACAAGCTCCGCAACCGGTTCCGGAAACTGCTGGGTTGAGCCGGGGTGAGGGCGTGCGCGCGACCGGCGGCAAGCCCGCGACATGGATGATTCGGAGATGAGAATTCTGCTTGCAACATTTCTGACGCTGATGCTGTCCGCCGCCGCCCGGGGCGGGGAAGCGCTGCCGAGGGCCGAGTGGAAATGCACGGCTCTGGACGGGGTGCATCTGGCGCTTACCGGCGATTACACCGGGACCTGGCGGCGTCTCTTCGAGGAGCGTCTGGCGGAGCGTCGGAGCCGGGCGGGCGGCGTATTGCCGGATTGGGCGGTGAGATACCGGTTCCATATTTCGGCGACCGAGGCGATCCTCCGATACCGTCCCGCCGCGGTCGGAATGTTGAGGGATGATCCCGAGATCGGCATCGTTTCCGATGCGGGCGAAATCGAGGTCGTCGAAACCGGCTTCTGGCTGAGCCCGGTCGGTTTGGCCCGTTTCATCGGGGAGGACGGCAGCGTGCGTCTGGTCCCGCACAACGCCGATGCGGCGCACTATCTTTTTCTGAAGCTCAGCCGTCCGCTGAATGAAGGCGAGCGGGTGGTGATCACGCTTCCGGCGGGCGAGGAGGTCGAATTCGTCCGGCGGATGGAGGAGCCGTCTCTGCTGTTCAAGATCAATCAGGTCGGCTATATGCCCGGAGCGGTGAAATACGCGTATCTGGGCGCCTGGCTGGGTACGGCGGGGCCGATGAAGCTCCGGCATCTGGACGGTGCGGAGTTTCACCTCCGGGATGCGGAGAGCGGCGAAACGGTTTTCTCCGGGGAGCTGAGGCTGCGTCCCGACGATCCGGTGACGTCGAACGGGGCGCCGTTTACGGGCGAGGAGGTGCTGGAGGCGGATTTCTCCGGATGCACCCGGCCCGGGGATTACTTTCTGGAGGTCGGCGGGGTCGGGCGCAGCGAAGTTTTCAGCATTTCCGACCGGACGATGGCGGAGGCTTTTTATATTCATGCCCGCGGCCTGTACCATCAGCGCTGCGGCATCTCCAGGGAGCCTCCTTATACCAACTGGGTCCGCCGGGCCTGCCACACCGAATGTGTCCGGGGAACTTTCCCGCCGGACATCAGTCATTACAATTCCGGGAAGAACGACCGTCCTTACGGGTTTCACACCGCCGACGGCAAGAGCGTGTCGGTGAACCATTTTCAGCTGATCTCCGACAATCCTCCCCGGAAAAGGGAGGTCCTGTCCGGGGGCGGCTGGCATGACGCCGCCGATTTCGACCGGCGTCCCCAGCACATGGGCATCACCGGGGATCTCGCGGCGGTTTATCTGATGAAGCCGGGGAATTTCATAGACGGGCAGCTCAACATCCCGGAGAGCGGAAACGGCATCCCGGACATCCTGGACGAGGCGGCATGGGGACTGGAGCATCTGCGCCGCATGCAGCAGGAGGACGGCGGTGTCGGCACCTGGGTGGAGACGACCCGCCACCCCAGACCCGAGGACGGGGCCGCCGATTCCGACGCTCTGGTCTACTATCTCTCCTGCGCCACCCGGGCCGGTTCGATGGAGTACGCGGCTTACGCCTCCTGTCTGGCGCTGGCGCTGAAGCGGGCCGGAGCGGAAGAGCGTGCCGCGGAATTTGCGGAGTCCGCCCGGCGGGCCTGGCAATTCGCCACGGCGGAGGGCCGGGTCCGGCCCCGGACATATCACCTCGGCGGCAAGACGGTATTTTACCGGGAGGCTCCGGCTCCCGCGCCGGAATTCACGGTAAAGGCCGGTCTGAATCTGTTTCTCCTCCTTGACGATCCCGCTTTTCTGCGCGTCGCCGAGGCGAACGCCGAGGCGGCCGGGGAGGCCATGCGCCGGAATTCCTGGAGCTGGTCGCCGCTTTTCTGGATGGAGATGGAGCTTTTTGACTTTCCCTCCGAGGCTTTGGACGATCTCCGCGCCGCCCGGCGCAGAAGCCTGATCGACGACGCGGACAAGTGGCTTCGCCGGCAGGAACGCTGCTATCCCTACCGGATCGCCTGGTTCGGCGCGGACGAGGGGTGGGTGCATACCATGAGCTGGGGGACTTGTCATCCTCTCCGCCGGGCCCGGGCATTTATCGCCGCCCATGCCCTGACCGGGGATGAGAGGTATCTTGACGGAGCGTATCTGGCCAATGATTTTCAGAACGGGGCCAACCCCTCCGGCAGCTCCATGACCAGCGGTCTGGGACGGATCTATCCCGTGTGCTTCCTGGACATCAACTCCGAAGCGGACGGTCTGCGGGAGTTCACCCCGGGGATCACGCCGTACCGGAATACTTACGGCATTGACCGCAATGCCGTGAAAATGGCCTACGGACTTTTTTACGCCGCCAGGCCGGATCAGAGTTTTTCCGGGGCGGCGCAATCCCTGCTGCCGGAGGAGGGTCTGGACGAGGCCGGGTGCGCCGAGGCCGTCGCCCGGATGCTGCCGGTATGGCGGCGCTGGTGCAATATCGAGGAGGAGACGGTGGCGGCCAGTGAATTTAGCGTATGGGAGACCATAGCCCCCGCGGCGGCGGTGACGGGGTATCTGCTGAACGGGCCGCAGCTGCCGGAGGCGGAGTGGATTGCCCGTGTGCCGGCGGAGGATTTCAGAACTCTGCCGGGGTATCATCCTCTGCCGTGACGATCAGGAATATGGAGACGGATATGAAGTACGATTTGGAAATTTTTCTGTTTGTGGACGCCCTCGGCTGGGAAGTGGTCAGCCGGACCGGATTCATGGCCGACGAACTGCCGTAC
>JAZMZH010000034.1:0-10069 GCA_045585875.1 Victivallaceae bacterium | reverse complement strand
AGTACGGCGGCAACATGCTGGTGGACATCCCCAACATCTTCCGGAATTTCGACGCCGATCCGGAGGATCCGGCCGCCTATGACTTTTCCTTCACCGACGCTTACCTGAAGGGGCTGATCGCTTCCGGGCTGAAGATCGTTTACCGGCTGGGCGTGACCATCGAAAACTATTTCGAGATCCGGCCCCAGCGCATCTTTCCGCCCGGGGACAATCTGAAGTGGGCGAAGATCTGCGCGGGCGTCATCCGGCACTACAATGAAGGCTGGGCCGACGGATTTCATTACGGCATCGAATACTGGGAAATCTGGAACGAGCCGGAGCAGCAGTCCATGTGGCAGGGGAGCCAGGAGCAGTATTTCGAGCTCTACCGGGTGGCCGCGACCTATCTTAAGGAGAAGTTTCCGCACCTCAGGATCGGCGGCTACGCCAGCAGCGGCTTCTGCGCTTACGAGAACGACGAGGCGGCCAAAGTGCCGAAGTTCCGGTATTTTCTGACCTTCTTCGACGCGTTTCTCAAGTTTGCCCGGGAGAGCGGGGCGCCCTTCGACTTCTTCAGCTGGCACTACTACCCGCGGACGGCGGAGAGCCTGATGAAGTGCGAACTGTACGCGGAGAGGAAGCTCGCCGAATACGGATTCGGAGACGTGGAGATCATCCTGGACGAGTGGAACTACATGGACTGGTCGATCGAAAACCGCTTCGACATGCAGCGGGAAATGCCCGGCGCGACCCTCGTCGCCTCCGTATTCTGCACCATGCAGAGGACGAAACTCGCCAAGGCCATGTACTACGACGCCCAGGCGGGATCGCACTACGGCGGGCTCTATTACTTCCCCGGCGAAACCGTTTCCAAAACTTATTATGTGTTTCGCATGTTCAACACCCTCTACCGTCTCGGCGGCGAGGCGGCATGTTCGGCTCCGGAGAGCGATAAGGTCTACGCCCTGGCCGCCGCCGGGGAGGGGGGATGCGCCATGCTCATCACCAACGTCAACGGGCGGGAGCGGTTCGTGGAAATCGCCGCCTCCGGCGTTTCCGGCCGTCCGCGCTGCACGGTGCTGGACGCTTCCCGGGTCTTCATCCCCACCGAAGCCCTGTGGCAGTCCGACGGCAGAATCCGTCTGCCCGGGATGTCCGTGGTGCTTCTGGAGTGGGATTGATCGGAACTTCCGGGGCGGAGCCTCATCCGGGATCTGAAAAGGGACTGCCGCAAATCTCTGCGAAAGGGACGCGGCAGTCCTTTTTCGCATCCGCTCGGCAACACGGATGATGGAACAGTTCATTGCACATGGGAGCGAAATCGGTACGGATGGCGGGAGCCATGAATGGTGAGATTGCTTTCCCCAGAGATGTGCTATATTATGGGAGATAAAAATGAGATGCTCGATGAGAAAAATGTTCTATTGTCTCCTCCCTTTATTCCTGATTTGCGCGGCGGGGTGCACGGATTACGATTTGGAACATCCCGATGCAAAGGCGAATCGAAAGGTGTTTAAGATCGCAACGGACCTTGCCGCAGATTCGAGCGTCAAGGATGTCTTCGCTTATGCGGATGAATTTCCCGGACTCGATCCGCTTTACTGCGTGAAGTTCACCACGACGCCCGAAACGGTCGCGAAGATCATCGAAAAGAAGAAGATGAAAAAGACGGATCCCTCTGCGGGCGATGATGTATGGCATTTCCTCCCGGACTCGATCGAATGGTGGAATCTCGAAGACCGCAAGGATTCCGATTGCTACGTTGCGGAAGTAAAGCGCAAAGGTGTCATTGAGATCGAGTATGTTTTATGGCATAACCCGCAGACGGGGAAATGCCACTTCCTGATGGTGTGTTTCTGACGCCCGCCGCGGCTTCACTCCACGATCACCGCGGACTGGGTGATCAGGTTTTTGCTGCGGGAGAAATTGAACTGCACCACCTTTCCCTCGTATTCGTAATGAAAGGCGATGATCTGAGATGTGGTGCTCATCACCGCGATCCGGGCGTCCCGGGCCCCGAAAATGTTGTCCAGCGTACTGACGTTGCGGATAAAGCTGAAATCCACGCCCTCGGCGATATGCCGGGCCGCCGTGTATTTTTCAAGGCCGCCGGGGGGATATTCGGGATTTTTCAGCACGGCGATGTCGTCGGCAAATACCGTCAGCACGTCAATGTCCTCCGCCGGAAGTTTGCTGAATTTGTGTTCCACCGGAGCCCGGCATCCCGATGCCGCCATTCCGGCGGCGAAGAGCGCCGCCGCGAGGAAAAACCCGCCGATTCTCATCTGTCCCCCCTTACACTTCGGATCATCAGGTGTGATATTCCGCGTTGATTTTCACATATTCATAAGAGACGTCCGAGGTCCAGACCCAGTAGGATTCGCCGCGGGGATCGTGGAGGTCGATCCGGACGGTGAATTCCCGCCCGGCCAGCACCGAGGCCAGCGCCTCCTCCGGCGTCCCCGCATCCCGGCCGCCGCGGACCACCGGCATGTCGTCGTAAAAAATATCGGTTTGCGCCGGATCGAACTCCGCCCCCGAATATCCCAGCGCCGCAACGATCCGCCCCCAGTTGGGGTCGCAGCCGAACCAGGCGGTCTTGCACAGCAGCGAATTGGCCACCGCCTCGGCGCAGAGCCGGGCGTCCCTCTCGCTGGCGGCGTTGGAAACCTCCACCGCCACAAATTTCGTGGCTCCTTCGCCGTCCATCACCATCTTGCGGGCGAGAGCACGCATGACTTCGCCGAGCGCGGCTTCAAAACGCCGGAAGGCTTCCGAACCGGAGGCTATGGCCATCCCCGAAGCCCCGTTGGCCATCACCACCACCGTGTCGTTGGTGCTCATGTCCCCGTCCACCGTGATCCGGTTGAAGCTCGTCTCCACGCACCGGGAAACCATCTCCGAAAGCTGGGCGCTGGTGAGATTGGCGTCGGTGGTGACGGTGCACAGCATGGTGGCGTGGGGCGCCGTCACCAGCCGGGGATCGATCATCCCCACCCCTTTGGTCATGGCGCCGATGGTGCACCCCGAACCGTTGCCGAAGTCCACTCGGACGCTCAAATGCTTGCTCACCGTGTCCGTGGTCATGATCGCCTCCGCCGCCGCTCTCCCGCCGTCGGCGGAAAGCCCGGCGCAGGCTTTGGCCGCGCCGTCCATGATCTTGTCCATGGGCATCTGCACGCCGATGCGCCCGGTGCTCTCCACGAAAATCGTCCCGGAGGGCAGCTTGAGAAGCCGTTCGACTTCGGCCGCGGCGGCCGCCGCGTTGGCCAGCCCCTCGGGACCGGTGCAGGCGTTGGCGTTTCCGGAATTGATGAAGATCCCCCGGATGAATTCCGTTTTTGCGGCCAGGCCGCGATCGTAAACCACCGGCGCCGCCGCAAACTTGCAGCTGGTGAAGGCCGCGCCGAAAGCCGCCGGAAAGTCGCTCACCACCAGCGCCGCGTCCGGGTTGCCGCTTTTCTTCAGTCCGCAGGTGATCCCGGACGCCCGGAATCCCGCCGGATCGGTCACGCTCCCCTCGGGATTCACGACCATAAAATCATATTTCTTACTCATCCACAGCATCTCCGTAAGTTGCCTTGATATTCAGCGCGATCCCCCCGCGGGGGAAGAAATTTCCGATCACTTCGGCACGGCGGGGGGCGACCGCCTCCACCACCTTGTCCAGCACCCGGTTGACCACCTCCTCGTGAAAGGTGTTGAAATTGCGGAAACTGAACAGAAAGAGCTTCAGGGATTTGCTCTCCACGCAGCGCTTGTCCGGCACATAGCGGATGCGGATGTGTCCGAAATCCGGCTGCCCGGTGACCGGACAGAGCGAGGTGAATTCCGGACAGTCGAACTCGATGACGTAATCCCGGTCCTGATAGAGATTTTCAAAACTCTCCAGCACCGCCGAGTCCGGCGTTTCGGCATAAACCGTCCTCGACCCCTTCAGCTGGGTCAGTTCCGCAAAGCGCTGTGAAGAAAATTCCGGCATCCCCCGCTCCCTTTCGTCTCACGACGGCGCTGCCGAAAGCATGGCGGCAATTCGGGCAGGACCGTCTCTCTATACAATAGCACGGTTTCGGAAAAATCCCAGCCGCGGGCGGGGATTATTCCAGATTTTTCAGGGCATTCCCCATCCGGCGGAGGGATTCCTCCCGCCCGAGAATCTCCATGATCTCCCCCGGCCCTCCCGGAGTGACCGCCTGACCCGAGACGGCGATGCGCACCGCCCAGGCGGGGAGGGCGGTCTTTTGTTCCCGGCTCGCGGCGTAATGCTCGATCACTCCGAAAATGCTCCCGGCGTTCCAGGAGGCAAGCGCTTCAAACTCCGGAAGGATCTCCCGGAGGATGACCGCGGCCTTTTCCGGATCGCATTTGCTCTTTTTGTGGCAGTAGAGTTCCGCCGGAAACGCCGGACACCGGACCAGAAAGGCGATTTTTTCCGGAATTTCGTCCAGTTTCTGCACCCGGCTCTGCAGCAGCGCGGCGATGGCCGGCCAGCGGCTCTCCAGCTCCGAACCCTCCGGCAGATTGACGGCGAACCCGCGGGCGCGGGCGGCGAAATCCGCGGGCTCCAGAGCCTTGAGATATTCCCCGTTCATCCACGCCAGCTTGCCGTAGTCGAAGATCGCGGGAGCCTTGTTGAGGCCCGAGGTGCTGAAGACTTCGCACAGCTCATCCAGGGAGAAGAGTTCCCGGTCGTTTTTCGGCGACCACCCCAGCAGGGCGATGTAGTTGATGATCGCCCGGGGCAGATACCCCTCCTGCATCAGGTTTTCAAAAGAGACCGATCCGTGGCGCTTGGAGAGCTTGGCCACCGTCCCGTCCTCCGAACGGCCCATGATCAGCGGCAGATGGACGTATACGGGGATTTCCCAGCCGAAGGCCCTGTAGAGCAGATTGTACTTGGGCGTGCTGGAGAGGTATTCGCATCCCCGCACCACATGGGTGATCCCCATGAGATGATCGTCCACCACGTTGGCGAAATTATACGTCGGCAGTCCGTCGCTCTTCAGCAGGATCTGATCGTCCAGCACCTTGTTTTCGATCGCGATCTCCCCGAATACCGAATCCGAAAAAGAGGTGACGCCGCTCCGGGGCAGCTTCTGGCGGATGACAAAGGGTTCGCCGCTCTCCGCCCTCCGGCGGGCCTCCTCCCGGTCCAGTTCCCGGCAGGGGCAGGGGGTGTTGTCGGGCTTCGCCTCCCCGCCGTCCTCGCTCTCCGTTTCGCTCCGTCCGCAGAAACAGTAGTAGGCGTCCCCCTGATCCGCCAGCTGCCGGGCGTATTCGCCGTACAGATCCCGGCGCTGACTCTGAATGTAAGGCCCGCAGGGCCCTCCCACGTCCGGCCCTTCGTCGTGATCCAGCCCGGCGGCGGCCAGCGTGGCGTAAATCACATCCACCGCCCCGTCCACCTGACGGGCCTGATCGGTGTCCTCGATGCGGAGAATGAATCTGCCGCCCCGGCTCCGGGCCAGCAGCCAGGCGTAAAGGGCGGTGCGGAGATTTCCCACATGCATGAATCCGGTGGGACTGGGGGCGAAACGGGTACGGACGGCAGCGGCTTCTTCGGGCATGATGGTTTCCTTTTGTCGGTACTGCCGAAAGGCTCGGCGCGTCTTTCGGCGCCGCTGTTTTTGACAGTACCGCCCGGTTGACGGGTCCGAAGAGCCCCGGCGGGAGTTTTCCGGCCCCGGAAATAAAAATGGCGAGAGAGACGGGACTCGAACCCGCAACATCCACCGTGACAGGGTGGCACTCTAACCAGTTGAGCTACTCCCCCGCTTGTTACGCGGTAAAAAAATGGCGAGAGAGACGGGACTCGAACCCGCAACATCCACCGTGACAGGGTGGCACTCTAACCAGTTGAGCTACTCCCCCGCTCGCCATTGCGTCCGCGGCCGGAAAGACTCCCGACCGCATCCACGCCTATTAAAATACATCCACTTTGGCAAAAAGCAAACGGCGGAAAGGGATTTTTGCGAAAAAACCCTCCCGGATCACCGGAGCTGGCGCATGGCGCTGGCCCCGGAAATCGCGAACACGCCGAAGATGATCAGATAAAGGGCCAGCAGAAGTTCGATGACGGTGATCCCCAGCAGCGGGAAGACGATCACCATCCCGCCGAAAATCAGGGAGAAGATCCCGGAGACCAGCACAGCGATCTTGCCGAAACTCCCGGCCGGAGCCATGGCGGCCGTAAAGAGCTGATCCACCGCCGAAAAGATCATCCACACCCCCACCATCACGGAGAGCAGGATCGCCGTCTGCCAGGGCGAGGCCAGGATCAGCGCTCCGACGATCAGCCAGAAGAGCCCCCGGATCAGAGCCAGTTTCCCGGCTTTGCTGCGGATGGCCGAGATGAAGATTTCCAGGCCGAAGATCAGGACCGCGGCTCCCAGCAGCGTCAGGAGGACGGCGGCGGATTTTTTCGGCCAGACGAGCATGATCACGCCGAGGGCGAGGTAGAGGATCCCCGAGCCCATGAGCAGTTTCCACGATTTGGCGCCGAGCGGCGTGGGCGAAAACCAGATTTTGAGTTCCGAATAATTGCTCATTTTGCAAAAACCTTTCTTGATTGGAAAGCAGAAAACCCTGTTGCTGATGAAATATAGCAGAAACAGGAATTTGTGCAAATAAAAATCGAAAAAAACTTGCAATATTTCTTTTTCAAGTGTATAATCGGATAAAGAAGATTTTTCATATCAGACAGAGAGGAGGTTTCTTATGGAAAATTTCACTTTGGCCGGACACAGCCCCGAACTCCGGGACCTCTTCGAGCAACTGAAAGGCGCCTGCGCCGCAGCCGCCCGCTGCGAGGAGAGCGCCAGAAGCGAACACAACCGCCGCATCACCGATCTCCGCGGCGCCATCGTCGGCCTCTGCTGCCGTCCCCTCATGCCCATCAGCCTGGAGGATGTGACCGCCGCGGCCGATCGCGGCGCCATACGCTACATCCGGGAGGTGGCGCAGATGTCCAGGGATTTCGTCGCCTCCGGCGGCCGTCTGGTGATTTACCGCCACAGCCTGTGCGCTTCCGTGGAAGAGCTCCGGATCATCGACGATGCTTCCGGAGTGGAGGAATTTTTCAGCATCTGGGTCGGCTGCGGCTGGTGAGGGCGGTTACGGAGCGGCGCTGCGCCGCAGGATAAACGCAATGCCTTTTTCGTAGCGCTGAAAGATCTCGTGCCCATCCGCGTATTCCAGAGCCCGTTTCCGCAGTTCCGGGAGACGTGCCGTCGCCTCCGCGATTCCCGCCCGGAGCTTTGCGGGGGTGAATCCCCCGGTCAGCACCGGCATCCCGGCTTCGGCCAGCTGCCGTGAGAAGCCGCAGACATCCGTGGCCAGCGCCGGCAGTCCGGCCGCCAGAGCCTCCAGAAGCACGCTCCCGGTGGCGTCCACCCGCGCCGGATGGATCATGAGATCGGCGGAAAAAAGAAGTTCGGGAATCCGCCGCCACGGGCCCAGCCGGAAGATGCGCTTTTCCGCCGCGGGATCGCCGACGGGAGCGGCCAGCCCCGGATCGCAGTTTCCGGCCAGCACGAGCACGAAATTCTCCGGCAGACTTTTCAGCGCCTCCAGCGCCCGGTCGGCGCCCTTGAGCCTGAGATTGGCGCCGACGGTGATCAGCATCACCGCGTCCTCGGGCACCCCGATCTCCCGACGGAAACGGCGGCGGATCTCGGAAGCGAGGGATTCTTCGGGACGGCGGCACTCGGGCCGGACCCCGGGGGGCAGGGGGACGAAGCGGGCGTCCGGGGTGGCGTAATATTTCTGATAATCCGGTTTTTGCTGATCGGCGATGGTGAAAATGACCGTGGAGGCTTCGGGCGCGAAAACTTCCCTCTCCTGAGCGAGGAAGATCCGGTAGCGGGGCAGCAGTTTCAAAAGCGGCTCCGCGTGTTTTTCCCGATAGATGCCGGCCAGGCAGTTGTCGGCGGCAAAGTAGTAGTCGCAGCCGCCGATGCGGTTGAAGGCGAAGGTGGCGTCGAAGTGTTCCGCGGCCGCCGCCCTGCGGAAAAGTTTTTCAAAACTCCATGCCCGGGCGTGGTTGCTCCAGCCCCGCACCGGCAGTTCCCGGACCGTCACTCCCGGAGAATCCGGTTTTTCGCCGCTCCAGCGGTCGCAGAAGATCACGACTTCGCAGCCGTGCCCGGAAGCGCAGAGGGCGAAGCGCAGCATGTCGCCCTGCAGCCCCCCGAACGGGAAGTAACGGAAAATCGCAAAGGCCAGCCGCATCAGGACTCCTCCTCTCCCGCCGGACGGAGCAGGAGCACCGCTTCGGCGGATATGCCCTCCTCGCGCCCCACGAAACCGAGTTTCTCCCCGGTTTTGGCTTTGATCGAAACCCGCTCGACGCCGCACTTGAAGCTTTCGGCCAGGAGTGCGCGCATGGCCGGGAGAAAGGGGGCCAGCCGGGGACGCTGGGCGTTGATGGTCACATCCAGATTTCCCAGCCGCCACTTTTGGCTCTCCGGAAGCACCAGCACCCGGCGCAGAAGTTCCCTGCTGTCGATGCCCCTGTAAGCCGGGTCCGTGTCCGGGAAGAACCCTCCGATGTCCCCCAGCGCCAGCGCGCCCAGCCAGGCGTCGATGACCGCGTGGATCACCACGTCGGCATCGCTGTGTCCCAGGAGGCCCTTTTCGTGGGGGATCTCCACGCCGCCCAGAACAAGTCTGCGCCCGGGCTCCAGGCGGTGAATGTCATTTCCGAAACCGATGCGCATCTCTCTCACAAAAACTCCTTTACCGGTTTGAATTCACGGGTGAGGGCGTTCATGTCCCGCAGGGAGATCTGCCCCGAGCCGTAGAGGATCTGGAGGGATTTCTCCATGGTCATCATCCCGTCTCTGGAACCGGTCTCCAGCTGGCTCTGCAGATGACTGGTCTTGCCCTCGCGGATCAGCGCCTGCACCGCCGGAGTGCCCAGCATGACTTCAAAGGCGGCGACCCGCCCTTTGCCGTCCGTTTTGGGAATCAGCCGCTGGGAAACCACCGCCAGGAGGGTCGCCGCCAGCTGGATCCGGATCTGATTCTGCTGATGCGCCGGGAAGCTGTCGATGATGCGGTCGATGCTCTGCGCCGCCGAATTGGTGTGCAGGGTCGCAAAGACCAGATGCCCGGTTTCGGCGGCGGTCAGCGCCGCGGCCATGGTTTCGGCGTCCCGCATTTCGCCGATGAGGATCACGTCGGGATCCTGACGCAGGACGAATTTCAGCGCGTTCTGAAAACTCGCGGTGTCGCTGTGGACTTCACGCTGTTCGACGATGGCGGCACGATTGTGATGCACGTATTCGATCGGGTCCTCCACGGTCACGATATGACAGGGCGTGTCCCGGTTGATCCGGTCGATGAGACTGGCCAGGGTGGTGGATTTGCCGTGGCCGGTGGGACCGGTGATGAGCACGAAACCCTGTTTTTTGGAGGTGAGATTGACCAGCGGCGCCGGCAGATTCAGCTCCTCGCAGGAGGGAATGACGTCGGGGATGATCCGGATCGCGCCGCCGACGAAGCCCCGTTGAAAAAAGCCGTTGACCCGGAACCTGTATTCCCGGGGATCCATCTCGCCGTCGCCGCGGCGCAGACGCACGCTCAATGCCAGGTCGATCTCCCGATTTTCCTCGAATTCCGCCTGCTGCCGGGAGTTCAGCACGCTGAAGAGCAGCCGTCTGGTGTCGTTCCCCGACAGCGGAGCGGTGTTCAGCGGACACAGGGCTCCGGCAATGCGCAGCGTCGGAGGCGTCCCCGCCGACAAAATCAGATCGCTGGCGAGATTTTTGACCGCCGAGTGGAGGAGTCGCTTCATATTCACCTCCTCGGTGTCGTTTTCCAGACCGGGAGCCCCCCGGAAGGTGTCCACGCCGGATTCCATCCCCCGCAGCAGCTGATCGAGTTCGTCCGGAGCGTCCGCGGCGGCCAGTGCCTCCTCCCGGGAAACCCTGCCCGATTCCACAAGACCCTGCAGGCTCCGGGAGAAGCTCCGCAGCGCCGGGACGCGGCTCTGCCGGAGCAGGTCTTCCAAGCCGGAGAAATCTCTTTCCGCCATGAGTTTGCGCACTGCCGGAGTCCCGGTGAGCGTCTCCACCGCCGGGATCATCCC
>JAZMZH010000033.1:0-4628 GCA_045585875.1 Victivallaceae bacterium | reverse complement strand
TGAGTTCGGCATGACAGTTCCCCTCTCCGGGGACCACGTTGCGGCGGGTTTCGGAGAGCGGACAGCGGCGGCACTTCGAGATTTCGTCCGCGATCTCCGAGAGGAGCTTCTCCGGATCTTCCGGCGGCGTCCCCGACGCGGCGGCGGCCGGGGCGGACGTCCGCGCGGCCGGTGCGACTTTGCCGAAGAATTCCCCACGGACCTTTTCCGGCATGGAAACAACATCCCCGGAGGCCGCCAGGGATTCAAAATAATCGACAATTTCGGAGAAAAACACTTTTTCCATGCCGGAATTCCTTGCAAGGTTCAAACGTTGGCGATATATTAATTTAACGGCTTTTTTTCAAATAAGCAAATTGACAGGGACAAATAAAGCCTGTTTTTTGCCGCGGCCCCTCCCCTGCCGTGCCGGGGCGGGCCGCGGTTTGAACAACCGCAGCGACAAAATTCTGAAAGGAGCGTTCGCAGATCATGAAAGTAGTCGTGGCATATTCCGGCGGACTGGACACATCCGTCATCGTCAAATGGGTGAAAGAAGTTTACAATGCGGAGGTCGTCTGCTACTGCGCCGACGTCGGCCAGGAGGAGGAGCTCTCCGGACTGGAGGAAAAAGCCATCGCCACCGGCGCTTCCAAGTGCTACATCGACGACCTGAACGAGGAATTCGCCCGCGACTTCATCTTTCCGATGATCCAGGCCAACGCGATCTACGAAAACACCTACATGCTCGGCACCTCCATCGCCCGTCCGCTCATCAGCAAACGGCTGGTGGAGATCGCCCATAAGGAAAAGGCCGACGCCATCTGCCACGGCGCCACCGGCAAGGGCAACGACCAGATCCGGTTTGAGCTCTCCGCCTATGCCCTCGATCCCAATATCAAGATCATCGCACCCTGGCGGGAGTGGAAGTTCACCGGACGGATGGACCTCATCGAGTACGCCAGAAAGAACGGCATCCCGGTGTCCACCACCGCCAAAAAGCCCTACAGCATGGACCGCAATCTGCTGCACATCAGTTTCGAGGGCGGCATCCTCGAAGACCCCTGGAACAGCTTCCCCGAGGAGATCGCGGTCATGACCCGCCCCCTCACCGAAGCCGCCGACGAGCCGGAAAATGTGATCATCGCCTTTGAGAAGGGCATCCCCGTCTCCGTCAACGGCGAAAAACTCTCTCCCGCCAACATCATGCGCAAACTCAACGCCCTGGGCAAGAAACACGCCGTCGGCCGGGTGGACATGGTGGAAAACCGCTTCGTGGGCATGAAGTCCCGCGGCGTTTACGAGACCCCCGGAGGGACCATCCTCGAGACCGCCCACCGCGGGCTGGAAACCATCACCATGGACCGCGACGCCATGCACCTCCGCGACAGTCTCATCCCCCGGTATTCGGAGATGATCTACAACGGTTTCTGGTTCGCTCCGGAGCGGGAGATGATCCAGGCGGCCATCACCGAGAGCCAGAAGTTCGTCACCGGCGAAGTCCGGGTCAAACTTTTCAAAGGCGCGTGTCACGTTGACGGACGGCGTTCGCCCTACAGCCTCTATGACGCCGAGATCGCCAGTTTCGAGGGCGACCAGGCCTACGATCACAAGGACGCCTCGGGATTCATCAAACTCAACGCCCTGCGGCTCAGGGTCCTGGCCAGAAGCCGTCAGAAGCGCTACTGACCGGTCCATGGATCCTGTTGCTCCCTTCCGGTTCCGACTTCGGGCCGGGCTCGCGCTCCTGCCGCTTCTGGCATGTTTCCCCGTGCCGCAGGCGGCGGAGGCCTCGTCCGGGGTGTCGGCGTCTCCCTGGGTGCGCAGACTTCAGAGTTCCGGCGATCCCGGCGGCTCCTCCCGGGGCTGCTGGGAGGCCGACGCCGACTTTTTTGCCGAAGTGGAGATGCCGGAGCGCGACTGGTGCGCCGTTACTCCCGACGGCGTTCCGGTTTCCGCCCGCGCGGTCTGGTGCCGGGAGCGGAGTTCGGCGCAGGGAGGAGAATACATTCCCCTGACGGTCACAATTCACGGCAGCCTGTATTCGCCGGGAGAGGCCGAAAGCGTCGTCGAGGTGCTGGAGCTGGCCCTTGAGAAATCCACAGACGGAGTCACCGGTTTTTCCTTTACCACCGACATCCGGGCCTTTGAACGGCAGTTCACCATCGAAGCCGCGTCTCCGGAGGGCGGCTGGCAGCCGGTGGTGAACCGGCGCACCGTGGCCGGAAATCCCGACCGGGACCCCCGGCAGCCGTTGACCATCTATTTTGACACCCCCGTGGAGACCTCCGCGCTGCGGGTGTCGATCTCCCCGACCCCCGGAACCGTCTGGGACGGGGAAACGCTTGCCGTCGCCTCGCCGATGGCGCTGCGGACCGCACGCGAAAAAACCGAATCCGTCCCGGTGCGGGGGAGAAAAAACGTCCGTCTCGCCGATATTCGCCGGGAGGGCGGCTCGATGCTCATGATCTTTGCCGCCTCGCGCCAGCCGATCGACCGGCTGAGTTTTTCCACCGGGGCCCGGGACTTCGTCATCCCGTACCAGCTGAAAGCCGGACCCGCCGACGACGGGCCCTGGCTGACTCTCTGCCGGGGGGAACTTTCGTGCAGCAGCAATGGCATCGGAAACCTGGAGATGCGTTTCCCGGAGCAGCGGAGCGGGTATTATCTGCTGGAGGCCCCCTCCTCCGCATCGGAAATCCTCCGGAGCGGCGATTTTCTCTGGCAGGGACGGCGCATGCTGCTGATCTTCGACGGGGCCCCGGCGGCTTTAAGTCTTTACACCGGCGGACGCCATGAGGAGATGAAAAATGACGGCGTCATCGGCAGCATGGATGTGGAAGAGCTCGAAAACGCCGTTTCCTATCTGGCTCTGAAGCCCGAACCCAACGACCTCTTCGTCTCCGCGCCTCCGGTCACAGGCGGCACCGCCCGGAGCATGATGATCATCGGCGGCACCTTCGCCGTGGTCGCGGCGCTGTTCCTCCTGGCGCTCCTGAGACTTAAATCTCTCGGCGTTAAGGCTTAACGTCTCGCGATCGTAAAGATCCGGATCCCGGCGGGTCCGCCCTTCCGCAACGCCTCCGCCGCGGCGGCGAGCGTGGAGCCGGTGGTGAAAATATCGTCGATCAGCAGGATTTTCCGTCCTTTCACCGATTTCGGGTCCCGCAGGGTGAAAACGCCTTTCATGGCGGCGATCCGCTGCTGCCGCCCCCGGGATGCCTGATGTCCGGCATAGCGGACTCGCCTGAGGGCGTTGACCACCCTGACGCCGGTGCCGCGCAAAAGATAACGGGCGAAGAATTCGCTTTGATTGTAGCCCCGCGTCATCTTCCGGAACCAATGCAGCGGCACCGGCACGGCGACAAACTCCTCCGGGTGTTCGATCACCTCCCGGTCCAGGTAGGCGCGGCAGAGTTCGCCGAGCGGGCGGGCCAGCTCCGGGCGGCCGTTTTTGAATTGCAGGATGAGAGCCCGGGCGACGCCGCGGAATTCCAGCACCGAGGTTGCGCTCTCCCATGCTTTGCGCCGGTGCATGCGCATGCACTTGCCGCAGAGCTCCAGCGGCGTATCGAGCCTGCCTCCGCATCCCGGACACCGCGGCGACGAAATCAGCGGCAGACCGGTCACGCAGTCGCCGCAGAAGGAGTTGAAGCCGGTCACCTGATCGCTGCCGCATACCGGGCAGGGATAACCGGGCACGACCAGCAAAACGCTCCTCGCTGTGCTGAAAATATTCATGTCTCTGAATATAACACCGGGATGGGCCGAAGTCAATTTTGAAATTTCATAAAAACGTGTTATATTATGAGAAGGATTTTATGAAATATTGATCTACGGAGTATTTGCTGCGATGCCAATGTCGATGGAAGAGTTGAGAGGCGCGGTCGCCGATCTGCGCAAACGAGTCGCCGAACTGAGGAATTTTCTGAAAATAGACGACCTCCTCGGAGAAAAAGAGGAGATCGAGAAAATCATGTCCGCTCCTGATTTCTGGGATGACAAGGACAAGGCGCAGAATACTGTTTCCAGACTCAGTTCCTGCCGGAATGTCCTCGCGCCTTTCGCCGAACTCGAATCCCACGCGGATGACTTTCAGGTCCTGATGGAGCTGGCCGAGGAGGATGACAGCATCCTTGCCGAAGCCGACCCCGCCTGGCGCAAACTTCAGAAGGAGCTGGACGATCTGGAGCTGGTGAGCTTCCTCTCCGGCAAGTTCGACCGCAACGACCTCTATCTGAGCATCCACGCCGGAGCCGGCGGCACCGAATCCTGCGACTGGGGCAACATGCTGCTGCGGATGTACCGGAGATACTTCGAGCGCCGCGGATGGAAGGACGAGGTGATCGACCTGCAGCCGGGAGACGAGGCGGGCATCAAATCCGTCACCCTGCGGATCCAGGGGGATTTCGCCTACGGGTATATGAAAGGCGAAAAGGGCATTCACAGGCTGGTGCGCATCTCTCCCTTTGACAGCAACGCCCGGCGTCACACATCCTTCGTCAGCGTGGAAACCATGCCGGTGCTGAACGAGGACATCAATATCGAGATCAACGAAGCCGATCTGCGCATCGACACCTACCGTTCCAGCGGAGCGGGCGGCCAGCACGTCAACACCACCGATTCGGCCATCCGCATCACCCATCTGC
>JAZMZH010000032.1:0-1900 GCA_045585875.1 Victivallaceae bacterium | reverse complement strand
CGCCGAGGGGCTGGGGACTTCCGAGGACAAAAGCCTGGCGGCGGAGTGTTTTCTGAGCGCCGCCAAAGCCGGAAACCGTATCGCCCAGTACAATCTGGCCTGCTTCTTTCTGAACGGCGACGGGATTCCCAAAGACGAGGGAGCCGCCTTTTACTGGTTTCGCCGCGCCGCCGAGCAAGACGACATTCCGGCCATGCGCCAGCTGGCCTTTTGTTACTTCAACGGCACCGGCACCGCGATCAATGAAGCCGAAGGAGTGAAGTGGCTGGCAAAGGCCGCCCGGGCCGGAGATGCCGAGGCCGGAAAACTGCTTAACGGAGAGTGAGATTCATGCAGACCGCCGAACGGATCGAACAATATTTCCTCGAAGTCATCAAGGGCCGGAGGCGTCGTCCCGAAGACCGGGCGCTGATCGCGCTGCTTTTCATCGCCAGCCGATTTTTCCGGATGGCGGCCCAGCTGCGCATCTGGCTTTACAGCCGGAGATTCTTCCGATCCCATGCCCTGGGGTGCCTGGTGGTGAGCATCGGAAATCTCTCCTGCGGCGGCACCGGCAAGACTCCGGTGGTGGAGATCTTCGCCAAGACGCTCACCCGCAACGGCCGCCATGTGGCGGTGCTCTCCCGGGGATACCGCAGCAAAAAACGCTCGCTGGCCCAACGCTGGAAGCAGCGTTTCGCCGCCAACGACAAACGCACTCCGCCGAAAATCGTTTCCATCGGCGGCGATGTGCTGCTGGACAGCCGCTATGCCGGAGACGAACCCTTCATGCTGGCCACCAACCTCCGCAACGTGGCGGTGCTGGTGGACAAGGACCGGGTGAATTCCGGTCTCTACGCAGTGGAAAATCTGGCCTGCGACACACTGATCCTGGACGACGGATTTCAGTATCTCAAGCTGAAGCCGCATATCAACATCGTGCTGGTGGACTCCACCGATCCGTTCGGCAATCACAACGTACTGCCCCGGGGCACCCTCAGGGAACCGATCAAGAATCTCCGGCGGGCCGATTACATTTTTCTGACCAAATCCGACGGCAATCCCAGTCTGCGCCACCTGAAGAGTTTCCTGAGACGACACAACCACCGGGCGGAGATCATCGAGTGCACCCACCGTCCCCGGTACATCCAGTACCTCTCCGACTCCGCGCGCCGCGAGCCGCTGGAGCGTCTGAAAGGCGTGAAAGTGGCGGCGCTCTCCGCCATCGCCAATCCGGAAAGTTTTGAAGCCTTTCTCCGGGATCTCGGTTCGGAGCTGGTGCTCACCGAACACTTCGCCGATCATCACCGCTACACCGACGGAGAGGTGAAAAATTTCGCCCTCCGCGCCCGCGAAGCCGGAGCGGAACTCATCCTCACCACGGAAAAAGACGCGGTGCGGATGCCGGATCCGGAACCCTTCGCCGGCATTCCGGCCTGTTTTCTGAGGGTTGAGATCGACATTCTGAGCGGCCGGGAAAATTTCGACCAGTGCATCCGACGCATCTGCTTTCTATAGGAGATCGTCCTCATACGCGCCCGGCAGCCTGTAGGCCTCGAGCGCGGTGCGGTCGTCGAAGGTCAGTTTGCCTTTGCGGATCAGCAGCCGCACAAGATTGGGCACCGGCAGGGTGGTGACGATGGAGAGAATGATGATCACGTTAAAGAATCCGTCGTCCAGAATTCCCAGCTCCCGGCCGATGCTGGCCGCCGCCAGAGTCGCGGAGAGCTGAGGCACCGTCATGAGCCCGGCGCAGAGGCCTTTCAGGTTGGAAAACCCGGTCACGCGCAGCGCCAGCCACCCCGAAAAGACCTTGCTGCCCACCAGGCCGGTCACCGTGAGGACGATCACCCAGAGATTCCCCGGAGAACGGAAGGCGGCGAAATTGGAATCCATGCCGATGGAGACGAAAAGGAAGGGG
>JAZMZH010000031.1:0-9114 GCA_045585875.1 Victivallaceae bacterium | reverse complement strand
CAAGTGTATATTGACATCGGTCAACGCGGAGGCTGAATATGAAACTGAAACAACTGTCGCTCTTTGTGGAAAATCGCACCGGAGCCCTCAACAACATCTGCCGGACTCTGAAAGAGAAAAATATCAACATCTACACCCTCTCTCTGGCGGAAACCGACCGCTACGGCATCCTCCGGCTCCTGGTCCGGGATCCCGAATCCGCCCGCGAGACCCTTGCCGCCGCGGGCATTGTGGCCAATATCGCCGATGTCCTGGCCATCCCGGTGCCGAACCGTCCGGGCGGGCTGGCCGAGCTGCTGGAGAAACTTGACCGTTACAGCCTCAATATCGACTACATGTACGCGTTCGCCAACGGTTCTTCCGGAGACGCCGTCATGGTATTCCGTTTCGCCGACACCGACCGCGCGCTGAAGGCCCTGGCCTCCGAAGGCATCGCCACCATCGGCGCGGATAAACTTTTCCCGTAGGCGGCGGTCTGAAATGTCCGATGAATACAGCGCCCTGCGGCGCGAAGCCGTCGAGGCGGGACGGCAGATCGTGGTAAAGGCCGGCACGCGCCTCTTGACCGATCCGGTCCGCATGAAAAATCTCATCTCCGGGATCGCCGGTCTGCGCCGCCGCGGCCACAGGGTGCTCCTGGTCAGTTCCGGAGCGGTCGGCACCGGCATGAGCATCATGAACATCGCCCGCCGCCCCCGGGAAGTGGCAAAAGTGCAGGCGCTCGCCGCCATCGGCCAGAGCAAACTCATGGCGATTTACGATGCCGAGTGCCGCAAATTCGGATTCAGCGCCGCCCAGCTTTTGCTCACTCAGGCGGATTTCCGCTCCCGTCAGCGTTATCTGCATCTCTCCAACTGCATCCGTGAACTCGGGGAGATGAATGTGCTGCCCGTCATCAACGAAAACGACTCCGTGTCGGTTTCCGAGATCAAATTCGGCGACAACGACACTCTCGCCGCCAGTCTGGCCACGATGACCGGCAGCGGCCTCACCGTGATCCTCACCACCGAGTCCGGTCTCAGAGAGCGCAATCCCGACGGTTCCCTCGGAGCGCGCATGCCGGTGGTGGCCAGACTGAAACCGGAAATGTACGCCATGGCCCGGGGCACCGACAATTCCGACATGTCCATCGGCGGGATGGCCTCCAAGCTCAAGGCGGCCGGAGTGGTCACCGCCGCCGGCGGCTATCTGTGGATCGCCGACGGCCGCGAGGAAAACATCCTGGAGAAGATCGCCGACGGCGCCGATGTGGGCACGCTGTTTCTGCCCGGCAGGGGGAGGCTGCGCGCGAAAAAGTGCTGGATCAAATTCTTCGCCAAAGTCAACGGCACGGTTTTTGTCGACGACGGCGCCGCCGAAGCGGTGGTATCCAGAGGGAAAAGCCTGCTCCCCAGCGGCATGATCCGGGCGGAGGGCAGATTCCGCCGCGGCGACACGGTGGAGATCCGCACCGTCGGCGGCCGGGTCATCGGGCGGGGGCTGTCCAATTACGGCAGCGGCGAGTGCGAGCTGATCTGCGGACTGAAAGGATGCGAAGCCGCTTCCGTCCTCGGCGCCGATTGCGACGAGGAAGTGATCCACCGCGACAATCTGGTGCTGGAATAAATGCGCATCTACATCAAGACATACGGCTGCCAGATGAACGAGCGGGATTCCGAGGCCATGGCCGCCCAGCTGCTGGCCGCCGGTCATTCCATCGTCGACGTCGAGGAGGAGGCCGACGCCGTGATCTTCAATACCTGCAGCGTGCGCGACCAGTCGGAACGCAAAGCCGTGGGCAAAGCCGGATTCATGAAAAAACTCAAGGCCGCCCGTCCCGAACTCAGGATCGGCATCGTCGGCTGCATGGCCGAGAGCCGGGGAGGGGAGCTCTTCAGCGAACTGCCTCACCTGGATTTCGTCGTCGGCTGCGGGCATCTGCATCGGGTGCCCGAGGTGCTGGATCGGGTTTCCGCCGGAGAACGGGTGATCCTGACCGGCTGGGAGGCCCATGACGACAGCGATGTGCTCGACTCCATGGGGGAGCATTGCGCCGAAATGCGCAGACAGCCCTTTATGGCCTCCATCGCCATCACCCGCGGCTGCAACCGCTTCTGCAGCTACTGCATTGTGCCGGGCGTCCGGGGCAGGGAGGTCAGCCGGGGGGAGGGGGAGATCCTCCGGGAGGCGGAGGCTCTGGCCACTTCCGGAGTCCGGGAGATTCTGCTCCTGGGGCAGAATGTGGCGGCGTGGGGCCTGAACGGGGACGTGCGGCCTCCGGCGGAAGATCATTCGCCCTTCGGCGAGCTCTTGCGGAAACTCAACAATATTTCCGGCATTGAGCGCATCCGATTCACCTCTCCCTATCCCACCTACTTCAACCGCGCCCTCATCGGGGCTCTGGCCGCCTCCGAAAAGGTCTGTCATGCCTATCATCTGCCTCTGCAGTCGGGTTCGGAGCGCATCCTCCGGGACATGAACCGGCAGTACACACCGGAAGCGTACCGCCGGATCGTCGAAGCCATCCGGCTGGCGGTGCCGGACGCGGAATTTTCCACCGACGTGATCGTGGGATTTCCGGGGGAAACCGAGGAGGACTTTCAGGCCACGAGGATGCTGATGGAGGAGATCGGATTCATCCAGGCCTACATCTTCAAATATTCTCCGCGGCCCGGCACCCGGGCGGCGCAGCTGGCGGACGATGTGCCGGATGAGATCAAGCTCGAACGCAACAATCTCCTCCTGGCGGATCTGGAGAAACGCTCCCTGCGGCGCAACACCGCTCTCATCGGCACCCGCCAGCAGGTGTTGACGGAGGGGGTCAGCCCCCGCAATCCCCTGCGCTGGTCGGGGCGCACCCCTCACGGGCGGACGGTGATCTTTTACCCCGAAGAGGGGTGGCGGCCCGGAGAAATCCGCGAAATCGAGATCGGCAGCGCCACATCCATGAGTCTTTTTGCAAAAGGCGTCCGGGAGTGACTTGAAAAATGCGCGATACGGGGTATGTTATGGACAGAAACCACACCGAAAATGAAGGATTGACGGCATGAATCGGCGTTTTTTGATGATCGGAGGCGGCCCGGCCGCATGTGAAGCCGCGGTCGCGGCGCGTAAAAACGCGCCCGAAGCATCCGTGACGCTTCTTGCCGCCGAGAACTTCCCGCCCTATCGGCGTCCGGCGCTCCCCGACACCCTGCTCCGGGAGCCCGGGGAGAGCTTCTGGCTGAAAAGCGCGGATTTCTACCGCGAAAACCGCATCGAGCTCCATCTCGGCGATCCGGCGAAGGAGATCGACCCGGCGGCGCGAACGGTGCGGACGGAAAAGGGGGAAACGTTCCTTTTCGACGAACTTTGCCTGGCCGCGGGCGCCCGGCCCCGGATCCCCGACATCCCCGGCGTCGGATTAAAGGGAGTCTTCCCATGCCGTACCCTGGATGACTATCAGACCATCGGACGTGCGGTTGCGCCGGAGACGCCCGTCGTCATCATCGGCGGCGGCGTACAGGGGCTGGAACTGGCCTGGGTGCTCTTTCAGCGCGGCGCGGCGGTCTCGGTGGTGGAAAATTCCCCCCGGCTGCTGCCCCGGCAGCTCTCCGAAACCGGCAGCCGGGTGCTGGCCGGAATCATCCGCGACGCCTGCGGTGAGCGCGTCGTCATCCGCTGCGGAGCCTCCGTCGGCGAATTCAAAGGCGACGGCGGGACTCTCGGAGCCGTCGCGCTGGCCGACGGCAGCGAACTTCCCTGCCGGGCGGCGCTGCTCTCCATCGGGATCATCCCCGAAACCGGACTGGCGGCAAATGCCGGCCTCCCGGTTTCTCCGCGGGGGATCATTACGGGGGAGGATTGCCGGGTCGCCGGTTTCGAGCATATTTTCGCCTGCGGTGACTGTGCGGATATTGCGGGATTCCATGCCGGACTGTTTTCGGCGGCCCGGCGCCAGGGACAGGTGGCGGGGACCAATATGGCCGGAGGAGACGCAAGGTATCTCAGAACTCCGGAGCCGGTGCGCCTGGCGGCGTTTGACACCAGACTCCTCTCCGTCGGCCTCACGGATGCCGCCGATGCGGCGGAGCGGGTCTCGGAAGACGGCCGGAATATGCGGGGCATGTATTTCCGCGACGGCAGATGCGTCGGGGCGCTCCTGCTGGGCGATCTCGCCGGACAGGCCGCGGTCGCGGAGGCGGTGAATACCGGCGCGGACCGGGAGGCCGCGCTGCGGGCCGGAGGATTGTCATGAATGTCGGAGCTCTGAAATTCATCTGGCGCGTCTGCGGCACCTGCGGCATCGCCCTGCTGGCCTGGAGTTTTCTCCGGATCCAGACCGCCGAAGTCACGCTTGCGGACTGTGTCTGGGAACTTCTGCTGGCGGTCATCCTGATGGCCGCGGCATTTCAGGCTTACCGCAAGTGGGAGGCGGTGCGGCCCCAGCAGGGCATCCCGCCGAAAGGGATCGACCGCGATAAAAACACTTAGCTTTTAACATAAGGAGCTTGCATCATGAAAAATATTCTCTGCATCGGCGCCGGCTATGTCGGCGGTCCGACCATGGCGGTGATCGCCGACAGGTGTCCCGATCTCAAGGTCACGGTGACCGACATCAACGAGGAGCGCATCGCCGCGTGGAATTCCGACGAACTTCCGATCTACGAACCCGGACTCAAGGACGTGGTGATGCGCTGCCGCGGCCGCAATCTCTTTTACACCACCGACATCGCCTCCAATGTAAAGGCCGCCGACATCATTTTCGTCAGCGTCAACACCCCCACCAAGACCTTCGGCGCCGGGGCCGGACTCGCCTCGGATCTCCAATATCTGGAGAAAACCGCCCGCAGCATCGTCGAATACGCCGACAGCGACAAGATCGTGGTGGAAAAGAGCACCCTGCCGGTGCGCACCGCCCAGGCCATTTCCCGAATCCTCCACGCCAATACCAAGGGACTGCATTTCCAGATCCTCTCCAACCCCGAGTTTCTGGCCGAAGGCACCGCCATATCCGACCTCGAAAAGCCGGACCGGGTCCTCATCGGCGGCATGGAAACCCCCGAGGGGAGGGCGGCGGTGGAGGTCCTCGCCGGCATCTACGCCCGCTGGGTGCCCCGGGAAAAGATCATCACCACCAACCTCTGGTCCAGCGAATTGAGCAAACTGGTGGCCAACGCCATGCTGGCCCAGCGGGTGTCCTCCATCAACTCCATTTCCGCCCTGTGCGAAAAGACCGGGGCCAATGTGGACGAAGTGGCTTTCGCGGCCGGGCGGGACAGCCGGATCGGCGCCAAATTTCTCAAGGCCGGGATCGGTTTCGGCGGCTCATGCTTCAAAAAGGACATCCTCAATCTGGTCTATCTCTGCCGCTACTACGGCCTCAACGAAGTCGCCGACTACTGGATGAGCGTCGTGAAGATCAATGAGTATCAGGCGTCGCGTTTCGTGGGAAACATGCTTGCGGCGATGTTCAACACGCTCGCGGGCAAGCGGATCGCCGTGCTCGGATTCGCCTTTAAGGCCGACACCGGCGACACCCGCGAATCTCCGGCCAACGTCGTCTGCCGGGCGCTCATCGGCGAACACGCCAGCGTCGCCGTTTACGATCCCAAGGCGATGAACAACGCCCGCAGGGATCTGGCCGACTGTCCGCAGGAAGCAATCGAGTATGCCGCGGACGCCTATGCCGCCTGCCGGGGCGCCCACGCGGTGGCGCTGCTCACCGACTGGAAGGAATTCAAGACGCTCGATTTCCATAAAATTTTCGAGAATATGGCCAAACCGGCGTTTCTTTTCGACGGCCGCAATCTTCTGGATCACAGGGCTCTCTTTGAAATGGGCTTCAACGTCTTCCCGGTGGGGAGGGCGCCGCTGACTCATTTCGATACCGCCGATCGGTGAACCGCATCGCTGGAAATCGGCATTTCCCGGGATTTTTTTGCCTTTTGACGAAAAAATCCCGTCTTTTTTCCCGCCGCATGAAGGAATTACGCTTTTTTTTGCCTTCAGCGGTTGACAAAGGATATTTGCTCACTTATATTGAAAAATTAAAGGGACCGCGTCGTTATTATTTGGGGAGAACATGGATCGAATTGCAGATCATTTAGTCAGACGTTTTATAATGAGTTCAAGAGATTCGAGTATAATGGAGATTATCCAGAATGCAAATAACACAACGTCTTAAAATTTGCGTCTTGATTCTGTTGATTTTGATTGCCATATCTCTTGTAATAGGTTTTCTTGAAATGGCTTATTAAACTCCCACGTCTATTCCGGATAATAAATTCCCGCTGCCCAGACGCTGAAAGCATAAGAAAGAAGAAATCGAACATGAAACCCTGCCGGATTATCATTGATGCCAAGGAAAACAAGATTATCATCATAGTGTCTTTGCTATTGGTTGTGGAGGGTTAGCATCAATGCAAGCATCTGAGATGATTATCAACATTCGCGAAATAACAGAAGATGATATTGGGGGAGTATCTTCAACATTAGATTACGCTGATTTTATTGCGGCTGAACGCGGATCAGATTCAAGCGTTGGCGCCCCGGGAAAGATATTAGCAAAAATTGGAAATGTTAAAAATCTCCCAGCTCCGGCAATTCTATATAAATATTTATTGGCGCATGTGAGAAGTGCTTCTTTGTATGCCCAACGGCTTGCAACGCATCCGCTCTGCAGAAAATGTTGTCCTAACGGAATTGTTTTTAGTATCGTATTACTTAAAGGTTCGGATATTGTTGATCCAATGCGCCATAATAAACAATACCCCAGTTTGCAGCAAATAAAGGATGCTTTTTCCAAGAATTTTCCATGTAAGGAACTGAGAAGGAAATAACATATGCTCATTGTCCGGGAAACGCTCCGCGATTCTTATCTTCCGGCCGCCGCCGGCTGTTTGAACGCAATCTTCGGGGCGATTCTGTCCCATATCTGCGACATCTTCGGGTGGTGGACGATCCGACTTCAGGATTTTGCGTATGAATATCATCTTTTCTTCCGGAATGTTGTGAATTGGGATGTCGTCAAATATTTTTTCCTGGTTGATCTGACCGTCATTACCGTGATTTCATTCCTGAGCGGCACCGATAAGGGGGTCAGGATTTTCTTTATCAACGCCTGGAGTCTGCTTGTTTTGCTGTGTCTGACGGCTGCTGTATGGTATGGCTGCGGTTTTCCCGTTATCGAAGAGCGGATTTCCCGATTCATGGAGTTGATGCCGAAGTGAATAAACTTGCTCATTGCGCAATCGTAAGCTGCGCGGCCCTGTGCGCCTGCGCGGCATTGCTTGCCCTTGATCATTTATGGACGGATCTGGTGATCGAAGTCGGGTGGGGGGCGTCTTCTCTTCCGGTGAGGCTTTGGGTTCCGGTCCTGCCGGTCGGGTGGGGTGCGGCGATCCTGTATATCCTGTTTCACGATGCTGCGAAGATGAGCCGCAGACGGCTCTGTCATTGTGCGGGCGTCAGTGTTGCAGCCCTGTGCCTTTTCGGCGGGGTGCTGCTCATGGACTATGCGGGGAGGCAAATCGAAAAAATTGTCGGGCTTGATTTTTGGCTGTATTCGTGGGATATGGAACTCCTGCTCATGGGAGCGGCGGTCGGATGGCTCGCGGCAATCGCATCTATTTTATCCCGCCGCGATCATGCGCCGACGCAGCGATGCACATGTTTTTTGATGATCGCATTGGCTTATGCCCTGGTCTATATGGCAGGACGTTTTCTTGATCGTGTGCTGATCTGGATCTTTTGAAAGATTTTAGAAAACCGATTCATTCATGATTTGCATTTCAAGCCATTTAATGGTATTATAGCGATATGAGAAGCCGGCTAACGCATATGTAATAATGGATGCTCATGGGTGCTAAGAAAAAAATTCTTTATTTCGCAGTGATTCCCGCAATCACAATATTTGTGCATATCTTGATTCTCCCGTTCTATGTGCGTGCCTCTTTGAAAATAGGATGGCGCGATGTTTGGTGTCACATGCCGGAACCTCTTTTGACCTATACGCTGAAGGTGAATTTATCCTATGGAGATTTTCGATCGCGCTTTTATATGGTATATGTTTTGGCAGAGGAAAGATTATTGAAGAGGAATGATTGGTTGGAGCTCTCTGTACCGGTTTTGGTAGAGGCTTTTCATTCGGAAGATGTCGTTGCGCGGGACCTTGCTCTCTGGACGGTCATAAACCTGGGGAATCAGGGGATAACGATCCCTCTCCCAATCTTGCAAGAGGTGCTCAAGACGTACCTGGCCGATGATGAAAAAAGCATTCTTTTTGATTCCATCGGGAAGAAACGTGAATATGCATGCGGAATTCTGTTGATTGGTTATGGCAAAAAAGACCCCATGAAAGTTAAATTCGTGATACTGCTGGCAGAAATTTACGATATTATATATAAATACTTTGAATACACATGGCTTCCGCAAGAGGACGGGATGTATTTCAGGGTAAAATCCAGAACGTATCAGCAGTTTTTAACCTGGAAGCTCCCCAAACGACAGCCGAAGTGGAATTGTGGGATTTATGGAGTAGAGTTACCTCCCAAAAAAGGAATGAAAAGAGAACGCAATCAAAAGGGTTATTGAAGAAGTTGCAAAAAATGACGAATCGGCCGACTTGGGGACACCATAAGCATAAGAAAGGAGAAAACGAACGTGAAAGAAGTCATCACGATTCTTGTAATTATTTTTTTAACAACATTAAGTATGGCATTCGTTGTTTGCGGATTGTTTCTATTTTTAAAGATGCCGGTTGATGAATCAGGGCTTGAATTCCTTGAAAGGGTGTGCATGATTGATGAATACGGATACGCCGGTGATTTTGACAAAATCCCGGGGATACAGGATGAAAAAATATTTTTCCCGGACCTTGTCATCGAGAATGATTTGTTTTTTTTGCAGAATGGGTACTGCGGGAACGGATGAGTATACATTCATTATAGGGAAATTTACTTCTGAAACGACATCAACCATCATAAATACTCCCGAGGCGGTCGGTTTCCCCGTGATAACGTCCGAAAAATTGCGCACATTTTTGAAGAGGTCGTTTGAAAAGTGACCTGTTCTCTGATTGATTATAGTAACCACACAACAAATCAATCAAAAAAAGGAGAACAGGTCATGGAAAATGTAGTGCAAGAAACGAAA
>JAZMZH010000030.1:0-27662 GCA_045585875.1 Victivallaceae bacterium | reverse complement strand
CGATCTGACGGAAATTCTTCTTGCCCGCCTGGAGGACGATCCTGCCGTCCCGCAGGGCGTCGCGGGTCAGATTCGCCGCCGGATCGCTGATTTTTTCGCCGTTGCCCCGGACGCCGCCGCCGGTGATGAGCCTGCGGCCGTCGGAATTGCTCTTGCACAATCCGGAATCCGCCAGCAGCTTCACGATCCAGCATCCCTCTCCGTCCAGCAGGGAGGCGGGCATGGACACCTCGGGATAGGACTGGACGCCGCCGGTTTTCACCTGCAGGATGCGGCTGGTGGTGGGGACCCGGCACTCGGGGTCGGCGAATCCGAACTGCGCTCCGGCGGTGGCAAAAGCTTCCCCGGCGGCAGCCGCGCCGTGGGCCATGGCGGTGGCTTCAAAGGCGAGGATCTCCTTGGCCCGGTTGATGTTGCCGCATCCGGCCAGGGCTTCGCACTCTTCCACCGGCAGTTCGATGGCGAAGCGCTTCAGAAGATCCGGCAGCATGGCGTCGTCGCAATTCCGCCAGAACTGGTAATACTCGAACGGAGAAGTCCGCTCCGGATCGAGCCACACGCTGGCGCCTCCGATGGACTTGCCGAATTTCTGTCCGGTGGCCGGATTCATCAACAGCGGGATGGTCATGAACTGCACGTCCCTGGTTTCGTCCTGATACATGCGCCGGATGAATTCGGTGCCGGCGGCCATGTTGCCCCACTGATCCTGGCCGCCGATCTCCAGCGTGCAGTTCAGGGTCTTGTTCAGGTGGTAAAAGTCGTAGGCCTGGAGCAGGGAATAGGAAAATTCCAAATAGGAGAGACCGTTTTCCAAACGGCTCTCCACCGACTTCTGCGCCAGCATCCGGTTCACGGAAAAGCGGCTGCCCACGTCCCGGAGAAATTCGATCATACTCATGCCGACCAGCCAGTCGGCGTTGTTGACGAAGTGGGCCTTGCCGTTCTCCAGGGAGATGAAAAAGGAGAGCTGTTTTTTCAGGGCTTCGGCGTTGGCGGCGATCTCCTCCAGCGACATCATCACCCGCGCGGACGAGCGTCCCGACGGGTCGCCGATCATGCCGGTGGCCCCGCCCACCAGGGCGATGGGGATGTGTCCGGCTTTTTGAAGGATCCGCATGGCCATGACCGGGAGCAGGTGCCCCACGTGGAGGCTGGAACCGGTGGGGTCGAATCCGCAGTAAAAGGTCACCGGCCCGGCGGCGAATTTCTTTTCGATGGCGGCGCTGTCGGTTTCCTGATAGATGAACCCGCGTCTTTTCAGTTCTTCATAGACATTCATGGATCAAACTCCGGCTGGAGGGCCCGGTAAAAAAGCGCCGGCTCTGCGGAACGCGGCGCCGGGCTCCCGGTTTTCGTATTCAGATTCGGATGCGGGAGGCCTTTCGTCTCCCGCGGCCTTTTACAATACTCCCGCCGACGGGGAAAAGCAAGAGACGCCCGGAATTTTTTTTGAGAATTCGTCTTTTTCGGCGTTTCTTCCGGCCGTACCGCCTTTCTTCCGTCCGTCCGGAACCGCACGTCCGCGGTTTTCGGTTCAGCGGCTGTTCAGTTTCACCCGGTGAATGTTCTCCCAGTCCCGGTTTTCGCACCACGAGACTTCCCGCTCGCGCACGTCGTACACCATGGAGACGACGGTGGGACAGACCTCCTGCGCAACGGCCCGCAGGACCGCGAAACAATCACCGACATCAAAATCCGCACCCGCATTTTTCAGCATGGATTCCGCCGTCCGATACCGGTCCAGCCCCATCCACGGATGCCGCTCCGAATCCCCCTTGAAAGGGGAGAAGTTGGTCATGATCGCGTATGCCGGCCTCCCGTAATACCGGCATCCCTGGCCGGGGACGATATGCAGGACATTGCCCTCCGCGTCCGAGAGCGCCGCCATAAAGGTGACGCCGGGGACGCTGCAGACCCGGCGGCGCGCCGCGATGGCGCGGATTTCCCCCAGGGTTTTCTTTTGCAGCAGCAGGTCGATGTCGAGCATGATGATGTTTTCTTCGTCCCCGGCGGGATTGCTCCGCTCGTCAAAGGGCCAGCAGGTCGGCATCCCCGCGAAATCCCCCCTGGAATTGGCGCCGAAAAGCGGCATCCAGCCCTCCTTCGGGTCGTTGATCTCGATGAAAACTCCCTCGTCGGCTCTCCGGACCCGGTGAGGCATGTTCAGGAGGTCGAGATTCCAGCCGACGAGGGTTTTCCCCTTGTTGACAACGATGCTCGTGCACATGGCGCTGCTCCGTCCTCGCGTCCGTATTACCGGGCGGTCACGAGGACTCCGGCGCAGGAGTCCATGGTCAGAGTATAGGAGCCGTCGGGATTTTGTACGAGGGGCGCCCCGATCGCGCGGACCCGGCGGCCGTCGCAGCGAAACGTGACCTGAAATTGCCGGTGATGTTCGTCCTGCGGGTCGTCCGCGGCGCAGAGAAAGAGCGCCGCGGAGTGGTCATCGGCGTTTCTGGGGGCCATCAGCCCCGCGATGATTCCGCAGCCATCTTCGCTCCTGAGGTCCCTGAATATCCCGTTGGAGAGCGTATCCCTGCAAATATCGGGGGGCAGCATGGCCAGGTCGGGCGCTCCGGCGGGGAAGCCGACGAAGCAGGCGGCGACGTTCCGGTAGCGCATATACTCCTCGGCCACGGCGTGCAGTTCCGCGTTTACCGTCCTGAGCTTTTCGTATTGCTGCGTCTTTTCGCCGTCGTCGTCGAGGACCTGATTGTGCCACCAGTTCCGGGAGTAGCACGCCCAGATGATGTTTTCCGCGCCGAAAGCGAGCGCGGAATTCGCCTGGAAACGCAGCTGGTTCAGCGTAATCCACTTTTCGGGGTCGTTGGAATTCACCTGCAGGACGATCCACAGACTTCGTCCGGTATTCCGGCAGGCGTCCGCGGCGATGCGGAGATTTTCGTAGTGGCCCTGTACGCCGGCGGCGTAAAGATAGTAGTCGTAGCAGAGATAGTCGGAGGGGACATTTTCGCAGTATTTCGCGATATGTTCCCCGTAGGTCGTCGTGCCGAGCTGGTTGACGGTCGCGGGCGCGTCGTTGTCCGCCGTCGAGGCGTAATTCGGATAAAGGTTCAGGTACGGAAACTGATTCGGGAAGTGCTCCCGGACGCACTCGAACACCTCCCCGTAGTACGGGAAGTCCAGAGCGGAAGGCTCGTCGCCGATGTCCACGCCCCAGACGGCCGGATGGTCCCGGAATTCCGCCGCCGCCGCGACGTAGCCGCCGATGGGGTTTTTCTCCCGGAGCTGCCCGGCGTTGCCGCCGTCGCCGCCCCACCAGCCCGGCAGGACTCCGGTGACGACGGCGCCCACGCCGTATTTTTGAAAGTAATCCAGCATCGGCCGTTCCGGCGGCACGCAGACCATGAAGTCGATGCCGCACTCGGCGATCTCCCGGACATGACGCTCGCTCCTTGCTTCGGGACGCAGCGTGTAGGCGCCGATATTCAGGCGGCTCCGGTCCATGCGTCCTACGGAATTTCCGCCGGAGCCGGCGATCTCCCGTCGGCAGGCGGTGCACAGGAGCAGCAGCAGGGACAAACCCAGGTGCAATGTGCGCAGTTCGTGCGGATGCCGGTCATTCATACTCTCCTCCGTTTCTGTCGTTTCATTATCCGGGCGGGCTGGTACGATGGTACGGTAATATCGGTAAATATAGCGTGGATTTCCGGCGCGTCAAGCCGGGATGCCGAAAAAAGCGGGAGGCCGGTGAAGTTTTTTTGTTTTTTTATCGGGAAACCATTTGCTTTTTCCGTACAATGGATTAATTTTATAACGGAACCATATACATCGGTCCGGCGCTGCTTCGGCGGAGACTCGGGTCCGGGAGGTTTTCGAGTTGAAAGAGGGGATGATTCCCATTAGGCGAGGGCAAATTCAGGAGGTAGAAAAGTGAATAACCGTAATTTCGCATTGTGTGCCGCGGCGGCAGGCTGCATCGCCATTGTCGCAGGATGCGCTTCGCAGACCATGGCTCCGAGAGCCGCGGTGCCGCCGGCTTCGGAAACTCCCGGCGTGGTTGACAACGGCGTTTATACCCGTCTGCAGTCCCGGACTCCTGTGGCTACCGCGACCTACCGCGAGCCCGCCGCGCCGGCTGTTTCGGGAAACACCGTCCCCGCAGCTCCGGAACGCATCGCCCCGTCCATGCCGCCGAAACTGGAAATGGGCGACCTGTCCCGGACCGCCCCGGTGAAAACCGTTGCCGCGGGCGAGACCTACACCGTTGTTTCCGGAGACACCCTCGGGCACATCGCCCAGCGTCACGGCATCAAGGTTTCCCAGCTGGCCGAGCTCAACGGTCTCAATCCCAAGACCTCCATCCTCAGGGTCGGCCAGAAGCTCACTCTGCCCGCCGGAGTCAAGCCCGTCGCGGGAAAAGCGGCTTCCGCCCCCGCGGTGAAAAAGGTTTCCGATTCCCAGCCCGCGCCGACCGTTGCCGCGGGCGGCACCTATACCGTGGTAAAGGGCGATTATCCCGAGCGTATCGCCAAACGTCACGGAGTCACTACGAAGGAGCTGCTCGCCGCCAACAACCTCACCGAGCGCAGTGTGCTTCAGATCGGTCAGAAGCTGGTCATCCCCGGCAAGGGACAGACCGCCGCGCCCGCTGTCGAAACGACTGCGCCTGCGCCGCAGCCTGCGGCGGCCGTTTCCGGCGCTCCCGCTCCCGTCGTTGAGATCAACATCGACGCCCTGCCGCTGAATGATCCCTCGGTTGCGGCGCCCGTTTCCGGCAGCGCCGAGGTTGCGGTCCCCGCGCCTGCCGTCGACGAGATCCCGACCGGTCTGAGCGCCGCGCCCGCGGCTCCGATCGACGAGCCCAAGGACGCCTTTGTGGTTGACCGCGAGCAGTCTCTTGCCGACTTCTGCCTCCGTTACGGAGTGGCCCCCGAAGTCGTCCGCAAGCATAATCCCGGAGTGATCCAGCCGGGAGACATGCTTAAGGAAAACGCGGTCATCCTCCTGCCGTCCAGCAGCGTGCGCTGAAATCGAAGCTGGATGGGCCGGGTATCTCTGATCATCGCCGCCGCCGGTTGCGGCGCCCGCTTTTCCCGGGGAGCGGCCGCGGACAAGCTCTGGATGGAGCTGAACGGCGAGCCGCTCTTTCTCGCTTCTCTGCGGAGGATCGGCCCCGCCGTGACCCCCGGACGTCTGGTGCTGGCGGCGAATCCGGAGCGGATCGGCGAGTTTGAGGAGGCGGTCCGCCGGGCCGGATTGCCTGTTCCGGTCAGAATCGTCCCCGGCGGCGCCACCCGCATCGAATCGGTCGCCCATGCCCTTGACGCTCTGGATGGCGATGACGGCCTGGTCGGCATCCATGACGCCGCCCGCCCTCTTGCCGACGGGGAACTGCTGCTCCGGCTCTGCGCCGAGGCGGAACGATTTTTCCCGGCGGGAGTCGTGCCCGCGTCGCGAATCTCCGACACGGTGAAAAAGCTGGATCCCTCCGGAGTTGTCGCCGGCGACGTCAACCGCGATGAAATCGCCGCGGTGGGCACCCCCCAGGTGTTTCCTCTGGCTGAAATGAGGCGTGCCGTCGCGCTTATGCGCGAGTCCGGTCATGCCGGTTACACCGATGACGCGGGGATTTATCGGGCGGCGGGGTTTCCGGTCCGGGTGCTTTTCTGCGAAGAAGCGAATCCCAAGGTGACCTGGCCGGAGGATCTCGAGCGGGTGCGTCTCTTTTTCTCCTCCCGTCGCGCATGACGAAGCGCGTTTCGGGGAGAGCGCGCGGTTTCAGCGATTGTCGGGCTCCGGGTTTCCGGGGGGCTTTCCGATGGATTTTCAGGGGCGGAAGGGGCCTCCTCCGGACTGTTCATGGAGTTTTCGGTATTTTTATTGACAAAATAAGCGGAGAAAATTTGCAAAATCCGGAAATCGGCGTTATCTTAAAGGCGTAAAGGCGGAGAAGAGCGGCGCATCCGGGCCGGTTTCTCCTCCGAATCGCCGCGAGAGCGGCCGCTGCCGCGGCAGGATGCCGTTCACGGCCGGCGCCCGGCGGCTGTCTGTTGAAACTCCCGTTTTTTCCCCTCGACCGCCGCCGTTTCCGGCGGTGCGATGCCCCGACGGCAACGGGTGCGGGAGTTGACGTCGATGATGTTCCGGCGGTTGCCGGAGCCTCGAAATCAGAGAAGTGATCTTGAAAAAAAATCCGTTTCATGTGGCTCTCACCGGCGGGATCGGCTGCGGCAAAAGCCTGGCTTTGCAGTGTTTCTGCCGTTGCGGAGCGGCGGTTTTCTCCGCCGACGCCATTGCCGCCGAGGTGCGTGACGGGGAGAGTATGTCTCAAAAGATTCTGGACCTTTTCGGAGATGAGGTCGCCGATGGCGCGAGCGGGAGGATCCGGCCGGGAGTGCTGGCCGGAAAGGTTTTTTCCGATCCCGGGGCCCGGGCTGCGCTGGAGGGGCTGCTCCATCCGGAGATCCGTCGCCGGATCATGGAAATGACCGCCGCCGCGGACGCCGAGATCACCGTTACCGAGGTGCCGCTGCTTTTCGAATGCGGATGGCAGGGGGATTTCGACTGCACGGCGGCGGTTTGGTCGGACCGCAAAACCGCGCTGGAGCGCATCGCCGGCCGCAGCTGGGATGAGGCGGAATATCTGCGGCGGGCCGCGGCTCAGCTCCCGGCGGAGAAAAAACTTGAAATGGCCGATTTCGGCCTGGTGAATAACGGGACCGCGGAATCTTTGATGAGACAGTGCGCGGATCTGATGGCTTTTTGGAAGCATAAAATGGAGGTAGCTTGTAATGTCTGATGAACTTGACTTCACCGCCGGGAACGATGTCCCGGCTTCCATCCCGTCCCAGCCGGACGCCGCCGCGGCTCCGGTGAAGAAACGTCGCGGCCGTCCTCCGAAGAAGCGTCCGGAGGAGGCGGGGGCCGCCGCGGATGCGGCGAACCCGTCCGCCGAACGGTTTCCCGCGGAACAGCAGCCGCTGTTCGCGGATGCGGCTTGCGAGACGGCGCCGGTTCCCTCGCCGTCCATTCCCTCCGCGGAGCCCGGCGACGTTTCCTCCGAAGACCCGTCCGCCCAGCACATCCGCGGCGACCGCGGCGAATTTCAGCCCCGCCGTCAGAATCAGAATGAGTTCCGCCGCGACCGGCGCAGTTACAATAACGGAAACCGTTTCTCCCGCCGCGGCGGCAAGGCCTATCGCCGGGACAACGGTTTGCCGGACACCAGATACGAAGAGGCCATGCTGGAGAATTCCGGGGCTCCCGCCCTGAATATCGCCGAATTGCAGAGCAAGTCGGTCTTTGAACTTTCGGAGATCGCCACCGAAATGGGCATCGAGGGGGTCGGCGCCCTTGAAAAACACCGCCTGGTCTATGAGATTCTGAAAGCCAACGCCGAGAAAACCGGCCAGATGTACGGCAGCGGATATCTGGAGGTGATGCCGGAGGGACACGGTTTCCTCCGCAGCGCCAACTACTGCTACATGGCCTGCAACGAGGACATCTACATGTCGCCGGTGCAGATCAAGCGTTTCGCCCTCAAGACCGGCGATTTCGTCACCGGCATCATCCGCACGCCCCGGGACAAGGAACGTTACTTCGCCATGCTCAAGGTGGAGACGATCAATCACGACGTGCCGGAGCGCAAACGGGAGATCATCCCCTTCAACGATCTGGTGCCGTACTTCCCGACCCAGCGTCTGGTGCTGGAGTCCGATCCCAAGGAGCTCTCCACCCGTATCGTCGATCTGGTCACTCCCATCGGCAAGGGCCAGCGCGGTCTGATCGTGGCTCCGCCCCGGACCGGAAAAACCGTCCTGATGCAGAAGATCGCCAACAGCATCCGGGTCAACAATCCCGAGGTCACTCTGATCATCCTGCTCATCGACGAGCGCCCCGAGGAGGTCACCGATATGAAGCGCTGCGTGGACGCCGAGGTGGTGAGTTCGACCTTTGACGAACCCCCGGAGCGGCATGTCCAGGTCGCCGAGATGGTCATCGAAAAGGCCAAGCGGCTGGTGGAGTACAAGCATGACGTGGTCATCCTCCTGGACAGCATCACCCGTCTGGCCAGAGCCTACAACACGCTGCAGCCCCATTCCGGCAAGATTCTCACCGGCGGCGTGGACGCCAACGCGCTTCACAAGCCGAAGCGCTTTTTCGGCGCGGCCCGCAATATCGAAAATCACGGCAGTCTCACCATCATCGCCACCGCTCTCATCGACACCGGCAGCCGCATGGACGACGTCATTTTCGAGGAGTTCAAAGGCACCGGAAATATGGAACTGCACCTGGACCGCAATGTGGCGGACAAGCGCATCTATCCCGCGATCAACGTGGAGCGCTCCGGCACCCGCAAGGAGGAACTGCTGGTCCATGCCGATGAACTTCAGCGCATCTGGACTTTGCGCCGGGCCGTCAACGGCGTGCCTGCTCCCGAAGCCATGGAGCTGCTGGTGAGCAAGCTTAAGAAGATTCCGACCAACGTGGAATTTCTGCTGTCGATGCAGGTGTGACGGCGGTGCGGTCGTCGGGAAAGGAGATCAGATCATGGATGCCGGGAAAAAAAAGAAATTCGCCATACTGTTTTATCTGCTGATCGTGCTTCTGGTGGCGGCGGCGGCGGTCCTGCTTTATCCGGAGTACCGAAAAAAGCAGCTGGTGAAGATGGAGCTCGCCGCTCTCGAGAATAAGAAGAGTCTCAGAATCGACGAGATCACCCGGCGCCAGGAGGAGATCAACGCGCTGAAAAACGACCCCGCCGAGGTGGAAAAGGTGGCCCGGGAGAAGTTCAGACTCTGCCGTCCCGGCGAAACCGTGATGACTTACCCCGAGATTTCCGGCGGGGAGAATGATGCCGATTGAAGCGTCTTTTGAGGAGTGAAAATGGTTTCATGGCTTGAGAGGAGACTTCGGGAACGACCTCTGTTCCGGCCGTGCCTGCGCCGCGGTCTTTGCGCCGCCGCCGCGCTTCTGACGCTTGCGGCCGCCGGATGCGGGGAGGGGAACGGCCGCGAAGTCGGAGCCGTGAAAGTGCTGCGGGGCGCGGATCAGTGCGCGCTGCCGGGGGAGGATTTCTCCGAAATCCTGCGTTTTGAGGTGACCGCTCCCGAGGACGACGGGTTTCCCGGAGGCCGGGAGGACCCGGTTGCCGGAGCGGTTTTGAAAATATCTCCTCTCGAGGATTCGGATCTGCGGGTTTCCCCCTCCGAGGTCACTACCGATGTCGCCGGATGTGCGGAAGTGACCGTCTCCGCCGGAAAACTCGTCGGCGATCACTACCTGAGCATCGAACCCGTCGGGCATCCGGATTGCGCCGTTCTGGTGCGTCTGACCGTGGGGGTGAAAATCGACGGAGCGGAGCAGGAGGGGGCGGCGGGCAGTATTTCCGGCAGGCCGGTTTCGGTGACGCTGGTGGACGGCGACGGAAATCCGGCGGCGGATGTGCCGGTTTTCTTCCGGATGGTTTCGGCTCCGTCGCGGGACTCCGGAGGCGAGGTGACGGATCCGAATGTCAGGACCGATGAAAACGGCACCGCCTCCACCCGCTTCCGTTTCGGCGGCGACACCGGCGAATACCGCATCTCCGTGGAGGCGGTCGATCCCGACAGCGGGATCGCCATCCGCCCGGTGGAGGTCCGTGTCATGGGCATAGACGCGGTCAACGTCATCGTCGTGGTCGCGGCAGGGGTGACCTTTCTGATTTTCGGCATGATGCGGATGAGCGCCGGATTGCAGAAGATCGCCGGTGAAAATATGAAGAAGCTGCTGCGGATCTTTTCCGGCAGCACTTTGGTTTCCGTACTTGCCGGAGCACTGGTCACCGCCGCGGTGCAGAGTTCCAGTGCCACCACGGTCATGGTGCTGGGATTCATAAACGCCGGTCTGCTTAATTTACAGCAGTCGATCGGCATTATTTTCGGGGCCAACATCGGTACCACCATCACTGCGCAGCTGATCAGTTTCGACCTGGATGCGGTGGCGCTCCCGGCGGTGACGGCGGGGTTCGTCCTGTACATCTGCCGCGATCGGGTGCTGAAGGGATGGGGCGAGGCGGTTTTCGGATTCGGCATGCTTTTCTTCGGCATGACGATGATGAGTCAGGAATTGCGGGTGCTGGGCGAATTCCCGTCTTTCGCCGCATTTTTCGCCAATATCGACTGTGCGCCCCGTCATGCCGGAGGATTCATGCCTCTCGGAGCGATTCTCGGCGCCATGGGCCTCGGCATCGCCGCCACCTGCGTGGTGCAGTCCTCCGCGGCGGTCATCGGCATCATACTGGCCCTTGCCGGGAGCGGAGTGGTGAATTTCTACACCGCCGTGCCCATGCTCATCGGCACCAACATCGGCACAACCGCCACCGCGTGGCTGGCCGCCGCGGCAGGAAGCCGCGGCTCAAGGGAGGCGGCCATGGCTCACACCCTCTTCAACTTTTTCGGCGCGCTGCTGATGACCGTGCTTTTTTATGTGCCGTGGGGAGAAAGGCACACCCCGGTGTTTCTGGCCTTTATCGACGCCATAACCCCCGGAAACGCCTTCGCTCCGATCCCCCAGAATCTCGGACGGCATATCGCCATGGCCCACACCTTTTTCAACATTGCCGCCGCGGTGATGATGATCCCGTTTGTCAAACCTTTCGCCGGGCTGTGCGCACGGCTCGTCCCCGGCGGACGCGACCGGGGGGCCAGGGTGCTCGAACCCCTGCTGCTCCGCACTCCGGCTCTGGCCATAGCTCAGGCCGCCGCCGAAATAAGAATCATGGCCGGCAAGGCCTGGAAGATGGCGGACATCGCGGTGCGGGAGCGCTTCGCGGAAGCCGACTACGATCCCGAGAGTGTTGAAAAGCTCACCATCATGGAGGATGAGGTGGACGCCATGCAGACGGCGATCACCGACTATCTTGTGGAGATAACCCGCCGTCCTCTCACGCCGAATCAGGCCGCGATCATTCCGGTGCTGATGCACTGCACCAACGACGCGGAGCGGATCGCCGACCACACGGAGATCATACTGAAACTGACCAAACGCCTCGTCAAAGGCAACGGCCGGCTTTCGGAGACTGCCAGGCATGATCTGAAGCGGTTCTGGAGCTTTGTCGCCAGGGAGGCGGCGATGGTGGAGCGGGCCTTTGACGGCGGACCGCTGCCGGGTTTCATCGACGACGACGAGCCCGGGCGCAGGCTGAAACGCATCGCCCGCAAATACGAAGCCGCCCACTCCGAACGCCGCGAGGCCGGAGAGTGTGAAGTGGACGCCAACGTCATATTCATCGAAATGCTCTGGGAAATCGAACGCATCGGCGGTCATGTCATCAATATCGCCCAGCGTCTGCCCCGGATACGCAATTATCAGCTTTCAAAACACGCGGAAAGCAAAGTCCGCAGAAAGGATCGCAGCCAATGAAACCCGAGAATACCGCTGAGGAGAAAGTCAAGATCGGCGTCATCGGCGTCGGCGCCCTCGGTCACCACCACGCAAGACTTTACAAGGCCAGTCCCAACGCCGATCTGGTGGGAATTTACGACGTCAACACCGAGACCGCCGAAAAAGTCGGACGCGAATACGACATCCCGGTCTACAAATCCTGGCGGGAACTCGCGGAGAAGTGCGAGGCTTTTTCCGTGGCGGTCCCCGCCAATTACCATTACGCCAGCACCATGCCGCTCTTGGAGATGGGCAAGCACGTCCTGGAGGAGAAACCCATCGCCAGTTCTCTGCCGGAGGCCGAGGAGATGGTCGCCTGCGCCGCGAAAAACAATGTGGTGCTGGCCGTCGGGCATGTGGAACGTTTCAATCCGGCCATGGATTTCCTCGAAAAGTATGCCGCCAACACCCGCTTCATCGAAGCGCATCGTCTCTGTCCCTATCCGCCGCCGCGGCCGGGTCTGCCCCGCCGGGGCACCGAGGTCAGCGTGGTGCTGGATATGATGATCCACGACATCGACCTGGTGCTGACCATGGTGGACAGCGAGGTGGAAAAATTCGACGCTGTGGGCATCCCGGTGCTCAGCAAGACCGAGGACATCGTGAATGTGCGCATCAAGTTCAGGAACGGCTCCTGCGCCAACATGACCGCCAGCCGGGTCAGCCAGGAGGTGCAGCGGAGATTCCGGGTGTTTCAGGAGGACAGCTACATCTCCATGGATTACGGCAAGCACTTCGGCATGGTGCTGAAGCGCAACCGTCTGGCCCTGGCCCGCAAGGATGTGAATCTGGATGAGAAAAACGCCCTGGCCGCCGAACTCGAGGACTTCATGAGCGCCGTGCGCAAGACCCGTGAAGCCGGTCATGTGGTGAATGCCAAAGTTTCCGGCGAGGCCGGGCTCCGGGCGCTTGCTCTGGCCGTGGCCATCGAAAACGAGGTCCGGGCTTACAACGACCGCTACGGATTCAAATTCGCGCCTCCTCATGAACACGAGCTCAAGTGAGGGTGCGGCCATGATCGACCATCACGCTCTCGGGTTCGACATCGGCGGCACCAAGTGCGCCGTCATTCTCGGCCGCGTCTCCGGCGGAGAGATCGAAGTCATTTCCAAGCGGCGCTTCGCCACCGCCGAGGCCGCTTCTCCCTATGACTGCCTGGAGCGGATGTGCCGGGAAGCCGGCGAACTGACGGACGCGGCGGGCATCGGCATGGACGCGGTTTGCGGCGTCGGCATCAGTTGCGGCGGGCCGCTGGACTCGGCCGCGGGCATCGTCCTGTCTCCGCCGAACCTGCCCGGCTGGGACGCTATTCCCGCCGCCGCGATCGTCGGCGAACGTCTCGGGCGTCCGGTCAAACTCGAAAATGACGCCAATGCCTGCGCTCTCGCCGAATGGAAGTTCGGCGCCGGACGCGGCAGCCGGGACATGATTTTTCTGACCTTCGGGACCGGCCTGGGCGCGGGCGTCATCTCCGGCGGGCGTCTTCTCTCCGGGCGTTCCGGCATGGCCGGAGAGTGCGGTCATATCCGGCTGGCCCCCGACGGTCCGACGGGCTACGGCAAGGCCGGGTCTTTCGAGGGCTTCTGCTCGGGCGGCGGCCTGGCCCAGGTCGGACGGGCCCGGGCCGCGGCGGCGCTCGGGGCCGGGAAGCCCTTCGCCTGGTGCCCTTCGGAGGCCGGGCTGGCGGGGATCACCGCCAAGCTCATCGGAGACGCCGCGGAATCCGGCGACCCGGACGCGATCCGCATCTACCGGGACTGCGGGGAAAAGCTGGGAGAGGGCCTGTCCATCCTCATAGACATTCTGAATCCGGAGGTCATCGTCATCGGCAGCATTTTCGCCCGTTCCGAGAATCTGCTGCGGGAATCCATGGCCGAGGTCATAGCCCGGGAGGCGCTTCCGGCGTCGGCGGAGGTTTGCCGGGTGGTGCCGGCCGGTCTGGGCGAAAGCATCGGCGACATCGCCAGTCTGGCGGTGGCGATGGAGATCGGAAAATGAAACGGAAACAAACATTCCGGGGAGGCTGAAATGAAGAAAATCGCCGTACTGTTGCTGATGATTCCGTTTTTTGCGGCCGTCGCCGCGGAGCGGATCACCGTGATGCAGCCCGTGAACACCGGGGCGTCTCCGGCCGACTGTGAAAGAATCTGGGACGCTTTGGAGGATGCGGTGCGCGCAAAGGCCACGCTGGTCACCCGGCGGGAATTTGCCGCCATGCTTCATAAAATGAAGCGCAGCGATGTGGTGCTTAAAGAGCTGGACTACCTGATCGGCGTCAACATCGTGCGCATGGGCGCGACCTATTCGGTCACATTGGTGCTGATCGAGGCAAAAAACGGCGAGCCGGTGCCGGGAGCGCAGAGTCAGCTGTACGCATCCAGTGTGGAAGAAGTGACCGGAGGACTGCCCGGGGCGCTGGATGCGCTGGGCATCGGCTCCTCCGAACACGCCCTCGGGCGGATCACCATGCTGGACGCGGTGGACCACGCCGGGGGACGGCTCGCGACGGAGGCGGTGAGTTCCTGCGCCATGGCCATCGAAAACGCCCTGATCGAGCGCAATTTCAACGTCGTCACCCTGAAGTCCGCCAGCAAGGCGCTGGCCAAAAAGGGAATACGCGATACGACCGATGCCGGGACCGCCGTGCTGCAGGAGATCGGCGAGATTCTGAATGTGGAGTACCTCATCCGTCCGGAGATCACCCGCTGCGAAGTCGAGGAGGAGTCCGCCCTTGACGAAAGCGGCTATACCATGATCTCCGATCGCGACCGGGACGACTGGGAGGACGGCTGGTCGATGCCGCTCCCGGCGGGATATTTCGAGGGGGAAGTCCGCATCATCTCCGCGGCAAGCGGCAATGTCGTAAAGACCGTGCCTTTTCAATACAAGCTGCGCTTCAGCACGCTCGACCCCTCCATGCACGTGAGGATGTGGAAGGAGAAGCAATACTACGCCTACCTCGTCGTCCGCGCCTCCGAGGAGCTCGCCGGGGACGTGGCTGATGCACTGAAATAAAAGACGGCCCGGAGGCGCTGCCGCGCCTGCCTCGTCGTCCGCGCCTCCGGGGAGAGCGCCGGGGATGCGGTTGAGTCACTGAAATGAAGAACGGCCCGGAAGGATTCCGGGCCGTTTCTCATGGACCGCAGACGGTTCGGCGGCTTACTTTTTCAGCCGTTCCAGCGCCCGGTGGCCGATGTCCCGGCGGCAGAAAGCTCCCTGCCAGCGGATGAGGTCCACGCCCCGGTAGGCTTTTTCGATCGCCTGACGGATGTCGGAACCGGTGGCGGTGACGCCCAGCACCCGGCCCCCGGCGTTGACGATCCTGCCGTCCTTGAGCGCGGTCCCGGCGTGAAAGACTTTGACGCCGGTTTTTTCCGCTTCGGCGATGCCGGTGATTTCAAAACCCTTTTCGCAGCTGCCCGGGTATCCGGCCGAGGCCATCACCACGCAGACCGCCGGGTCGTCGATCCAGCCGAATTCGGCTTCGGAAAGTTTTTTCCCGGCCACGGCGAGCATGACTTCGGCCAGATCGCCGTCGAAGCGGCTGAGGACGGCCTGGGTTTCGGGATCGCCGAAGCGCACGTTGAATTCCAGCACCCTGGGGCCGTCGGCCGTGACCATGATGCCCACGAAGATGACGCCGCGGTAGTCCAGAGCTTCCGCCCGGATGCCTTTCAGGAAGGGATCGAGGATCTCCTTTCGGATGCGTCCGGTCATGGCTTCGTCGATCACCGGAGCCGGGGAATAGGCCCCCATGCCGCCGGTATTGGGGCCGGTGTCGCCGTCGCCCACCCGTTTATGATCCTGAGCGGAGGCCAGCAGCCGGATGGTTTCTCCGTCGGTAAAGGCGAAGATGGAGGCTTCCTCCCCCAGGAGCATCTCCTCCACCACCACCTTGCTTCCGGCGCTGCCGAAGGCACCGTCGAAGCAGCCGGCCAGGAAATCCAGCGCCTCCGGCAGGGAGGCGCAGACCCCCACGCCCTTGCCCGCGGCAAGCCCGTCGGCCTTTATGACGATGCCGGGGATGGGGCGGCGGAATTCGTCCCGCACATACTGTTCCGCGGATGGGAAGTCGGTGAAGGTCGCGGATTTCGCGGCGGGGATGCCGTACCGGAACATGAATTGCTTGGCGAAGTCCTTGCTGCCCTCCAGCCGCGCGGCATCCTTTGACGGCCCGAATACGGCCAGCCCGCGGCTCCGGAAGATGTCGGCGATCCCGGCGCAGAGGGGCACTTCCGGCCCGACCACGGTGAGGTCGACGGCGTTTTCGGCGGCGAAATCCGCCAGGGCGTCCACGGCGTCGGCCCGGATGGGCACGCAGCGGGCGATCGCGGCGATCCCGGCGTTGCCGGGGGCGCAGAGGATTTCGTCGACGTTTTTCCCGGCGGCAAGTTTCCATACCATGGCGTGTTCACGGGCGCCGGAGCCCACAACGAGTATTTTCATCAGGATTCCTTTCTTTTGGCATCAATGGCCTGGTCAAATTTCCTTAAGCTGCGCGGTAATATCGTTGCGGCGGAGAAACCCTGCCACGACGTGCCAGGAATTGGGACGGTCGGCGGGGTTTTTCGCCAGCATGGAGTTGATGAAATTCGAGATGCCCGGGTCGAAGAAGCCCAGACGTTTTTCCAGGGATTCCGGCTCGTCGTTCAGGTGCATGTTGATGACCCGCCCGGGGTCCGGATCGAAGAAAGGCGGCTCGCCCGAGAACATTTCATAGAGCATCGCCCCGAAGCTGTAGATGTCGGCCCGGAAGTCGATGCGGGCCGGGTCGCCGTTTACCACCTCCGGCGAAACGTAAAGGGGCGTGGCCATTTCAAAGGTGCCGGCGCCGTCGAACTGGGCCAGACCCAGGTCGGCCAGTTTCGGCTCTCCGGCGGAATTCAGGATGATGTTGGCGGGTTTGATGTCGCCGTGGATCATTCTGCCGGTTTCCCAGGCGTAGTCCATGGCATCGGCGATCTTGCTGGCGATGGTGAGGACGAGGGAGAATTTCATGGCGCCGAAGTCGGCGATCAGGGTTTCGAGACTTTTGCCGTCCACCAGCTCCATGGCGAAAAAGTAGATGCCGGTTTCGCTGACGCCCGCATCAATGGCCTGGACGATGTTGGCGTGACACAGTCTGGCGGTGGAACGGGCCTCGTTGAAGAAGCTGCGGACGTGATTCTGTTTTCCGGCGAATTCCGACGGGAGCAGCTTCAGCGCCACTTCCCGGTTGAGGGCCTTCTGGCGGGCCAGAAAGACCGCGCCGTTGGCGCCCCGTCCCAGCTCCGCGAGGATCACATAATCGCCCACCGAGTAGCCGGACATCTCGTGGGCGAGGGGCGCACCGCACTCCGGGCAGAAGCCCGTCCTCGGAAAGGGTGCGGATGTGTCCAGCAGAGAGGCGCAATTTTTACATGTGTATTCCATAAAATATATAATATGATGCAAAAAACGGATTTTTCAAGTATGAAACGGGAGAAATCGGATAATTACGGCTCATTGCAGGCCGCCGGGCCGGAAAAAAGCGGTTTGCCGGTATTCCCGATTTGCAAAATCCCGATTCCGGAAATATTTTAAACGGATGTCCGTTTTTTTTGAAATCCCGTGGATCACCGATACCGCGAGAGGTAAATATGTTTTTTGTTGAAATTTTTCTGACCGCCCTGGCCCTCGCTCTCACGCTGCCCTTTGTCCGGTGGAAATGGTACTGGCGCGGTCTCGCCGCTCTGGGAATGCTCTGCTGCGCGTTCAAGTTTCACATCTTCTATCTTTTGAGCGGCAATTATTTTTCGCCGTCCATACCCCTTTGGCTGCAGGTGGGATCCGGCTGGGCTTTCGCCGGATTTTTCATCATGATGGGGTTCTGCGTCTTCAACGTCGCCGGCTGGACTCTCTTCTGGCTCTGCCGGAGATTTCTCTTCAGGCAGCCCGGCGGATTTCCGCGTCGGCTCTGCGCCTTCGGCAACCTGGCCTGCGCCCTCCTGGCCGCGGTGATCTCCGCCGCCGGGTGCGTCAACGGCATGAGCCTGCCGGAGGTGCGGGTGCGGACGCTTTTCTTCCCGAATCTGCCCGCGGCGGCGGAGGGATTCCGGATCGTGGTCATCTCCGATCTGCACACCACCTACACCACCGACACCGGGCGCGCGGCGGAAATCGTCCGCCTGGCCAACGGCTGCGGCGGGGATGTCATCGTCTGCACCGGGGACAACTACGACGGTCCGACGGCGGATCTGACGCCGAAACTGGAGGCCCTGCGCGATCTCCGGGCGCCTCTGGGGGTGCTGGGCGTGACCGGAAATCACGAATATTATGTCGGCAAAGAAGAGATGGCGAAGTGGATGGAGTTTTACGCGGATTGCGGCATCGAGATGCTGGAAAACCGCAGGATCGACTTCCCCGAGCGGGAAATCTCCATCGGCGGAATTTCGGACGAACTGGGGAGATTCAAAGTCGCCTCGATTTTCGTCGGGGCTCCCGAGGGATATTTCCGGGTGTTTCTGGCGCACCGGCCCATAAACGCGGCGCGAGCCGCGGCGGCGGGGGCGGATCTGCAAATATCCGGACATACCCACGGCGGCATGCTCCCCGGGCTGGCGCTGCTGGTGCGGCTGTTCAACGACGGGATGGATTCCGGCATCTTTCAGAAATACGGCATTACGGTGGCGGTCTGCAACGGCGCCGGCATCTGGAGCGGTTTCCCGCTCCGCATCTGCTGCCCCACCGAGATCATGGTCCTGGAACTGCACCGGGGCGGGACCCGGTGACGGTCATGCGAAGCACTGCAGCAGGATCATGTTTACGGCGGTGCCGCAGATGATGGAGAGCAGGGGATTTCTCTTCAGGTACTGGAGCAGGAGCACCGTCAGGGTGGCGGCCGCCGCCGCGGCGTTTTCCGCGGAGAGCATTTCCGGAGATTTCTCAATGCCCGCGGCCAGGCAGTAGACCGCCAGCATGGCGATGGCGGCCGGAGAAAGTAAGTTTCCGATATATTTCAGCAGGGGCCGGGTACGGCTGCCGGAACCGAGACAGGCGAAGGGCAGGGCTCTCAGCAGTATGGTGACGCCGCCGGTTACGGCCAGGAGCGCCGCGGGATAGAGCGGAAATTCATTCATGGACGGCTCCTTTCGTTTCCGGATCAGGTTTTTTCCGGCGGAGCAGAAACACCGCGGTCATAAGTATCATCGACGGTATGAGCATGGCTCCGACGCCGAATATGAGCCAGGCAGCGATGGAGGACAAGAAGCCGATGACGGCGGGAAGCCGGTTTTTTGCATCCCGGCACTGATCGGTGAGGATGACGAGAAAGAGCGCGGTCATGGCGAAGTCGATGCCGCGGCTGGAAAAAGGAAGTGCGCTGCCGGCCAGGGCTCCGGCGGAGACCCCGAATACCCAGTACAGATGATCGCATCCGGCCAGTGCGAGGCAGTAAAAGACGTCGGCGGCTCGGTCGGGATTCGGATTGGCGGTTTCCAGAGCGTAGGTTTCGTCGGTCATGGCCCAGATGAGGTAGGCCTTTCGCACCGGACCGATGCCGCGGAATCTATCCAGCATGGAAACTCCGTACATGGAGTATCTCAGATTCAGACAGAGGGTTATGAGCGCGACTTCGGCCAGCGGCGCGGCTTCCCGCAGCCAGTCGGTTATCATGAATTGAAGTGCTCCGGATATGCAGACCGCTCCGAAAGCGGCGGACCAGGGCAGCGGGTGGGCCAGGCCGGAATCCGCCGCCAGCAGCACCCCGGCGGCGAAGCCCATGGTGGAATATCCCATCAGCACCGGCAGAGAGTCGATAAACGCCTGTTTCAGCAGCCGCCGTCGATTGAACGGACGGCGGCAGTCGTCGGCGCGAGGTTCCGGATCTGGCATGAATACGGCATCTGGTTGCAGGTTTCAGAGTATCGGGCACGCTTCGGCCCGGGTGATCGTTTAATATACCGCGGAACCGGGGGCTTTTCAAGCGGGAAGGGATACAATGTCCCTAAAGATCGTCTGCCTCCGTGTGCCCGCGGATCGGGAGAGAGGGCATATCCCGGGGGAGCGGAAACGGCCCCGGCGTCCATATCGTCTGTGAGTCGATTTAGGGCCGTCATTTAAAATATTGTTTATTTATCTATTTTATTTGCATAAAAAGATATTTATGTTATATTAAATGGATAAACAACTTTATAAAATGGACAAATAAACAAGGAATGATCATGGGAAAACTGTTTGGTACCGATGGTATCCGCGGGCGGGTCAACACCTGGCCTTTGACGCCGGAAATCGCTCTGCGCACCGGCACGGCCATTGCCCGGTCCGTCGCCGGAAATTCCCCGTCAAAACCGGATTTCATCCTGATCGCCCGGGATACCCGCACGTCAGGCGTAATGCTGGAGGATGCCGTGACCGCGGGCGTGCTCTGCATGGGCGTCGATGTCTGCGGCGCCGGTGTTCTGCCCACGCCGGCGCTGGCCCGTCTCACCGCCGTGTCCGGCGCCGCTTTTGGGGTGATGATAACCGCCAGTCATAATCCGGCGGAGGACAACGGGATAAAGGTCTTCGGCCCCGAAGGCTTCAAACTCACCGACGCCGAAACTGACCGGCTCGAGGAGATCATTCTCGGCGGCGGCGATCCCGGCGCAAGCCGTGGTGAGGGTACGGTGGGCAGGGCTTCCGAATACCGCGACGCGGTGGAGACTTATATGACTTTTGCCCGGGATTCGGTAAAGGGAGCCTGCCTTTCCGGGCTCAAGGTCGTGCTGGATTGCGCCAACGGGGCGGCTTCCGCCATCGCTCCGGAAATCTTCCGCCGACTGGGATGTGAGGTGGAGGCCATGAACTTCGCTCCGGACGGGATGAATATAAACCGGGGCTGCGGCGCCGTCTGCCCGGAACCCATGTGCGAGGCGGTGCGGCGCTCGGGCGCCGACGTCGGCATCGCGCTGGACGGAGATGCCGACCGGGTGATTTTCTGCGACGCTTCGGGCGCCGTGGTCAACGGCGACCGGATCATCGGCATGACCGCCTTGGAATACCGCCGCGAAGGACGCCTGGCCGGAAACACCGTGGTGGTGACCAATATGAGCAACATGGGACTGTATAAAGCCATGGAGGTGGCCGGGATAGCGGTGGTGACCACCGATGTGGGGGATCACAACGTGATCGAGGCCATGCGCCGGGGCGGCTTCATTTTGGGCGGTGAACAGTCCGGCCATGTGATTTTCATGGACTGCGTCACCACCGGCGACGGGATCATAACCGGGCTCAACGTGCTGAAACTCATGCGGGAACGGGATCGCGGACTTCGGGAGCTGGCCGGTTTTATGGAGGATTTCCCACAGCGGATGATAAGTCTCCCGGTGACCGCCAAACCATCGGTCGGCGAACTGCCGCATCTGGAGCGCAGGAGCCGGGACTGCCGCCGGGCGCTGGAGGGGCGCGGGCGCTCGGTCATCCGTTACTCCGGGACGGAATCCAAACTCAGAATACTGGTGGAGGCCGATGAAGCCGGGGTGGTGGACTTCTGGCTGAATGAGCTGACCGCCGCCGTGAGAAAGGACGGGATACTGAAATGATCGTATTCACCGACCGGATCTCTCCCGATCTGGCGCCTCTCTCCCTGAATGTCGGCGACATCAGAGTCGGAAATCGTCCCATAAAGGCGGTGCTCGCGGAGCGTCTCGGGGATTTTTCCGGCGTCTGGCCGGTGGAGCGCTGGCTGCGTGACGACCGGAGCGTGCTGGAGATCCGCTGGCCCTGGCATGTGCTGGAGATAAACGAGGAGTACGTCGGCGGGCTGGACGCCGACGACATCCGGGGCGAGGTTTCAGACCGGGCGGAGATACGGGGCCGCGTCCGGATCGGGGAGGGGACGGAACTGCTGCCGGGGGTTTTTATCGAGGGAAACGTCATCATCGGCGACAACTGCAAGATCGGGCCCAACTGCTATATCCGCGGCAACACCGTCATCGGCGACGACTGCCACGTGGGGCAGGGGGTGGAAATCAAGAATTCCGTCCTGGGAAACCGGGTCAGCGCCGGACACCTCAGCTACATCGGGGATTCGGTCATCGACGACCGCGTAAATCTCGGCGCCGGGTTCATCGTGGGAAATCTGCGCCACGACGGACGTTCCCACCGATGGCGCTCCGGCGAAGGCCTGATCGACACCGGGCGCAGGAAGTTCGGCACGGTCATCGGCCGCAATGTCCACACCGGCATCGGGTGTCGGGTCTATCCCGGGCGCAAGATATATGCCAACTGCGACACGCTCCCGGGTGAGATAATCCTCCGGGACCGGCGCGCCGGGGAGTCGGGCCAGCTCTGGTGAAGTTTCCGGAGGCCCCCATTCAGTCCGGGGCGGTGAGGGGACGCTGAATCGCGGAATTTTCCCGCGGCCGCCGCGACCGAATCGCCGAACCTGTCCGTTTCCCGGCGCCCGCTCCGGAGCGGAGCCCGGGGATTCAGCCGTTGACCAGCAGATCGGTTTTCAGCTTGCGGCGGAAGGGGCGGCCCCGGACGGTGCCCCCGCGACGCAGCCAGCGGGCGAATTCCTCCCCGAAAAGCCCGTAGGCCTGACGCATCAGGGCGATCCCGGGACGCTGCCGCAATTTCTCCGGCGCATCAAAAACCAGCATTGGAAAGTCCCGCCCCGGACGACGCCCGAATCCCTCCGCCAGACGGCATACTTCGGCGGCGATTTCCTGATCCAGCACGAACAATCCCGGCGGAGGAGTTTTCCGCCCGCCCCAGAGCGCTTCCGCCGCCGCCGCCAGCTCTTCGGATGTCCTGCCCGGCTCCAGCAGGTGAACCCCCTCCGGCGCCAAGACCGCCCCCAGCGAGACCGCCGCCTCAAAAAACGCGATGATCCGCCCGCTCTGAAACGGCCGTTCCTCATCCGGCCGCGTCCCGATGAAGGCGACGGGACCGGCCCCGGAACCCGTCAGCCACTCCAGTCCCTCCCGGATGCTGGCGTAGGGATCGGTGGTGATGCAGTCGAAGCCCTCGAATTCCCGGTTGATGAGCAGCTGGGGAATCCCCCGCGCCTGAAGATGCCTCATCATCATGATGCTCTCCAATGACGGCATCACCCAGATCACCGCCCCGCCGGGACAGGAGAGCTGTTCGAGATTCTCCCCCGCGCAGTTGGGCCGTATCCAGCGGACGCTGAGATCGGCGAATTCCCCGGAGGGGATCAGCATCGGCGCGTCTTCCCGCCGCAGATAGGGGGACCAGTGGGAGATGATGCGCAGTTCCCGGATCCCCTCCTCGGGCGCGGGCGCGGCCACAAAGGTGCCGCCGCCCTGGACGCTCGTGATGTTGCCGGAGGCGGCCAGAGAGGCCATCGCCCGCTCCACGCTGTTCCGGGAACAGTGAAACTGCCGCGTCAGCTGGTTGCGGGAGGGCAGACGGTCCCCCGGGCGGAAGCGCCCCGAAAGAATCTCTCCCAGGATGAAATCGGCGATCAGCGAACTTTTGGTCAACATGAGCTTACCTCCGCTTTAATATACCTGAATCAGACAAGAATACAAGTTGAATCCGGTTGTTTATCGTACAAGAGTACAACTTTGCCGCCGCGTCCGGTTGCAAAGATTCCCAATCCGGGTCATATTAACCGCCGAAGGGATGAATTCCCGCCGGAACCGGCGCTTTCGGAAACGCCGGAGAGAACAGTCGGTACTGCCGAAAGCAACAGGAGTTGGAAGATCATGACAGTGAAATTCGGAATCATCGGCGTCGGAAACATGGGCAGCACCCACTGCGCCCTGCTGAAGAATATCGCCGGAGCGGAACTGGCCGCGGTCTGCGACATCAATCCCGCGGCCTTTGACCGCATCGCGCCCGAACAGCGGGAAAAAATCCGCCTCTACACCGACAGCGAACAATTCTTCCGGGAGTCCGGCGTGGACGTGGCCGTCGTCGCCGTCCCCCACTGGTCTCATCCGGATCTGGCGATCCGCGCCCTCGAAAGCGGCATGAACGTCATCGTGGAAAAACCCATCGCCGTCCATAAGGCCGAGGCCGAACGCCTCCTGCGCGAAGCCGCCAAATACCCGAAACTGGTCAAGTCCGCCATGTTTAATCAGCGGACTCTGCCCCAGCACCGCAAACTCAAAAGCCTCATCGACGCCGGAGAATTCGGACGCATCACCCGGGTGAACTGGATCATCACCGACTGGTTTCGCACTCAGGCCTACTACGATTCCGGGGACTGGCGGGCCAGCTGGCGGGGCGAGGGCGGCGGCGTGCTGCTGAACCAGTGTCCGCATCAGCTGGATCTCATGCAGTGGCTTTTCGGGATGCCGGAAAAAGTGTACGCCCGGGTCCGTTTCGGGAAATACCACGACATCGAGGTCGAGGACGAGGTGAACGCCTTTCTGGAATACCCCTCGGGGGCGGTGGGCAACTTCATCGCCTCCACCGGAGAGGCCCCCGGCACCAACCGGCTGGAAATCACCGGCGACCGGGGGAGGGCGGTCTATGAGGACGGCCGGATCAGTTTCCTCCGCAACGAGGTGGAGACCTCGGTGTTTCTGCGTACCTCCCGGAGCGGATTCAGCACGCCCCCGGTCTGGAAGTGCGAAATCCCCTGCGATCCCGCTCCGCCCAGTCAGCATCAGATCATCCTGGACAATGTGGCCCGGGTGGTTTCCGGCCGGGAAAAGGTGCTCATGGCCCCCCTGGAGGAGGGCATCCGCGGCCTGGAGCTGGGCAACGCCATGATGCTCTCCGGATGGCTGGGCGAAACGGTGAGCCTGCCCATGGATTCGGCGCTCTATGCGGAGAAACTGGCCGAACGGGTGAAGACTTCCCGCTACCGCGCCAGAAAAACGGTGCGCCTCGAGGGCGACGATTTCAACAGCTCTTTCTGAAGGGTGAGATCATGAACGAAGCGGAAACGGTTTTTACGGGACGCTGGATCACCGACCGGCAATTCGCGCCGCTGGAAAAGATCAACGTCTTTCACCGCCAGCTCGACTGGAGCAATCCGCCCGAGCCCGCGCCGGAACTGAACAACAGCCACATCCTCTTCCGCCGCCGCTTCCGGCTCGACCGTCCGGAGGGGTGCCTGCTGAGAATCTCCGCCGACGACTATTACAAGCTCTACGTCAACGGCGTCTTTGCCGGATCGGGGCCGACGGCCGGATATGATTTTCACTATTTCTACAACGAGATCGACATTTCGCACCTCCTCCGCCCCGGCGAAAACCTCATCGCGGTCCATACTTACTATCAGGGGTTGTTCAACCGGGTGTGGGTGAGCGGCGACCGCCAGCACGGTCTGCTGCTGGAGCTCCGGCAGGGCCCGAAACTGATCCTCGCCTCGGACGGGAGCTTCCTCGTGCGGCGGCACTCGGGATTTTCCGCGGCCGGGATCGTCGGCTACCAGACGCAGTTCATGGAGCGGTACGATGCCGGGGCCCCCGAGGTCGGGTTTGAACGGCCGGAGTTCGACGATTCCGGGTGGGAACACGCCGTTCCCCGGCTCCACGCCGGCTACAAAATGTTTCCGCAGCCCTCGAAGCGGCTGGTGTACGAGGAGATCCGCCCCGCGGAGGTGCGCCGGGAGGGAAGCCGCATCAGGGCGGATTTCGGCGGCATCTTCGTCGGCGCGCTGCGCTTCGCCGCCCGCGGGAAGCGGGGGGATGAGATCGTGATGCGCTTCGCCCAGGAGCTCAACCCCGACGGTTCGCTCCGGTACGAGCTGAGGGCCAACTGCCGGTACGAGGAGTTCTTCCGGCTCTCCGGAGGAGAGCGCGACATTCTGAATCAGTTCGACTACAAGTCCTTTCGCTACGCCGAGCTGGAGCTCCCGGAGGGGTGTTCCGCGGACACGGACTCCATACGGTTCGTCGCCCGGCACTATCCCTTCGCGCTGAAGGCGGTCTGCCGCGCCTCCGACGAACGGCTCCGGGCGATATGGCGTCTCTGCGCGGATTCCCTCCATTACGGGGTGCAGGAGGTCATCATGGACTGCATGGAGCGGGAAAAAGGCTACTATCTGGGGGACGGCTGCTACTCCATCCTGACCGATTCGCTCCTGACCGGAGAACCGGGCATCCTGGAGAAGTTCTTCGACGACTTCCTCCGCACCGCCTTCATCAATCCGGGGCTCATGACCTGCGCTTCCTGTTCCTTTATGCAGGAGATCGCGGAATTTCCGCTCATCATGTTCAACCTGCTCCTGGCCTGCTGCGACCTTTCGGGAAACCGCGGCTTCGTCCGGGAGCGTTATCCGGCGCTGGCCGGAGTGCTGGATTTCTACCGGGACCGCTACGCCGACGCCGACGGGCTTCTGAAAAACCTCGACAAATGGTGCGTGGTGGAGTGGCCCGCGGAGATGCGGGACGGCTACGACGTGGACCTCACCGAGGGCAAAGTCTGCACCGTGAAGCACAATGTCATCAACGCCTATTACATCGGCGCGGTGAAATCCCTGAACCGGGCGGCGGCCTTCGCGGGCCTGAAACCCTACCGGGACGCGGCGCCGCTGGAGCGGGCTTTCATCGACGCCTTTTATCTGCCGGAGCGGCACCTCTTCCGGGACAGCGTCGAGTCGGATCACGTCAGTTATCCGGGAAACATTTTCCCGGCTTATTACGGGATCCTGCCGGACCGGGAGCATATGGGCCGCGTCCTGGAAATGATCCGGGAGAAGCGGCTCCGCAAGAGCATGTTTTTCATGACATTCCCGATCTTGACGCTGTTGAGGCGGGAGGGAGAATACGCTTTGGCCGAAGAACTTATGACCGATCCCGGGGCGTGGCTGAACATGCTGGCCGAGGGCGCCACCCGCACCTTCGAGGGCTGGGGGAAGGAGATGAAGTGGAATACTTCGCTCTTTCATCTGACCCTGACCATGGCGGCGGCGTTTCTCACCGACTGGCGGCCGGAAAAGGCGCTGGATTTCCGAAACCGGGACAATGAATTCAATCCACAAGGAGGTAAAAAATGTTTCTGACCGGATTTGCCGATGAGGCGGGCGGCGACTTCGCCGTACAGATCAAAGCCACCCGGGAACTCGGATGGCGCTTTATCGAGAGCCGGGCCATCGGCTCGGGCACCCTCGGCACCATCTCCGAATCCGAGTTCGACGAGGTCTGCCGGATGCTGGACGAGAGCGGGATCCGAATCAACTGCTACGGCAGCGCCGTGGCCAACTGGTCCCGGGACGTCAGGAGCCCCGAGGATCACGAAACCAATCTGCGGGAACTGCGCACCGCCATCCCCCGGATGAAGAAGCTGGGCATCGGGATGCTCCGGGGCATGAGTTTCCGGATCGTGAAGGACACGCCCCGTCCGGACCTGCCGGAGCTGGAAAAGGAGATTTTCGCCAAAGTGCAGCAGTATGTGGACATCTGCGCCGAAAACGGCATCATCTACGGCCACGAGAACTGCATGAATTACGGAGGCCTCTCCTGGCGGCACACCCTGAAACTGCTGGACAACATCAGAGGCGACAACTTCCGCCTGATCTTCGACACCGGCAACCCGGTGCTGAATTACGCCTGCGACGGCGACGAGCCCTTCGCCCTCCAGTCCCCCTGGGAATTTTACGCCAACGTCAGGGAATTCGTCGCCTACGTCCACATCAAGGACGCCGTCGCCCTGCCGCGGGAAGCGTGGCGCGAGGGAGTCCGGGAGCAGGCCTACACCTGGCCGGGGGAGGGGTGCGGAGATGTCCGCGCCATCGTCATCGACCTGCTGAAAAACGGTTACGACGGAGGTTTCTCCATGGAGCCTCACGTGGCGACGGTTTTTCACGAAAAGGAGAGCGCCGACTCCCGGGCGTCGATCAAATATCAGAGTTACGTGGAGTACGGCCGCCGCTTCATGAAACTGCTGGAGGATTGCTCCGAAACGGTTAAGGCGCAGCAGCATGATTGAGGAAAAAATCGCGCTGACCCTCTATACGCTCCGGGATTTCTGCCGGACGGAGGGGGAGCTCGACCGGACGCTGGCGAGAGTGCGGGAGATCGGCTACGAGCATGTGCAGATTTCCGGCGTGCCCCTTGCGGCCGCGGAGGTGCGCCGCCTGCTGGACCGCAACGGTCTCAGGTGCTGCGCCGCCCATCAGGGGATCGGCGACCTTGAGAATGTCGACGCGCTGGCGGAGCGGCTGTCGCTGCTGGGCTGTGATTTCGCCGCCATCGGTTTCCCGGGGGAGGAGTATTTCAGCGAGGCGGGCATGACCCGGCTCGCCGCGCTGATGAACCGCCGGGGGCGGGAGCTGCGGGAGCGGGGAAAACTGCTCGGCTACCACAATCACCACATGGAGTTCCGGCAAATCGCCGACGGACGGACGCTGC
>JAZMZH010000029.1:0-3647 GCA_045585875.1 Victivallaceae bacterium | reverse complement strand
AGCTGCGAAAAGTTCTGGAGGAGGCGCCGCATCCGCCCGTGATCATCGCCTGCGGGTGCTGTGCCGTTTCCGGAGGTCTGTTCGCCGACGGTCCCGAGGGCGGTTCCGGGGCCGCCGGAATCGTGAAGCCCGATCTCTGGATCCCCGGGTGTCCGCCCCATCCGGCCACGGTGCTCGAGGGCATACTCCGACTTATGGGGCGGGGACTGCCCGAATAACGGCACGTCTTTTCGGTCGTCGCCGAAGTCCGCAGGGGCGCACCGGGTAATTGCAGGGCACGGGGACGTGTTTCTGCCGTCACCCGCAAAAAAAAACTCCGCGCCGGTTTCGGACGCGGAGTTTTCGGTTAAGAACCCGGATTATTCAAAGATGAGCGGCAGCATGGCCGAACGGTTGTGGAACGCTCCGCCGGTGGGCACCAGATTCAGCTGTACCGGTCTGGGCTGATCGTTGAAGCAGACATTGATGACCGGAAATCCCTTCAATTCGAAGAAATCCAGCGGCAGCGCCACTTCCAGCGACCAGCCGTCCCCGTCGCTGACGATTTTATGCCCGACACGGTCCATGTCCCAATTCTTTTCAAAACCGGGAGCGTCGACAAAGGCGTGGTAAACACCGCCCGCCCGGCTGATGACGATCTGGACGTACCCCGGGGTGCCCTCCTCGGAGAGGAAGATTTCGAAGCTGTCGTCCTCCCAGGCTTTGGAGCCGTCGGCGGTTTTTTCGGCCACCACATCACTGTCCTCGGCCTCCATGAGGAGATACAGGACATTGTTTCCGGCGTCCGAGGCCATTTTTACCGAGGGGGGATTTTTCACCTCCCTGCCGTTGAAATCGGTCAGGAGAAAAGCGTCGACCCCGTCCCACTCGCCGTCGGTGTCGGCTCCGTCGAGGACCGGGACTTTGTCAAGCTGCCGCGCCAGAAATCCCAGAGTTCCGGATCCGCTGAGCTCCGGCTCGGCGAAAAACGCCGTTTCCCAGTCGCCGTCGGGAAGCCCGCTTCCCACGGTGAGGATGGTGCTGAAATGCCCCGGGAGGGGGATCGGAAATTCGGAGAACTCCCCGGCGGTCCACCGGACATCGCCGGAGGGCGAGGCGAAGACGATCCGCTCAACGGGATCGAAGATGCAGTAACCCCCGTCCGTCTCCGGCACTTCCAGCCGGGTGTAAACCGTGCCGCGGTTATTGTTCTTGAAGATAAACAGGGTATTGCCGTCGCCGTCGGCGCCGGCGAAAACCAGAGGATCCTTTTCCCAGGCCGGGGTGCGCAGATTCACCTCGTGTCCGGAGATGGTCCTCTTGATATCGTAGAGGGGACACTCTGCTGCCTTGATCTTGTCCGCGGGGAGCGGGTACGCGGCCTTGAGCCCGTCGATCTTGCCCCGCAGGCGGATCTCCCGGGCCAGCACCGGACCGGGATCGGTCCCGGGGCCCAGCATGATGTTCCTGAAGGCCATGATCTGCGCCGGAGTGATCCCGGCGTCAAGCAGGAAGCGCTCGGCCTGGCGGATCACCGGCTCCCCGGGGCCGTATTTTTCCAGTCCGGCGGCGATTGAATCGGCCAGATCGACGCCACGGGTGTACATGAAGCTGGTGAAGGTGTAGTCCCGGATGATTTCCTCCTGATCGACCCCCAGAATCGCCAGCAGGATGTAGGCCAGGGTGCCGGTGCGGTCGGCCCCGGCGATGCAGTGAAAATCGATGGGGTAGTTGTTTTCGTCGCAGAAGATCGGGAAGAGCTGCGCGTAATTCTCCAGCCCGGTCCGGGAGAAAGACGCTCCGTAACAGGTGGAGGAGATGTTGATGTATTTCACCGATTCGCCAAGCGGAGAAACGGTCATGCCGGCGGTTTCCCCGAGACTTCTCAGATCCAGCTCGGTTTTGATCTTCATTTCCTCCGTCAGGACGCGGCGGCCCTCGTCGGTGAAGCGGGGAGGACCGGGAACTTTGCCGTCTGCGGAATTTTCGTTCAGGCCGGTGTTCCGGAAGATTTTGTTCTGGGGCACGATCCGGCCCTCCAGGCCGATCCGGCCGCCGAGATCCCGGACATTGCCCATGTTCGGCACGTAAAGCACCCGGGGCGTGAGCGGTTCCACGGTGAATCTGCTGACGGGGGTGGAGATCACCCGGCCGTCCTTGTATTCGGCGTTGGCCCGCCAGTAATAAGTTTCGCCGATCTCAAGATTGTAAAGGGTATGCGCACTGTGGGGCACGGTGCATTTGGCGGCGTCAGTCAGCTCGGGATCGGTGCCCCATTCCACCGAATAGGTGATTTCGCCTCTCTCGCCGGAGAAATTCCAGTCCAGAGTTATTCCCGCCGGATTGGAACCGACGTCGTGGATCCAGTAGCGGGTTATTTCGGAATCTCTGAAGAGTTCCCGGAGGGTTTCCAGATCGGTTTTCAGAAAGATTTTCTGCGCCGGTTTCAGCGGGGAGACGACGGCTCCGTCCGCCGGTTTTGCGACGCTGATGGAGTCCGCCGAAACCGCCGCCGTGACGGCGAGAATCAGCGCGATGATTCCGATGCGATGTTTCATGAGGATTGCCTTTCCTTTAGTGGATCTGCACGACGACTTCCGGTAATATAACATCGGCACCGGGTTTGTCAAGCCTTACGCCGGGGATAATCGGACGGTTTTTTGAAAAAAAGAGATTTTTCCGAAAAAAGCGGAACCGCGGCGCTGAAAATATTTGCAAAAACCGCTTTTGACGTTATATTATACACAGCAATGAAATCGCATTGCCGCAAACCTTGATCCGCGTCTGCGGATCGGTCGCTTCGGGACAGGATGGTTAAGAGTCCTCCCCGAGACGGCTGCCGGGAGGTTGCGGGCGTCCGCCGCTGGACTGGGGAGGGACAGGATACTTCTCCCCGGGGCCGGAGTGAAGAAATCACTCGGCAGTCCGGAGGCCGGGCGGCCATTCGATGACGTCGGTCATCGGTATTCTTCCGGCTCGGTGCGCGGAAATGCACAAACGGGAACGGAAGAATGGAAACGGCAAAAAACATTCGCGTGTATGCCGGATCGGCCCATCCCGGGCTGTCCGGGGCCATCGCCGATTATCTCGGCCTGGGTCTGGGGAAAGTCAACATCATGCACTTCCCCGATGGCGAAGTCTGCGTCCAGTTTGAGGAAAATGTCCGCCGGGCCGATGTGTTCATCGTCCAGCCCACATGCACTCCGGTGAATGAGAATCTCATGGAGCTCATGATCATGGTGGACGCCGCCCGCCGCGCCAGCGCCGCACGCATCACCGCCGTTCTCCCTTATTACGGATACGCCCGTCAGGACCGCAAGGACCGTCCGAGGGTGCCCATCACCGCCAAGCTCGTGGCCAATCTTCTCACCCACGCCGGCGTGGACCGGGTGATCACCATGGACCTCCATGCCCAGCAGATCCAGGGATTTTTCGACATCCCGGTGGACAATCTCTACGCCAGACCGGTGCTGGTGCCGGTCATCCGCGAATTGGTGGGTCCCGATCCGGTGGTGGTGGCGCCCGATTCGGGTTCCGCCAAAATGGCCATGTACTACTGCGATCTGCTTCACGGCGGGTTCGCCGCCATCGCCAAGCGCCGCATCAATGCCACCACCGTGGCCAGCAGTCACCTCGTGGGAGATGTGAAGGGCAAGGCCTGCGTCATC
>JAZMZH010000028.1:0-17219 GCA_045585875.1 Victivallaceae bacterium | reverse complement strand
ATTCCCCGGGTGCGGGTTTTCGGATTGGAAGCGCCGAATCTGCTGCAAACGCCCGGCAAGATCAGAATTGAGATCACGGCCTCCTGGGATCGGGAGATGATCAGGAGGCAGATGGAGGATAAGGATCTCGCGCCCAATCTGATCGTCGGCTACGCCATGGCGGATCAGAAGGATGTTTATCTTTTCGGCACCAATACCTCCGAGTGCGGGGTCGATATCGATCCTTTTGCCGGAGAATCGGCGCTGATCTGTTACGATGTCGATCTGCCCGAACTGGCCGCGGGCACTTATTTTCTGGTATTTGCGGTGCATCTGGGACGCAAGACCGATCTTTCCGTAGATCTGCTCTGGCAGGATTTTTCAATAGAGCTTCACTCGCTGAATACACACGTCCGCGGCGGTTTCATCCATGTTCCGACCCGGGCCGAAGTCATTATGGGAGGCTGATTATGGGCGATGGGAACAGCGCCAGGGACGGCATGGAGAAAAAATTCGGCGGATTCTGGAAAAAACGGCGCAACCGTTGGCAGGAGCTTTCGGACAAGATAGACTCTGGGCGGGAAGTTCTGGAGGAACTTATGCGGCGTCAGATGGAGTATCAGCGCAATCTCGAGGCCAGAATCACCATGGAGTCTGTTCGGGGGACGACGGATGAACTCCTCAGACGTCAGATGCTTTATCAGAAGGATCTGCAGGAGCGGCTCGAGTGCGTCCGCCGACTGCTGGCCGACAGCCGGAGCGTGGAGGGGTCGCAATTCAATTATCTCGCAACCGGGATCAAAATATGCGAGGATCTGCTGTCCTGCGCCCGAAACGGGAAGCCTGTGGGAGATCTGACGCGTTTGCATCAGGCGATCAAGGACAAGTGGCAGCTGGCGGACCGTTTTTTCCGGATACCGGAGGAGGCGGCCTGTCCCTTGTGCGGCGAGGTGCTGAGCACTTCCGGCTGCGAGAAGCTTGAGGCCGACTGCATCTGGTCCGGCGGGCATCTGATCCGCTACCGCTGCCCGCGCTGCGGAGTCATTTTCGGACCACTGAAGATGTTTGCGCTCTCCGAGGAGGAATTTGCGGAGGATTACCGGATGCACTACGAAGCTTACGACGAGGGGGATTGCAGTGCGGCGGAGCTGGCGGTTTTTGAGATGCTGAATCCGAGCAAAGGGCTTCGCTATCTGAACTGGGGGTGCGGATCCTGGTCGAATACCATCACGGAGCTGCGGAGCCGCGGCTATGACGTCTGGGGCTATGATCCCTACGCGCCAGTGGATTCGGAATTTGTGATAACCAGTTCGGAGCGGCTCAGAGAGATGAGGTTTGACGGGATCTTTTCCCACGATCTGCTGGAGCATCTGAGGGATCCCAACGGATTTTTCCGGGAGAATCTCGAAATTCTGAACTCGGGCGGGCTGCTGGCACACTCCACCTCCTGCTTTGAGTATGTGTACGAATACACCAGATTTCATCTTTTCTTTTACACCGGCGGGGCTGTGGATGAAATCTGCCGGAGGCATGGATTGAGACTGCTGAAAAAGGCGGAGGACATCAACACTCTCCAGATAACATGTCTTTTTCAGTCGGAGGCTTTGCCCGCGGGCAGCAGTGCAACGGAGGAAGGACTCGTGACAGTATGAATCTGCTTTTTGACGCAACAGTTTTCAGCGAGAAACATCATGCTGGTACATGGGTTGCCGCCTGGGAGATATTTCATGGCTTTCTGTGGCGCCCGGATTTCAAGGTAAGTCGTTACTTCAATCCTGGTATTCCCTTGAAGAGAATTTGGGAAGTCGTTGACGAATTCTCATGGCGGGATCTGCCGATATACAGTTGCTCCGGCGACGATCTCGTGAGGATTGCACCGGAGGAACCGACCCGGAAAACGCTTCGATTGAAGCTTTTGGAGCTCTTTGATAGTAAATCGCAGGAAATACTTGATTTGCAGAACAGGAAAAGCAGTCGGCCTGTCATTTGGTTTCACCGTCTTGTCCGCAAGAGCTGCAAGATTCTCCTGACCTGCCTGCCGGCGGGAAAGCCGTTGACGGAAGATAAACTGCCGGCCTCGTTGGATTCCTTTTATTCTCCCGTTTTCGCGCCGCCGGAGTTTTTGAGGAGAAAATACCCGCATATAAAACGTTACGGGCTGTTGTTGGATGTGACGCCGATCCTCTTCCCCGAATGTTTTCCGTCTTCTTTTTTTGAAAACGGCTGGTACGCCGATCTGATGAATACGATCCGTGATGATCGTGATGCGCGCTGGATTGCCATTTCTGAAGCGACAAGGCGCGATTATCTGAAATATGTCCCCGAACTCGCCCCCGACCGTATTACCACGGCGCTGCTGGCGGCCGATGCCAGATTCCGTCCGAGGCGTTCGAGCAGCGAGAACGAACGGATCCGGCGCAAATACAATATTCCCCGGGATGCGAAATATGTTTTTTCGCTGTGCACATTGGAGCCGCGAAAAAATCTGATCGCCGCAGTCACTTCGTTCCTGAAGTTTGTTCGGGAGAACAATATCAGGGATCTTTACTTCGCATTGGGCGGCGCAAGTTTTCAGATGGTCATGAGCAAGGTCGAGGAGCAGATCAAAAGCAGCGCCGCCCGGTACGATCAGATTATTCAGATCGGATATGTGGACGACGACGACCTGCCGGCGCTTTACAGCGGAGCGCTGTTTTTCATATATCCGTCGCTCTACGAGGGATTCGGTCTGCCGCCTCTGGAGGCGATGCAGTGCGGTTGCCCGGTCATATGCGGTCCCGTGTCCAGTCTCCCGGAGGTCGTGGGGGATGCGGCCCTTTCCATAGACCCCGGTTCGCAGGAGTCCATGACGGAGGCCATGAGGAAGATGTACAGTGACGGAAAACTGCGAGAGAAATTCTCCCGGGCCGGAATTGAGCGTGCCAAAATGTTTTCCTGGGAGAAAACCACCGAAAAGATAGTGGAGTTTATGCGCAGTAACGCATGAATTTTTTTTCACGATGATTATGATAAATAATGTAAATGGAAAGAGAGCCCGGATGAAGAAAGCTGTTTTTACGATTGCTTCGAGAAACTACTTTGCCTGTGTCAATACTCTGATGCAGTCCCTTGAGAGTTCCAACCCCGATTTGGAGCGGTATGTTGTGTGCGTTGACGAGATTTCGCCGGATTTTGCCGCGCTGCCGAAAAATTATGAACTGATTTCCCTGGATGATCTGAAGTTGCCCCATAAGGAGCAGATGATCTTCCGCTATACCATACTGGAGTTCAACACCGCGGTCAAGCCGTTTGCCATTGAGCGACTTTTTGAGCGGGGTTACGACCGGGTCATCTATCTTGACCCCGATATTTACGTTTACGAGCAGTTCGAGGAGCTTGACGGGGAATTTGCCCGGGGCGCTGAATTCGTTCTGACACCGCATTATACGCATTTGTGGAAAGAGGACGGCAAAAAGCCCGGCGAGAGCGATATCATGGTGGCGGGAGTTTACAATCTGGGCTTTATTGCTCTTGCCAACACCGCCGACACGCTGGAGATGGTGCGCTGGTGGCAGCGTAAATTGGAGTTTCAATGCGTGATCGCCCTCGACAAGGGCATCTTCGTCGATCAGAAATGGATGGATCTCGTCCCCGGACTGTTTCCCCATGTGGCCATCCTCCGGCACGACGGCTGCAATGTGGCCTACTGGAATCTCTCCCACCGCACCGCCGAAAAGAAAGACGGCAAATATTTTTTCAACGGACAACGGCTGGTGTTCTTTCACTACAGCGGCCTGAATGTCGATGATCCGGAAGCGCTCTCAAAGCATCAGGATCGCTTCACCCTGAGCAAGATCGGCGTTGCCAGGGAGCTGGTGCTGGAGTATGCGGAAAAACTCAGGGGAAATTCCTCCGCGCGTTTTGCGGGTTTTCAATACGCCTACAACCGGTTCAGCGACGGTCGTCCGATCCCCGATGATTTCCGCATCTACTACCGGAGCACGCCGATCATCCAGAAGGCGTGCGGCGAAAATCCCTTTGAGGCTTCGGAGGTTTTTTACAGGACTTTTCGTCAGGAATACCTGAAGTGGCTGTTGGGCAGGGTATGGGATTCCCGCCCCGACGTTCGGATTTTTTTTCATCACATTCCCGGGAGCGGATTTCTCAACTGGGCTCGGAGCGAGCTTAAACTTGAGGATGATTTGTCATTCATGCTTGATGAAAATGGATCAGACGGCAAGGTCTGCTGCATGGCCGGAGCGGAATCCGGGAGTTTCCGGGAGTGGCTGAAAGGCATAAGGATGTTCATTTCGCCGGGAACGTATCGATTCGGAAAAAGGCTATACCACATTTTCAAACATTGATCCGAGGTTGCGCCATGTTCCAAAAATTTTATGTTCAAACCAAGGAAAAAATTCGGCCGATGTTTCTGCGCACCCGTCTGGGGATCAGAATGTGGGACTGCATGGGACGGTTGAAAAGAGCCGTGAAGCCGTCGCACCCGGCGGTTCCGCCGGAGATGCTTCCGTCGGAGCCCCCGGCGGTCCGTTTTCACAAGAAACCTTTCGGCGTCAATCTGATCGGTTACATAACCTCGGAACACGGCGTCGGCGAGGCCTGTCGGCATGTGGCCGATGCCCTGGAGGCTTCGGGAATGCCGTGGACGGCCTACGACTGGGAGATCAGCAATGTCTCTCGCAAAGCCGATATGCGCTGGCGGGACCGTTGCGGCGACGGCTTCCCCTACGGGGTTTCCCTCTTTCACGTCAACGCCGATCAGATGCCGGTGGTCAGACAATTGCTGGGGGCGGATGCGTGGAGCGGCTACCGGATCGGGATATGGTACTGGGAGCTGGAGGATTTCCCGGATGAATGGCTCGGCAGCTTCAAACTGGTGGACGAGATTTGGGCTCCGACCCGTTTCATCGCCGATTCGCTCTCCATGAAAGCCCCGTGTCCGGTGATTTACATGCCGCCGCCTCTGACTTTGGATGATCCGGGGGAGTGTTCGCGCGACCGGTTCGGGTTGCCGGACGACCGATTTCTCTTTCTGACCATGTACGATACCCAGAGTGTTCAGAGCCGCAAAAATCCCATGGCCGTGATCGAGGCTTTCAAGGCGGCTTTCAGGAGGAACGAGCCGGGGGTCGGACTGGTGGTGAAAATCAACAACGCCAGGATGACCGCCGACGAGGTCGAGCGCCTGGAGGAAATTCGCCGGGAGCACGAAAATATTTATCTGCTGAAGGAAACCATGGATCGGGTGGATGTGAATCGCCTGCTCAAGGTATGCGATGTCACCTGTTCCCTTCACCGCAGCGAAGGACTGGGGCTGGTCTGTCAGGAGGCGATGTTTCTGGGAAAACCGGTCATCGCCACCAACTGGTCCGGAAACGTGGATTTTATGGGTAACGACTGTGCCTGCATGGTCGATTACCGCCTGATCCCGCTGGGACGGGATCTCGGTTACTATAAAGCATATCAGCGCTGGGCCGAAGCGGATACGGAATGTGCGGCCCGTTATATGAAGCGCCTTTTCGAGAACGCCGAATGGCGGAACCGGATCGCTGCAAACGCGAAAAAGATGATACGGGAGAATTATTCTCCGGAGATCTGCGGCGGGCGCATGAGGAAACGTCTGGAGTTTTTGAACAGTCATATAGACAGTATGGAAGCATAAAATCCACGGGAATGGAGTGAAAATGAAGAAAAAAGCATTGATAACCGGCATTACCGGTCAGGACGGCGCCTATCTGGCGCAGCATCTGCTCAACCTCGGGTACGAAGTTTCCGGTCTGATTGCCCGGCGCAGCACGCCCACCACATGGAGGTTGGAATATCTCGGTATTTTGGATCGGGTCAGCCTCATCGAGGGTGACTTGGCTGACATGGCTGCCTGCCTCCGGGCCGTGATCTCTTTCCGCCCCGACGAGGTCTACAATCTGGGCGCCCAGAGTTTCGTCGCCACCAGCTGGGAACAGCCTCTGCTGACCGCCCAGGCCACCGGCCTCGGCGCGATGAACATGCTCGAGGCCATCCGCCAGGTCCGTCCGGAGGCGAAATTTTACCAGGCCTCGACCTCCGAAATGTTCGGCGGCATGAAAGAGTATCCCATCCAGTCGGAAACCACTCCGTTTCACCCCCGGAGCCCCTACGGCGTCGCCAAGCTTTTCGCCCACTGGGCCACCATCAACTATCGGGAGAGTTTCCATATTTTCGGCTGCTGCGGCATCCTCTTCAACCACGAATCCCCCCTGCGCGGCATTGAATTCGTCACCCGCAAGGTGACGGATGCTGCCGCCCGCATCAAACTGGGCAAACAAAAGGATCTCCATCTCGGCAACATCGACGCCAAACGCGACTGGGGATTCGCCGGGGACTATGTCAAGGCCATGCACCTGATGCTGCAGCAGGATGCTCCCGACACCTACGTCGTCGCCACCGGGCGCACCACCACGGTCCGCGACATGTGCCGCATCGCCTTTGAGCATGTGGGGCTGAATTACGAGGATTATGTGGTGATCGATCCGAAATTCTACCGTCCGGCGGAGGTGGATCTGCTGCTCGGCGACGCTTCCAAGGCCAGGGCGGAATTGGGCTGGCACGCGGAAACCTCCCTGGAGGAACTTATAACCATGATGGTGGACGCCGATCTCAAGCGGGTTGGGGCCGGAGCATGAAAAAAATCCTGCTGGTGGGCGGCGGCGGGTTTGTCGGCGGTCATCTGTCCGCCGCTCTGATTGCCCGCGGCCATTGTGTTGCGGCGGCGGACCGGCCCTGCGCCGCTGCCGCGAATTCGGATATTCTGCCCCTGGATCTGATCGACGGTGCGTCAATACGGCGGGTGCTTGAGCAGGTGAAGCCGGATGTGATATTTCATCTGGCGGCTCAGTCCATGGTGCCGTTGTCATGGCGGGACCCGGTTGGGACCTTTGACACCAATGTCACCGGTTCCATCCGGCTTTTCGCCTCGGCGGCGGAGATCGTTCCCTGCTGCCGGTTCATATTCATCGGTTCCGGAGAGGAATACGGCATCGGCTGCGACAGAGAGCATCCCTTTGAAGAGACGATGACATGTCTGCCCCGAAATCCCTATGCGGTGAGCAAATTTTCCGCCGGTCTTATTCTGGAAAGGCTTGCCGAGCGGTACGGCATGGATTTTGTCCATCTGCGGCCCTTCAACCACTTCGGGCCGGGGCAGCGTGAGGGGTTTGTCGTGGCTGATTTTTCGGCTCAGGTCGCCCGGATCGAGGCCGGTTTGCAGCCGCCGGTGATACGGATCGGCTGCTTGGAGGCGCAGCGAGATCTTTCCTTTGTCGCGGATGTGATTTCCGCCTATGTCACCGTCGCGGAGGCCGAGGCGCATCGGCATACGGTTTACAATATCTGTTCTGGGATTCCGCGCAGGATTCAGGAGGTGCTCGACCGCCTGCTGGAGCTTTCGGATGTCGGGATAAAGACGGAGATTGATCCCGAGCGGTACCGCCGCCCGGAAAATCCGGTGCTTTTCGCGTCAAACGTCCGTTTCGCCGAGGAGTTCGGCTGGCGTCCGCAGGTGTCTTTTGAGGATGGTGTGGCCAGAACGCTTGCCTTTTGGAGAGGCGTGACCGCTGAATAAAGCTGCCGTTACGCCGGTCCGAGCTCAGGAATCGGCAGAACCCATTGAGAGGGGCGGCCGTGAAACGGAGGGCCCGTCTGCTGTTGCGCGGGGGAATTTTATCTCGGAATCGGGCTGACGGCAGTTGAAATTACAGTTTCCGGCGGTATATTATTCGCGGTTGTGTGCCATGAAGGGCGCTGGACCCCCGTGGAGATTTCGACGGGGGCGGGCCTCGCGACGCCGGGATTGTGACGGCGCGGGATCGTCCCGCCGCTTCGGTGCCATCGGGAATTCGGGCACGTAGCCGCGTCGGATTTCGCTTAATCAAAAGGAAAGACAATGAACAGTAAATTCGCCGTCATTATGGCGGGTGGCAAGGGCGAACGTTTCTGGCCGGAGAGCCGGGAATCCCGCCCCAAGCAGATGCTGGCGCTTTTCTCGCAGCGCACTCTCATCGAGGAGACCGTGCTGCGGATACACCGGGTCATTGACTATGAAAATATTCTCGTCGTGACCAATCTTTGTTATGTGGAGAAACTCCGGGAACTGCTGCCGTGTCTGCCTCCCGAAAACATCATCGGCGAACCCGAGCGCCGCGACACCGCGCCCTGCATCGCCCTGGCCGCCGGTCTCATCAAGGCCCGTGACCCGGAGGCGACGATGATGGTTTTTCCCGCCGATCACCTTATCACCGATGTCGCCGGATTTGCCGGGGATCTGGAGCTGGCCTGCCGGGAAGCGGGGGATTCGCTGGTGACCATCGGCATCAAGCCGACCTTTCCCAGCACGGATTACGGCTACATCGAGTGCGCGGGCGAGGGCAAAGTGAGCCGGGTGCTCCGTTTCGTGGAGAAACCGGACCGGGCCCGGGCCGAAGAATTGCTGAAAGCCGGAAATTTCTGCTGGAACGGAGGCATTTTCATTTGGCGGATCGAAACCGTTCACCGGGCTTTTGCGGAATTTGCGCCGCCTCTGGCCGGATTTATGAACGATGTCGCCGCGAAGTGCCGCGGCGAGGACTTCGAGGCGTTTTTGCGGGAGAATTTCGTCCGGATGCCTAAAATTTCCATCGATTACGCCGTCATGGAAAAGGCCCGGAATATTTCCGTGATCCGGGCCGCTTTTGACTGGGACGACGTCGGCAACTGGTCGGCTCTGCGCAAGCACCTCCCGGGCGACGGCAGCGGGAACGTCATCAGGGGAAATGCCATGCTGCTGGATTCGGAGGAGAATATCATCTTCAGCGAGGACGACGGGCATCTGATCGCCGGGATCGGTCTGAAGGAGATGACGGTGATCCATACCGGCGATGTCACCCTGATATGCCCCGTGAAGTCGGGCGCCAGGCTCAAGGAACTGCTGAAAATCATCTCCGCGGACCCGGATAAGGTCCGATTTCTGTAAAGCGGCGGGCCCGGGGCTCCCGTTTGTTCCCGAAGCGCTGTGAGTTTCCTCGCGCCCCCCGTGCCATTCGCGTGACTGCTGACGCCGGGAGAGGGGGAGCCGGCCTTTTTTCTTCGCATCCGTCATTCTGCGCCGGAAGAACAAAAGAGCCGCCGCAAGGATATGCGGCAGCCCTGCGCCGGAAAAAAAAAGAGCCGCCGCAAAAATATGCGGCAGCCCTTTTGAATTTTTCCGACGGATTACCGGGCGTAGTATTCGATGACGCTCATCAGTTCCACGCTCATGGGCTTCTCATCCACCAGAGGCATCCGGATCAGGGTCGCCTTAAGGTTGTCGCTGTCCACCTCCAGATAGGCGGGGATGACGGCATTGGACTTTTTGGCGGCTTCGGCGATGGCCGGAGACTTTTCGGCGTTGATGGTGATGACCTGTCCCTCGCGGAGACGGTAGGAGGCCTTGTCCACCCGCTTGCCGTCCACCAGGATGTGGCCGTGGCTCACATACTGCTTGGCGGCGAAGATGGTGGGGGCGAATCCGGCGCGGTAAACCATGGCGTCCAGCCGGGTTTCCAGCAGACGGAAGAGTTTCTCGTGGGTCAGTTCGTTGCCCTGACGCGCCTTGGTGTAGGCGATCTGGAGCTGCTTCTCGCTGATGCCGTAGTAGAGACGGAGTTTCTGCTTTTCGAGCATCAGGGTGCCGTAGTTGGAGAGTTTGCCCCGGCGGGTTTTGCCGTGAGGACCGGCGGGGTAGGGGCGTTTCGCACTGGGGCATTTGGGGTCGTTCCAAAGGCACTGACCAATGCGGCGGCAGAATTTGTGCTTAGCCTGACTTGCGGTAGCCATTTTTATCCCTTTCCTGAGATGTTTTTGTTTCCCGGAGAGGTGTCAAGCACCAATGGGGCCTGCTCCGGGCCTGCCGGACGGAATTGCCGCGGCAGACTGATAATATACACCGGCAAAACGGAAAAGCAAATTTTCCGGAGCGGATTCCGCAAAAGCCGCACTGCCGGCGGAGGGCCCGACGCGGGAATCGATCCGTCCCGGGCAAAAAAGTCGGCTTTTTTTCCCAAAAGGGCTTGCATTTCCCCGAAAACCGGTTAATGTAACCTCTGGCGGGCGGGCTTCACCGCGGTTGGCAGGAGCCCCCGCGGCAACTTTGCAAGGAAAGGACAGGGTCACATGGTAACAGGCATTGTGCTGGTCAACGTCGAGCGTCAGAAGATTATGGAAGCCATCGACAATCTCATGAACATCTCCGGAGTTTCCGAGGTTTACACTGTCGCCGGCGAGTACGATCTGGTGGTGATGATCCGGGTCAATTCCAACGCCGAGCTTTCGGATATCGTCGCCAACCGCATGACCCGCGACATCCCCGGCATCGGCCGCACCCGCACCCTGGTCACCCTCGAGGCCCGCAGTCACGTCGATCTGCCGAAGGTGTTCGGCCTCGCCTGATCCGCAAGCCGGATCATGAAATCACGGCCCCGTCTCCGACGGGGTTTTTTCTGCAATGACGCCGGATACCGGCGCAAAAACCTGCGTATTTTTTTATGGACATCAAAACCGGAGCCTTGGCGGTGTGGCACGGCCGCCCGGTCAGGATCGCCGCGGTCGGCGGCGACAAGATCACCGTTTCGGAATCGGGAGACCGGAGCTGCAGCGTGCGTCCCCGGGATGTGGAGATCCTCCATTCCGGCCCCTGGGAGGGCGGGACGCCGGAAACCCTGCCGCCTCCCGACTGGGATGAGATCCTCGAGCTGACCGCCGGGGAGGAGCTGTCTTTCCGCGACTGGACGGAACTCTGCTGGGGCGAGTGGTCGTGCGCCTCCGCCTGGAGCGGATTTCAGGCGCTTCGCGACGGCGTGTATTGGGAAGGTTCCGTTTCCGGCACGGTGAAGAGCCGCCCGCCCGAGGCGATCGCCGCCTCCCTGAGCCGCCGGGCGGCCAAAAACGCCAAAGCCGCCGCCTTGGAAGCTCTGCTGGAGCGTCTGCGCTCCAATGCTCCGGAGCCCGGGGACGAAGTGCCCATGCGGGAGGTGTTCGCCGTGGCCCGCGGCGAACGGGAGCGCAGCGCGATCATGGAGGCGCTGGGGCTGGAATGTACGCCGCGTCAGGCTCACCGGCTGCTGCTGCGGACGGGGCTGGCGGATGACACGTTCGATCCCTGGCCGGCGCGGTACGGCGTCGGGTATCCGGGGGAGGCGGGCCCCGGAGAGGAAGCGTCCGCGGAGCCGCCGGTTTTTTCCGGCGAGGCGGAGGAGATGGAATTCCCCGACGCGGCGGCCATCGACGCGGCGGAGAGCGGCGATCCCGACGATGGGATTTCTCCGGCGGCGGACGGCTCTCTGTGGGTGCATGTGGCCGATCCCTGCGGAGTGATCGCGGACGGCTCCGAAATCGACCGCGAAGCCATGGCGCGGGGGACTACGCTGTATCTGCCGGAGGGGGCGGTGACGATGCTGCCGGAGCGTTTCACCGATATATGCGCCCTGGGGCTTCAGGAGCGGAGCCGTGCTTTGTCTCTTCATATCGGCTTTGATGCGGACGGTGCGCCCCGCCTGCTGGAATTCAAACTGACCGCGCTCCGGGTGCATCGGATCACCTACGAGGCGGCCGAAGCCCGGCTGAAAGACGCTCCCGAATGGCGCGGCACCCTGATCTCGCTGGAGCGTTTCGGGAAATTCCGCGAAGCCGCGGGCGGCGTCGATCTGACCCTGCCGGAGGCGGATGTGCGGGTATTGCCGTCCGGTGAGGTGAAACTCTGCCCGGTGACTGATAATTTCGGACGCCGGATCGTGCGTCAGGCCATGGTGGCCGCTGGAGCCGCGGCGGGACGGTGGGCGGCGGAAAACGATGTCCCGATGCCCTTTGTCACCCAGCATCTGACGGAGGACGCCCCGGATTTCGGGGCATTTGACGGCTCGTGGACGGCCTCCTTTCTGCGCAGATGCTGTTTTCAGCCGTCGTCGGTGAGCACTTCGGGCGGGCTTCATTCCGCGCTGGGGGTTGAGAATTACGTCCGAGTGACCAGTCCGCTCCGCCGTTACGCCGACATGCTGGCCCACCGGCAGCTCCGGGCCGCGCTCTCCGGCGAAGCATACCTCTCCGCCGACGAGATCGAGCGCCGTCTCTGCCGCTCCGAGGAGGGAGCCCGGAACAGACGGTGCGCGGAGCGGGATGCGGAAAATTTCTGGAAAACGGTCTTCATGAAGCGTCTGGGCCGCTGGCAGGGCCGGGCGGTGAAGCTCGGGGAGATCCACGACAAGAGCGTTTTCATCCTGCCCGAACCGGGGCTTGAGGTGAAGACCCGCTGGGGCGTCGGGACTGCCGCCGCCGGTTCGGAGTGGATTGCCGAGCTTTGCGAAGCCGACATCGTCGAGGGTGAGTGCCGATTCCGTTTCCTGCCGACGGCGGGGACGGCTCCTTCGGATCAGTGAGTCGCCGGTTTCAACGGCAGTTCCGCTCCTGTTCCAGGCGGTGAATCCGGTCGGCTGCGTTTTGGTTCGCGCTCGCGGGCAGACCGTTCCGGCGGGCGACGGCGGCGACGGCGCCGTTGATGAAGTCGATTTCCGTCCTGCGTCCGGCGAGAATATCCTGCAGCATGGAGGATTTGCCCCCGGCGGTTGTCCGGCAGACCTTTTCGAGGTGTTCCGGCATTTCCTCTCCGGAAAAAAATACGCCCTCGGCGGCGGCGGCGGCGATCCCCTCCCGCAGGATCTCCGAGGCTTCCCGCCGGGCCTCCGGGTCGCTGAGGAGGAAGCCGTTGCATTGGTTTCTCAGGGCGGTGATCGGATTGATCGCGCAGTTGATCAGGAGTTTGCGCCATATTTCCCGCCGGATGTCCTCGACGAGGGTCAGCCCCAGACCGCTCTTCCGAAAGACGGCGGCGGTTTTCAGCGCCGCGGCGCGTCCGGAAGCGGTCAGGCCGCCCGCGAGGGTATGCGCCCCCGCCGACGGGTGGAGGATCTCCCCCGGAGCGAGCAGGGTGCTGTTGTGGTTGGAGATCCCGGCGACGAGGGGCGAATCCGGGCACAGTCCGGAGATGGTTTCAATATTGCCCAGGCCGTTTTGCAGGGAAAAAACAATGGTGTCCGGGGTGATGAGGGCGGCGTTTTCGCGGACGGCCGTTTCGGTCTGGTGGGCCTTCACCGTCACCAGCACCAGGTCGAAGCGTTCGCCGGCGGCGGTCCGGCCCAGAATCGCCCGCACGGGGAAGTGTCTGACTCCTCCTGTTTCATGGACGGTGACGCCGTTGCGGTTGAAGAAATCCACCCGTTCCGGCCGGTGGTCGATGAATGTCACCGCGTTGTTTTCATCCCGGGCCAGTGCCGTGCCGTACAGGCAGCCCATGGCACCGCATCCCAGAATACCGACTTTGTTCATGCGCGCCCTCCGGGGTCAGCATTCGATGAATTTGTCGCGGCAGGCTTCCAGACTCTCCGGACTGCCCATGACCGTGAGCACGTCCCCCTCGATGAGACCGGTGCCGCCCCGGGGTACGATGATGCCGTCGTCCCGGCGGATCAGCAGCACCAGGGCGTTGCCGGGGAGATGGAGGTCGGCGAGCTTCATTTTGTCGATGTCCGACGGCACGACGAACTCTCTGGAGATGGTGTTCCGATCCCCGGTTTCTTCGGTGGAGAGGGGCAGGCGGGGCGACTTGCGCAGGGGAGCGTCCAGTTTCAGCAGTTTGGCGCAGGGCATGATGGTCATGCCCTGAAAGAGCACGGAAGTGATGACGATGAAGAATACGATATGAAAGAGCAGTTCCTTTTCCGGCACATGTTCCTCCATCAGGGGGATCGTGGCCAGCATGATCGGCGCACCGCCGCGCAGTCCGACCCAGGAAACCAGCAGGCGCTCCCTCAGATTGAATTTGCTGCGCAGCATCCCCGTGAGCACCGCCAGGGGCCTGGCTCCCAGCATCAGGAAGAATGCCACCCCCAGTCCGACCCACTTCACCTTCCAGACCATGGACGGGTAGGCCAGCAGCCCCAGCATGGAGAAGAGGATCACCTGCATCATCCAGGCCAGTCCGTCGTAAAATCTGCCCACGCCGTTGTGAAATACGAACCGGCGGTTGCCCATGGTCATCCCGGCCACATACACCGCCATGAAACCGTTGCCGCGGAGGATTTCGGTCAGGGAATAGGAGAGGAGCACCACCACGATGCCGAGCACATAGTAGAGGCCGTTGTATTCAAAGTCGATTTTGTTGTAAAGAAAGACGAAGGCCCTGCCGATGAGATAGCCCATGAGGATGCCGAGGGACATTTTCAGCAAAAACCAGGGGATGATGAATCCGTATTCCGTCAGGGGGATGGGAGCGCCGGAGATATTTTCACGGACGACGATCCCCACCATGAAGATGGTCAGAAACGCCGCCATGGGATCGTTGCTCCCGGATTCGAATTCCAGCAGGGATTGGAGCTTGCCCTTCAGGCTCACGCTGCGGGAACGCAGGATGGCGAACACCGCCGCGGCGTCGGTGGAGGAGATGATCGCGCCCAGGAGCAGGCACCAGGAGAGCCGGACATTGATGTTCGGCAGCAGTATGGAGAGAAAGAATTTGGTGAAAATCCCGCAAAAGGCGGCGGTGAGCAGCACACCCAGGCTGGAGAGAATGCCGCCGGTGACGAAGACCGGCTTGATGGATTTCCATTCGGTGTCGAATCCGCCGGAGAAGAGGATGAATGCCATGGCCGACGATCCGATGCAGCTGGCCGCGTAGGCGCTGTTGAATTCGATGCCCATGAATCCTTCGCGCCCGGCCAGCATCCCCACCGCCAGAAACAGCAGCAGGCAGGGCATATTGATGAAGCTGGAGATTTTGCTGGAGAGCAGACAGGTCAGCATCAGCAGGGCGATTATGGCCAGGCCGAGGTAGAGTTCCATGATTTCAGAGTTCCCGAGATTTCATTGCGGAGGAGCGGACCGCCGATCGCGGTTTTCCGTATATTTAAATATACATTTGAACAGGCGGTAATGCAAACCGGAACCGGGATCGGGGCGGAAACTTCGGCGATTTTTCCGTAATTTAACATTGTCGGGTGTTGCAATTATCCGGCGGACATGTTATATTCATCCGAATCAATCAAATGATCGGGGAATATCATGACCAATCAGCGGGAATTGTTCGCTTCACGTCTCGGCTTTATCCTCATGACCGCCGGGTGCGCCATCGGGTTGGGCAATATCTGGCGGTTTCCGTATATCGCCGGAGCCTGCGGCGGAGGTATGTTTGTCTTTTTTTACCTGTTTTTTCTGCTGGTGCTGGGCTTCCCGGTGATGCTGATGGAGCTGGCGGTGGGCCGGGCCGGCCGCAGTACCTTTCCCGGAGCCTTCCGGAAACTTCAGAATCCGGATACGAAATTCCGCTGGTCCTGGCTGGCGATGCTGCTTTTCTCCGGAAATTTCCTGCTGCTGATGTTTTACGCGCCGGTCACCGGCTGGCTGCTGGCGTATGTGTTTTTCGGCATGCGCGGGGATTTTGAGGAGATGTCGCCCGGGGAATGTGCGGCGCATTTCGACGGTTTCCTTGCAGACTGGAAACTTCAGGCGTTCTTCATGGCGGCGGTGGTGCTGGTGACAACCCTGATATGCCTCGGAGGCATCCGCCGGACGGTGGAAAAGTCGGTGAAGGTGATGATGGGCGGGCTTTTCATCATGATGGCGCTGCTGGTGGTACGCTCTTTGATGCTGCCCGGGGCCGCCGCCGGGGTGAAGTTCTTTTTCAAGCCGAGTTTTGAAAACTTCAGCCGCAACGGGGTCGGAGAGAGTATCTTGGCGGCCATGACCCAGGCCTTTTTCACTCTCAGCCTCGGCATCGGCGCCATTGCGGTGTGCGGGAGTTATTTCGGCCGGGAGCGCTCATTGCCGAAGGAAGGGGCGATCATCATCCTGTTCGACACTTTGACGGCGATCTGCGCCGGGCTGATCATCTTTCCGGCCTGTATGACTTTCGATATTGATCCGGGGCAGGGGCCGGGGCTGATCTTCGTGACACTGCCGAGTGTCTTTCAGAACATGGCGGCCGGTCGGATCGGAGGAGCGCTGTTCTTCATGTTTCTGACGGTGGCGGCACTCTCCACGCTGGTGGCGGTGTTCGAAAATCTGGCGGCATTCGGCATGGATGAGTTGAAATGGTCCCGGCGGCGGTCGTGCATCGTTTTCGGCATCGCGCTTCTGCTTTTATCCATGCCCTGCATCTGGGGGTTCAACCTGTTGCGGGACGTGGATCTGCTCGGCGGCGGCTCCAATATCATGGACTTCGAGGATTTTCTGGTCAGCGACAACCTGCTGCCGCTGGGAGCGCTGACGCTGACGTTCTTTTGTTCGCTCCGGTGCGGGTGGGGCGGCGACGGGTTTTACCGGGAGGTGAATAACGGGAGCGGATGGCGGCTTTCTCCCCTGTTTAAAAAGCCTTTTTTCATTTTTCCGGCTCTGCTGATTTCGGTGCTCTGGCTGATTCAGATCATTCGTCGTTTCTGTCGCTGAAGAGGGGGCGACAGCGGTATTTCGCGGCGGCGCTGCGGTTCGCGCGAGCTCCTTTGAGACAGACCCGTTTCTCTGTTAGGCTCCGTACTTCGGTCCATGAATTTTTCGGGTTTCGGGTGGTAACGGCGTGATTCGGATCGGATTTTTGAAAAAAGTTGAAAAAAAGGCGTAAAAAGGTGGGGAAACGGTTTGACAAAATGCAAAAAGGTGGTAAAGTATGTTTTTGTCGTTCGCCTCACAGGGTGAAGCGTGCGGCGGGTTGGTTTGAAAATCGGATAGTGCGATGTAACCCGACAATTACATTTGCAAGAGTAGTTCGAAATAAACTTTGATCTTGCTCTTCGGAAAAGTCATGAACCGGCGGGGAACCGCTGGTGAAGGATTATTCAATGGAGAGTTTGATCCTGGCTCAGAACGAACGCTGGCGGCATGGATTAGGCATGCAAGTCGAACGAGGTAGCAATACCGAGTGGCGAAAGGGTGAGGAACGCGTGAGCAACCTGCCTTCAAGTTGGGAATAACAGCTGGAAACGGCTGCTAATACCGAATGTGGCTTCTGACCGCATGGTCGGAGGGCTAAAGATTTATTGCTTGAAGATGGGCTCGCGTCCCATTAGCTTGTTGGTGAGGTAACGGCTCACCAAGGCGACGATGGGTAGCTGGTCTGAGAGGATGGTCAGCCACACTGGGACTGAGACACTGCCCAGACTCCTACGGGAGGCTGCAGTCGAGAATCTTGGGCAATGCGCGAAAGCGTGACC
>JAZMZH010000027.1:0-18214 GCA_045585875.1 Victivallaceae bacterium | reverse complement strand
TGGAACCGGTCAAAGCGTTGAACAAAGTGGTCTTGCCGCTGTTGGGATTCCCCGCCAGGGCGATTCGGATCATTTTCGTTTCGGAGCTCATTTCCAGCCTCTGGACTTTTCCTTATTCGACCTCGATAATCTCCACATCGTCCCGTCGCAGACTGAGTTCATAGCCGCGCACCGTCACCTCGATGGGATCGCCGAGGGGAGCGACCTTGCGGACCAGTACGCTGGTCCCGCGGATGATGCCCATGTCCATGATCCTGCGCCGGATCGGCCCGCCGCCGGTGACCTTCACCACTTTCACGGTTTCGCCGACCTTCACTTCCTTGAGAGTACGCATTTTTCACCCCTTTATCAAAATCGGTCCGTCATCCCTGCGGTCTGACGGCTCTGAAACTTGCCGCGCCATTTTGTTAGCTTAGGCTAACTTTATTATTCCAAAAAAAACTTCCTCACCGGAAGCTTTTCTGCTTCAGAAACAGCCTTCATGCCATGCAACGATAATTAATATACCATAACTTTTTGAAAAAACAAATGGATCCCATCGGAAAACGTCAAAAATCCCCTAAAAAACGCCCCGGCAGCCGCATCATCCCCCGCACCGCCTCAGAAACGGCCGGAGGCGAATTCCCGTCCGGAGACGAAATCAAGGATCTCCCACAGCTTTTCGGCAGCGGCGAAGTCGCTGAAGATCACGCCGTAGACGCTCGCCCCCTCCCCGCCCCGGGAATCGCGGAAGAGCGCCATGGTGACGAACTGCCGGGAACCGGAAGCCTCGTCTCCCGGTCGCCACTCCCGGTCGGTGACGGTGGCGTAAACCCCGACGACCCGGAGGGGGCCGCGGACATACTCGTATTCGCGGTTCTGCAGCGCGCCCTCCCGGGATTTCGACAGCACCGGAGCGGCAAAACCGGCCAGCAGATCCGGAAACTTCCCCGGGTCCCGGAAACGCCGTTCGGTCAGGCGGTAAAAATTGGCGACGAAGCCCGCGCCCGGAGTTTCGTCCGTCAGCTGAAAGGAGGAAACCCCGTCCGCGGAATTGTCCTCGATCCGCCATCCGCGGAGCGCGATCTCTCCGTCCAGACGCCGTTCCAGCTCCGCGACGCTTCCGGCGCGGACGGCGGCGGCGCGCTCATAGCGTCGGGCCATGGCCATCTGCCCGGTCTTGCGGCACAGCTCCGCCAGGAGCAGATCCCGCTCTTCTCCCGGCGGAGAAGCATTGAGGACGGCAAATGCCCGGCCGCAGAGCTCCGCCACCATTTCGGCCTTGCCGGGATCGGTGAATCCGTCGGCCCGGAGCATCAGCGCCCGAGCCCATTCGATCCGGAGGCGCCCGTCGATCTCCTCCCGGTTTTCACCGGCGCAGGCTTCAAAAAGTTCACAGGCCTTTCCCAGCATCTCCGCCCGTTCCGCGCCGGAAGCGTCAATGCCCCGGCGCAGGCAGGCCAGCGCCAGCACCGCACGCACGAGGGGTTCTTCACTGTCCGCGCCGAATTCCGCCTCGATCTCCGCCATGATGCCGGAGGCGTCGCACTCCGGCTCCGCCAGCGATTCCATGAGTGCGGCAAGCCCGGCTTCGCGCTCCGGAGAGAGCCCGCCCGCCGCACCGAAGCTCGAAAGCCAGAGCAGAGACAGCAAAAGCAGGATGATTCTCCTCATGGGCGTATGAACTCCTCGAAATTCGCGTACATTTCATCCAGTTTCCGCAGGTACGCGGGGATGTTTTCGTCCCGTTTTTCCGGCGGCGGCTCAATTTCGGGCAGCTCCGCCGAAAACTCGGCCACCGGAGGTTTGGGCTTGTCCCCGGTGAGGTAAAAGGCCACCGAATCCCCGGCACGGTAGCCGCGGGAAGATCTCAGCGCCACCTCGTAAGCCGCCGAACGCCGACCGGTGCCCGCCTCCAGTTTCCGGCGGTACCCGGAGGGCGAATCCGAGAGCTTCTCGCTCTTGGCCAGCATGGACAGCGGAAAAGCACGGCTGCGGATCTTCTCCGCATAGCTCTCGCGGAGCCCGGGCAGACGGCGGGACTCCCCTTTCAGCAGCAGCGTGATCGCCTCCATGATGAAACGCCGGAGATAAGGCTCCATGCCCCGGGACTTCAGCGCCGCCCCGGAGAGCTCGATGCGGCCGTCCTCCAGCAGCAGCGCGTAATTCTTGCTCTTGTAGGAAAACATCATGGGATACACCGCGTCGATCTCGATCCCGATGCCCTCCGGCAGAATCCCCTGAATGGACGCTTCAAAACTCCCCCGGTCCGTCACCCCCTCCGGCGGCGTGAAATAAACTCCGTCGGTGTCCTTTTCCACGATTCCGGCTCCGCGCTCCCGGAGAAAATCGCAGATGCGGTTGAGGATCTCCCGTCCCTCCCCGGTGACCCGGGCGGCCAGACGGTAGTCGTTGAATGAGCCCTGGGCGAAGCCGAGATAACCGTAAAAGGAGTTGATGGTGATCTTGAAAACCTTCTGCAAAACATCCAGCAGCCGCCGTTCCGCCGGATCCGCGGCGGTGCGGGCGGCGTCCTTGGCGGCGAGGCGCATGTCCCGCAGGCGCGCCAGCGTCTCCAGAAAGACGTTCAGCTCATCCCTGGCCGGTGCCTCCCCCGCCGCCAGCAGGATGGACGGGTACAAACTCCGGACGTCGCAGTGCCAGACATCGGCGATGACCCCGGTGGCCTCCACCGCCACCAGCGCCCCGGCGAAGCGCTCCGGCGGCTCCGGGGCGGGCAGCGCGTGGCCGCGGACGATGTATTCGCAGGCCATGAGCGCGTCCACGGTGGCGCCGTTGCCCCGGGCGACGACCTCCTGCAAAGTCATGGGCAGCAGCGGAGTCTGATAAAAATAGCTGGGCAGGAGGATGTCTCCGAGGGCGGCGGCCGATGCCGAATCGTCCCCCTCCGTCAGGCAGCCGAAGTGTCCGGCGGCGGCGGCGAGGGTATCATCCTCCAGCACTCTTTTTCCGGCGTCGTAAAAAGCCGCGAGCATCCAGTCGTCGATGACCGTGCGGCCGTAAATTTCCCATCTCGGATAGGAGATCTGCATCTCCGGGAGGGCGAAACGGCTGGGACGGCTCTCCGGGAGGGACCCGTCCCGCCCCAGAGCCATTTCCACCCGGACTTTGGCGGCCCGGCCGACCAGAGCGGGCAGAATCTCCCGGCAGAGTTCATACCCCTCGATGACGTCGCAGTCGCTCTCCCGGACCGCGCGCACGAATTCCTTGAGCAGATTGTGTTCGCCGCCGCAGCTTGCGGCGTCGAGACGGAGGCTGCGGCGTCCGCCGTCGATGACGGTCAGGTCGATCCCGGTGACGGCGCCCTTGCGGTCGCGTCCGATCGACACCGCCAGCCGCTTCAGAGCCTCGAAACGCATCCCGGCAAAACATCTCACCCGGCAGACCGCGAGGGCCTGGGTCCGGAGATTTTTCCACATCCACACCGGCACCCGGGCCGACGCGGCGTATGCGCCGAAGCCGCGGAAAGAATCCGCATCGGGGAAGGTCGCCATATATTTCCAGACCCCGTCCCCGGCGAGCGGAGTGATTTCCATCCTCTCCGCCCCCTCGAAACCCTCCGCCGACGACGGGTCGGAGAGCAGCGCGAAGGGCCGGAACGCCCGGCGCTCCTCCCTCAGCCGCCCCTCCGCGTCACGGCAAAAGAAAATCGCCTCCGAGCCCCGGCACTCCACATTCACCACTCCGGCAAGCCCGCCGGAAATCTCCTCAAAACGGAAATCCATCCTTCACCTCCTCCTCTCTTTTCCCAAACGGAATCCGGCGTCAACCGGCAGAATCACCCCGGTCAGGGCCGGATGCAGCGCCGCAAAACAAACCGCTTCCGCCACCTCCTCCGGTTCCGGAGTGCGCCCGAGCACGCTGACGAGGCGGCTCTCCCGGAGCGGATGCGCGATCCCCTCCGGCGCCAGCACCGGACCGGGCGCCACGCCGTTCACCCGGATGCCGTACTCCCGGCCCAGGACCGCGGCGGCTTCGATCGTGGCGTCCCGCAAAGCCCGTTTGCTCAGGGAGTAAGCCCCCAGAGGCGGTTCTCCGGCGACGGCGTCAAGGATATTCACGACCGCCCGCCCGGGGCGGGCACTCGAGGCGGCGAAGAGCCGCATCAGTTCCAGCGGGGAGAGGAAATTCACCTGCATGAAGCGCCGGTACTCCTCCGGGCCGGATTCGAACAACCCCCGGCGGCCGTAAAGAGCGGCGTTGTTCACCAATATGTCCGGCGCAGCCCCGTCGAGGGCCGCGAAAAGCGCCTCCGCCCCCGCCGGATCGCCCAGATCCGCGGTCACGACCCGATGGCGGGCGGACCCTCCCGGGAGTTCCGAAACCAGTTCCCGGGCCGCGGCGGCGGATTGAAAGGCGTGGATCACCACCGTCGCCCCGGAGCCGGCGAATTTCCGGGCGATCACCGCGCCCAGACGCCGGGCGGCGCCGGTCACCAGTACGATTTTTCCTTCGGCGGATGTCATCGTATTTTCAGCGTCCCCAGCGCCATGAGGGCGAAAAGCCCGGAAAGGATCCAGAAGCGCACCACGATCTGGGTCTCCGTCCACCCCTTGCGTTCAAAATGGTGATGAATGGGCGCACAGAGAAAAATCCTCCTGCCGGTGAGCTTGAAGCTGGCCACCTGGAGCATCACCGAGAGCGCCTCCATGACGAAAACCCCTCCCACCAGGATCAGCAGCACCTCCTGACGCACCATCACCGCCAGCAGACCGATGACCCCGCCGATGGCCAGACTGCCGGTGTCGCCCATGAACATGGAGGCCGGATAGCAGTTGTGCCAGAGAAATCCGATGCAGCCGCCGATGAGGGCGGCCGCGAAAATCACCGTTTCGCCGCAGCCCGGGATGTAGGCGATATGCAGATAGGCGGAGTAAATGCTGTTGCCGCAGAGATAGGCGAAAACCGCGTAAGCCAGCGTGCAGAAGATCGAGCAGCCCACCGCCAGCCCGTCCTTGCCGTCGGTGAGGTTCACGGCGTTGGAGGCCCCGGTCACCGCGATGATGGAAATCAGCGGCACGATCCAGGGATGCACCAGGACCGGATTTTTCAGAAAGGGCACGAAAAATTCATCCATCAGCCCCCGGTACTCCGGCAGCGCGCTCAGCGCCCAGACGCACCCGGCGGATATGCAGAATTGCCCCGCCAGCTTCAGTTTGCCCGGGATGCCGTCCCGGCGGCGGTAGGCGACCTTGGCGAAGTCGTCGGCGAATCCCACCATCGCGAACATCAGCATCCCGCCGCTCAGAATCCAGCTCACCGCGGTGTCCAGTCTCGCCCAGAGGATATTGGCGGTCAGCACGGCAAAGACGATGAGCAGTCCGCCCATGCTGGGCGTTTTCTCCTTTTCCTTGGAGACCAGCTCCTCCGGGATCAGTCCTCCCGAATAACGGTTGGGCGCCGTGGCCCGGAATTCGCGCAGTTTGCGGGAGGTCCATCCCCCCGCCAGCACGGTGATGAGAAACGCGGTCACCGCCGCCCCGCCCGCGCGCAAGGTCAGGTAGCGCAAAACCCACAGCGGCTCCCATACGGTGTAAAGATCGGTCAAAAAGTAAAACATCCCGGCTCCTCGCAAATATTTAAAGGTTTTTCACGCACATGTGTTGAAGGGGACACGCCCCGCACTCCGGTTTCCGGGCATGGCATATCTCACGCCCCAGCCGGATGACCAGATGAGAAAAGTTGCTCCACTTTTCCGGGGGGAGTTCCGCGCAGACTTCAGCCTCGATCCGTTCCGGATCGCCGGAACGGGTGACGCCGATGCGCCCGAGCACCCGGCGGACATGGGTATCCACCGGAAATCCCGGCTTGTCAAAGGCGTCGCCCAGGAGCACATTGGCGCTTTTGCGCCCGATGCCGGGGAGGCCGGTAAGCTCCTCCATGGTCTCCGGCACTCTGCCGCCGAAGCGGGAAACGATCGCGGCCGCGGCCGCCGTCAGGTGCTCCGCCTTGCTCCGGAAAAGTCCGCAGTTGCGGATGACCTCCGCCACCTCCTCCGGTTCCGCCCCGGCCAGAGCGGCCGCGTCGGGCCAGCGACGGAAGAATTCCGGCGTGGTCTGATTCACCCGATCGTCACGGCACTGGGCCGACAGCACCACCGCCACCAGAAGCTGGTAGGGATCGGCGAAATTCAGAGCGCAGCGCAGCCGTCCCCAACGGGCGAAGAGCACGTCGTAGACTTTTTCCGGCGCGATTTTTGTTTTTACTGCGGACAAAATGACCTCGGCGAAGATGAAATCGGCGGCGGCGCAAACGAAAATCGTTTTGCGTCCCGACGACAACGGCGGTATCGTCAGTCCATACAATAATGCCGGAAACGCTATTTTTCAAAGCATATTGCGGAAATTGACTTGAATTTTCCGCTTCCGAGGCTACATTATCTGCATGAATAAAAATCTTATCACCGTCCGCAGACGTTTTGACTGGGTGACGGCTTCGGGTATGGTCCTTTTCGCCTTCATCGTCGCCGCCGAACTCTGTGTCGCCATCGGGCTGCCGCTTCTGGTGCGCAGGCAGGAGATACTGGCCACCGGCATACTGCGTTCCCGCATGTTCATGATGTTCGACATGATGCGGGAAAAACTCTTCTACATGAGCACCTCCGACGGAGACGAGGACAGCAAAAACGAACTCGCTCTGATCAGTGCAAACGCCAACATATTCGCCGACTACCTCCGGACCCACGCCGCAAAACTCAACGCGGAAGAGCTGAATGAAATCTTCGACCGGATCAAACGCATGCAGAACATCCTCCTGATGAACATGGAAGGACGGATAAGCACGAAAAAAATCGACCTCGACCTGTCAAAGTATCTGTCGCAGCTGGCCGAAGAGGCCCCGGCGGCGCAGGACGATGAAAAGGATCCCCTGACACCATGACGGAAAAACTCTCATCGGCGGTGATCATCCCCGCACGTTACGCCAGCACCAGATTTCCGGCCAAACCCCTGGCCGTGATCGCGGGCAAACCCATGATACAGCACACCTGGAGCCAGGCGGTGCGCAGCAAAGCCGATCGGGTGCTGGTGGCCACCGATCACCCGGCCATACGCGACGCCGTCACCGCTTTCGGCGGCACGGCGGTGATGACGCGGGAGGATCATGCTTCCGGCACCGACCGCATCTACGAGGCGTGCCGGGATCTGGAGTGCGACATCGTCATCAACGTCCAGGGGGACGAACCCCTCATCCCCCCGGAAGTCATCGACCGGCTGATCGACCTGATGACGGAGCACCCGGAGTGCGAAATGGCCACCGTGGCCGTGCCCGCCGGGAGGGAGATCCTGGAGGATCCCAACAAGGTGAAGGTGGTCATGGCCAATGACGGCTTCGCCCTCTACTTCAGCCGGGCGCCGATCCCCTTTCTCCGGACCGGCGGCACGGCGGCTCCGGCTCTGCTCCACTGGGGGATCTATGCCTTCCGCAAAGCGACGCTGGAGCGTTTCGTGAGCTTTCCGGCGTCGCCGCTGGAAAATTGCGAAAAACTCGAGCAGCTCCGGGCGCTTGAAAACGGCATCCGCATCCGGGTGCTGGTCTGCAATCTCCAGAGCGTGGGAGTGGATACGCCCGAGGATCTGAAGCGCGCCGAAAAACTGATCGCGTCCCGGACCTGAATCCGGGAGAGATGGAGAATGACCGAAATGGAAAAAATCAATTCGTTCAAATTCGCCGGATACACCGTGGGCGACGGATCGCTCACCCTCTTCGGGGGCCCATGCACCGCCGAAAGTCTGGAGATATGCCGCCGGGTGGCCGGAGAAATCGCGCCGTTCTGCCGGGAACTCGGCATCCAATATGTTTTCAAAGGCTCTTACGATAAGGCCAACCGCACCTCCGGCGACGCCCGGCGGGGCCCCGGACTGACCAGAGGTCTGGAAATTCTCGCCGCCATACGGGAGGAATTCAAAATACCGGTGGTGACCGACGTCCACTCCGCCGCCGAGGCCGAAGCCGCCGGGAGGGTGGTGGACGTGGTGCAGATACCGGCTTTTCTCTGCCGTCAGACCGACATCCTCGCCGCCGCCGCCGAAACCGGCAAGGTCGTGAACATCAAAAAAGGTCAGTTCATGGCTCCGGAGGACATGCGCAAAGCCGCGGAAAAGGTCACGGCCCGGGGCAATTCCAAGGTCCTGCTCACCGAGCGCGGAGCCACCTTCGGCTACCACAATCTGGTGGTGGACATGCGGGGACTGGCGATCATGCGGCAGCTGGGATTTCCGGTGGTGTTCGACGCCACCCACTCGGTCCAGCTCCCCGGAGGCAACGGGAATTCCTCCGGAGGACAGCGGGAATTCGTCGGCACGCTGGCCAGGGCCGCCGCCGGAGTCGGCATCGACGCGCTTTTCTGCGAAATCCATCCCGATCCGGAAAAGGCCTGGAGCGACGGGCCCAACTCGCTCAATCCGGATCAGGCGAAAAAAATCATAGCGGAAGTGAAGGCAATTCATGATCTCGTCGCCGAATTTTGAAAAGATCCGCGCCATCGTGCTGGACATCGACGGCGTCCTCACCGACGGCCGCATCGGTTACGGCGGCGGCAGCGGGGATGAAATCAAATTCTTCTTCGCCAGGGACGGGCAGCGCCTGAAACTGGCCTCGCGGGCCGGGCTCTTGGTGGGAGTGCTTTCCGGCAGGGACGCCGCCGCCAACCGGACCCGGGCGGAGGAACTTCACTTCGATTTCGTCTATCAGGGGTGCAAGGATAAGCTCTCCGGGTTTGAAACCCTGCTCAGAGAACAGGGATTGAAAGCCGAGGAGTGTCTCTACATCGGCGACGACATCGTGGATATGCCGCCCATGCGCCGGGCCGGCATCGCCGTGGTCACCGCCGACGGATGTCCCGAGCTGGACGAAGTGGCGGACTACCGGACCAGCCGCGGAGGCGGACGGGGCGCGGTATGTGAAGCTGTGGAATGGCTTTTGAAAGGAAAGAATTTATGGCGGGAAGTAACTGCAAGATATTATGCCTGACGGCGCTGCTGCTGACCGGAGCCGGCGGATTCGAACTCCGCGGAGCTCATGACACCGGCGCCGGAGACATCTCGGGCGACGGCATGAAAATGCCGGTTTACGAAAAGGAGAAGCTGGAGTTCATCATCTCCAGTTCGCAGGTGGAGAAGAGCGGAGACATCATCACCGCCACCGAGCCGGTGATCGAGCTTATCCGCCCCGACGCCGACATTGACGCCATCACCTTTATGGAGGAGATGATGGCCTACCCCCTCCGGGAAAAGGAAAAGATCGTGGTGGATTTCTGGAACGGACGCCGCTTCAGCAGCGCCCTGCTCTCCAGCATCGACGGCCAGATCGACCAGGAATCCCGGATCGCCGCCGGAGAGGGACCGGTTTTCCTCCGCAGCCCCCTGGCCGACCTCAACGGCGTCGGTTATGTGGCCGACTATCAGAAGCATACCGTGCTGATCCGCAGCCAGGTCGAGATGGTCGGGCGCATGGCGCTGAAAACCGTCGAGGACATCGCCGCCGCCGCCGAAGCGGCCCGTGAAAATCCCGAGGAAAGCCTCCTCGACACCATGTTCGCCTGGTCGGACCAGCTCTTCATCGACCTGAAGAACAATCAGGCCACCCTCACCGGAAACGTGAAACTCCATGAGACCCGGATCGAGGAGCTCCGCTGCGACTCCATGGTGATCAACTTCGAACCCAGGGAAAAGGTCAGCCCGCCCCGGGAAGCCCCCGCCATGCCGGATGAGGTCATCGTCCCCGAAGACACGGTCTCTCCGGATGCCGCAGTCCCCGAAGAATCCGCCGAAGACGCGCCCGCCGGGGCTGCGGAAACTCCCGCCGAAGACACGCCCGCCGGGGCTGCGGAAACTCCCGCCGAAGACGCGCCCCGTTCCCAAACGGCTTTTGACAGCAGCGACCCCCTGAATTCCGGAAGCCGCCGTCTCGCCAACATCATCTGCGAGGGAAACGTCTATCTGAAGGACAGCAAGGGCGATCTCTACTGCGGCCGCCTGACCCTGCTTTTCAAGGAAAATGACGGGGGAGAAAACGTCATTGACCGGATCATCTGCGAGCGCAGCGTCCGGATCATAGGCAAAAAGTCTTCCGATTCCGACGAAAACGACCCGGCCGGAAACTCCCAGGCCGAAGACGACGGCAATCCTCTCTCCGTACTGAGCTCCGGAGTAAGTTCCGGGACCATAACCTCCGATTACGGCGAACTGAACTTCCCGGCCAACACCGGCAGTTTCATCGGCAATGTGGAGCTGGTGGACAACGGCGGTTCCACCCTCAACTGCGACGAGCTTTACCTTTACGCCAAGGACATCTCTCCGGAGGACGGGCCGGTGCCGGAGTACCGCAAGGGCGATGAATTCCCCTCCCGCATCGGCCTGACCGAAAACCAGGAACTGCTCCGGATCGTCGCCGTCGACAACGTCCGGCTCGACACCACCGATCCCAAACACGGCCGCCAGATCGCCTCCGGCAGCCGCGCCGTTTACGAAGTGAGCAGCCGGGAAATCGAACTGGTGGACGAAAAGAACGGCATGGCTTCTCTGATCCGTTTCAAAGACGGCAGGAAGTACATGAGCCGGAAATTGTTTATCAATCTGGCCACCGGAGACGCCAGAGGCAAACAATTCCGGTCGGTGCCTTACAAATAATTTTTTGCTCTCACTTGACAAAACCGGAAACGGGAGATAATTTGAATCGGAGGGACGCCGGGCGCCGCCGTCCCGGCCTCAAAACAGGAAACAGACGATGCCAGAAAACAACGAACCTTTGGTGCAGGCCACCGGCCTGGTGAAAACCTACCGCGGACGCAATGTCGTAAACGGCGTGAATATTTCCGTCAACGCCGGAGAGGTCGTCGGTCTCCTCGGCCCCAACGGAGCCGGAAAAACCACCAGCTTTTATATGGTGATGGGGCTGATCCGTCCGGACGCGGGCACGGTGATGTTCCGCGGAGTCGATGTCACCAATACTCCCATGTACATCCGCGGACGCATGGGCATGGGTTATCTGGCCCAGGAGCCCTCCATCTTCCGGAAACTCACCGTCGAACAGAATATCATGGCCACTCTGGAAACCCTGGACATCACCCGGGCGGAACGGAAAAAACGTCTCCGGCAGCTTCTTGATGAGCTGGATCTGGCACGACTGGCCAAGCAAAAGGCCATGACGCTCTCCGGCGGCGAAAGGCGCCGTCTGGAGATCACCCGCGCACTGGTGACCCAGCCGGTATTCATCCTGCTGGACGAGCCCTTTTCGGGCGTGGACCCCATCGCCGTCCACGACGTACAGCAGATCATCCAGCAGCTCCGGGAGCGGGGGCTGGGAATTCTGATCACCGATCATAATGTGAGGGAAACCCTGGCCTGCGTGGACCGGGCCTATCTCATGGCCCAGGGGGAGATCCTCCTGGAGGGCGCAAGCGACTTTCTGGTGAACGACCCCGAGGCGCGGAGGACCTACCTGGGACCGACATTCACCCTTTAACCGTCATACAACGCAGAGGGAAGACATTCGTTTTTTACCATCACAATGCAGGGGGAGCGACATTCGTCCTTTCAACATTACAACGCAACCGCAAAGGGGGAAACATGGACATCATCATCAACGGCATCCGCATCGAAGTGACGGAACACATCCGCAAGCGCATTACCGACGGCCTCAACGCCGTCGCCGCCGGCCGCGAAGCGTTTAAAATCACCAGCGCCAGGGTGACCTTCGCCTTGGAGCATGAGGAATTTCAGGTCGACATCCTGTTGAACATGAAGAATCACGATGTGACCTGCAAGGCCCGGGAGCGCGATCTCTACAAAGCCATCGACTCCGCCATGGATAAACTGGAGATCCAGGTACAGAAGATCACCGGAAAAGTCCGGGAGCGCCGGGACAATCTCCCCGCCAGGGAAATCGCCGGAGAGGAAACCGGGGAGTAACTTCCCGCGTCCGTACGGCCCCGACCGGGGCCGTTTTTTTTCAGGGAGAAGAATCCTTCCCCGGGCTCCGGGTTTGACGGCGGGACCGCATCCGCGAATTCCGCGGGACCGCAGCCGGGCCGCGCCTCAGATTTCGGGGAAATCTCCGGGTTCCGGGGCCTCGACGCGGATGATTTCTCCGGTGACCGGATGAGGGAATTCCAACGCCGACGCATGAAGCGCCTGACGCCCCATCCGCAGCCGGGCCATATCCGCAGCCGTCAGCTCCCCCCGGCTCTGCTTCAGGTAAAGAGTCTCGTCAACCCCGTAGAGCTTATCCCCCACCACCGGATATCCGGCGGCCAGCGCCGACGCCCTGATCTGATGGGTCCGGCCGGTAAGCGGCCGTACGGCGAGTTTGGAGACGCCTCCCGAGGCGGCCAGAAAACGGAATTCCGTAACCGCCTCCCGTCCCGGAGGCTCGGAATACAGGCGCTGCTTTTTGCGCACCGCGCTCCCCGCGTCCCGGCGCAGCCAGCCGGAAATCCTCACAATGCCGGGCCCGCGCCATTCCCCCTCCACCAGCAGCAAATACTCCTTTTTCATCTCCGGGAGGGAGCGCTGCAGCCCGGCTGCGGCGGCGGGATTCAGCGCCAGCAGCACCACGCCCGAGGTTTCCCGGTCCAGTCGGTTCACCGGATGGATCTCCCCGTAACGGAGCCGGAGCCTGTACCACAGGGTATTGCGGAAATACGCCCCCGCAGGGTGAGTCGGCAGATTGCCGGATTTGGCCACCGCCAGCACATGCTCGTCACGATACAGTTCACGGCAGGAAAAATCCACCTCCGGCTCCGGGATCTCTCCGGGGAACCACTCCACCACATCCCCGGCAGCCAGGACGACATCCCCGGAGGCCGGAGCGCCGTTCACCGAAAACTCCCCGCGGCCCAGCGCCGCGCTCCACTCATCCCGGCTCCTGTAGTCAAAACGTCCGGCAAGATAATCCAGCAGATTCCGGCCGGCGGAAGCCGCCCCGGGACGGCTTCTGATGATCCGACGGTCAGGGACGTCCGGAAGTGTAAAGCAGGGCGACTTCATCGCAATCTTTCAGCTTGGGGCAGTTGTTGCAGTCGCACCATATCTTCTCCGGGAAAAGATCCCGGCCCACCTTGACAAATCCCGACTTTTCAAAAAAGCCCGGCACCAGGGTGAGCGTAAAAAGGCGAAACCCCTCCGGACAGAGCCGATTCAGTCTCTCGCAGGCTTTGTTCAGGAGCCTGCTCCCCACCCCCATGCCGTGCATGTCGTCGCGAACCACCAGACTGCGCAGTTCAAAGAGCTGATTGCCGAAGTTGCGTACGGCCACGCATCCCACCAACTCTCCCCTCAGCTCCGCCACGATGAAATTGGCCAGATAATGACGGATGTCCGCTTCATCCCGGGAGAGCACGATCTGCCTCCTGGCAAACGGTTCCAGCAGGGCGGCTATGGCCGCGGGATCCGGTTCCGCGGCATCTCTGATCAGCAATTCATTCAGCATTGGAAACTTTCTCCTCCGCCGGTGGGGCGGGGGTCTTTTTGATATTGCGGGCCCGTTCGCATACCATTCCTATGGCCCGAAACTTGTCATACCGCTGTTTCTTCAGCGCTTCCGGAGACATCTTCATCAGCGCTTTCAATTCTCCGGCGATGGCGTCGGCAAGAATTTCCGCCGCCTGAGGATGGTCGCGGTGAGCTCCGCCCGGCGGCTCCGGCACCACCCGGTCGGCGACCTTCAGACGCAGCAGATCGGCGGCGGTAAGTTTAAGCGCCTCCGCCGCCTGAGGAGCGAACTTCCGGTCCTTCCACAAAATCGCGGCGCATCCTTCGGGCGTAATCACGGAGTAGTAGGCATTTTCCATAATGAGGATCCTGTTTCCCACGCCGATGCCCAGCGCGCCGCCGGACCCTCCCTCCCCGATGACCGCCGCCACCACCGGCACGGAGAGGGCGAACATATCCCGGAGATTGACCGCTATGGCCTCGCCCACATGACGCTCCTCGCTGGCGATGCCGGGAAACGCTCCGGGGGTGTCGATCAGGGTTATGACCGGCAGTCCCATGCGGTCGGCCATCTGCATCAGCCTCCGGGCTTTGCGGTAGCCCTCGGGGTGCGGCCACCCGAAATTCCGGTAGAGATTGCTTTTGGTATCCCGCCCCTTCTGGGTGCCGATGACCATGACGGGGATGCCCCGGAAACGTCCGATGCCGCCCACCATGGCCTTGTCGTCGCGGAAGCGGCGATCGCCGTGGAATTCCAGGAAATCGGTCATCATGTTTTCGATGTAGTCCAATGTATAAGGACGCTCCGGATGGCGGGCCAGCTGCACCCGCTGCCACGGGGTCAGCGAACCGTGAATATTGCGGACGGTGACGTCAAGCTTTTCTCTGAGCGCGGCGATTTCGCTGGAGACGTCCACCCCGCCCGACGCGCTGAGGGCCTGAAGCTCGGCGATCTTCTTCTGCAGTGCCGCCACCGGCTTCTCAAATTCCAGTATAAATTCGGCCATAAAAACGATCCTTTCGGCCTCAAACCCGAGGCAATCCCGCTTTTCTCCTCACCGGATGGTCACCTTGGAATTGATGGGCAGAAGCTCGTAGAGTTCTTCCACATCCTTGTTGCTCAGACGGATGCAGCCGTTGCTGCTGCTCCTGCCGATCCCGGACTCATCCCAGCAGCCGTGAAACGCTATCCCTTCCACCGGAGGTGTCGGCGCCACCGCCCGCAGCGGCATCCAGCGGGTGCCGACCACGTTCTCAGGGTCTCCGAAGGGGATTTCCCGATTCCCCACGGTCCAGGAGGGATTCACCACCCGGTCGGCGATGACGAAATCGCCCCTGGGCGTGAGATCGTCCCGCCCCACTCCCACGGTGAAAATACGGAAGAGGCCGCCGTTGCGGAAAACCTTCAGCTCATATGTCCCGCAGTCCACCTCGGCCGACCAGGGACCGGGCAGAATCTTCAGATCGTATCCCAGCATGATCCTGTCCGGGTCCTTGATCCGGTTGGCGCCGGCGATCGCCTCAATGGTGGTGGCATGACGCCGGGCCAGACGATCCAGGGAATCCCCGGAGGCTATGGTATGCACCACCACATCCGGATGAGTGCCGCGGCCGGTGAAGACGGCGTCGGCGGCGCTGTTGAGAAGCGCGATCACCTCCCGGCGAAATCCCGGATTGGAGGCGACCTCCGCATTTTCCAGCATCCCCGCCGCCTTTTCATGGGCCTCGGCGTAACGCCGCCGGGAAATCAGCATCGAAATCTCGGACAATTCCGCTCCAAGCTCCTCATTGGGAGCGACGGCGGGTTCTTCGGCTTTTTCCGGAAGGGTTTCCGCATCCACGGCGACGGCGGCTTTCGGAGCGCCGTCCTTGATCTCCGTCCCGGAAGCCGTTTCCGCGGCGGCCGCGGCGGATTCGGCGGCGGGCCGGATTTCACCGGTTCCGGCGGCCGCGGCGGCCTCCGTCTCCGGGGCGGCGGCCGAATCGGAGACCTTTACCGTCATCGTGACTTCGGCCGGACTTTCGGCGGAATCCCCGCCGCGGCTCATGAGAAACCATATTGCGGCGGCAATGATGACCGCGATCAGGATCAGCGGCAGAATCCTCTCGATTTTCCGGGGAGGTTTTTCATCCGGCGGCGGCACCGACGCATTGGCAAGGCTGACAGGAGACATCATTCACCTCAAATCACTGTTGAATTCATATTTCAGAGACGGTACTGCCCGAAGCTGCGCCGTCTTCCGGGATAATATAGCACAAAAAAAATGCATTTCAACTTTGCAAGAGACATAATAAGGTGTTATATTGGCGGAGGAACATCCTGTCCCATCGTAAAAGGAGGAATTATGAACAGAAACGATGTCAATGAACGCGGCAAATACATCGCCCAACTGGAATCGGATGCCAACGATGCCTGGAGAATGTTCCGAATCATGGGGGAATTCGTGGACGGCTTTGAAACGTTGTCCCAGTACCACAACCTCATATCGGTTTTCGGCTCCGCCCGCTTCCAGTCCGGCACCTTTTACTACGATGAGGCGGAAAAACTCGGCGGCTTACTGGTAAACAAAGGCTACGGCATCCTCACCGGCGGCGGCGGCGGCATCATGGAGGCCGCCAACAAGGGAGCCTATATGGCCAAAGGCATCTCCATCGGACTGAACATCGAATTGCCCCACGAACAGCATCCCAATCCCTATCAGACCGAGAGTCTGAGTTTCAAATATTTCTTCGTCCGCAAAGTGTGCTTTCTCAAATATTCGGTGGGCATCGTAGTCTTCCCCGGCGGCTTCGGCACCATGGATGAATTCTTTGAATCCGCCACCCTGCTCCAGACCAATAAGATCAACATGGTGCCGCTGATCCTGGTGGGAAAGGATTTCTGGAAACACCAGATCATCACAGTGACCCGCTGCCTCCTGGAAAACAACACCATATCCCCGGAGGACACGGAACTCTACCGGATCGTGAATTCCGCCGAGGAAGCGGCGGAATATCTTGTCGAATGTCACCGCTTCGGCAGCACCGGAACCGTCAAGTGGTGAGGGGAAACCGCCCCCGCCGCCACCGATTTCAGCAGAGATTTCAGATCGGCTTCGTCGGCGATCAGCGACGCCATGCGGCGGTATTCGGACGGGAAACCCCGGCCCCTGAGGTAATCCAGCAGGATCTTGCGTCCCAGCTTGAAGGCCGCTTCCGCGCCGTAGTATTCCGCCATTTCTCCGATATGACGCTCCATTTCGCAGGCCAGCTCCTCCGCCGTGGGGTCGCGGTAACGGGCCGGATCGGCAAGTTCCCGAAAGAGCCAGGGATTTCCCATGGCGCCCCGGGCGATCATGATCCGGCTGCATCCGGATTCCCGGCGCAGCTTCTCCGCGGAAGCCGCGTCGGTCACGCCGCCGTTGGCGATCACCGGGATGGAAACCGCCTCCCGCACCGCCCGGATGATCCCGGCAAACACCGGTCCGGAGTAAACCCGCTCCTTGATCCTGCCGTGCACCGTCAGCGCCGCCGCTCCCGCCGCTTCCAGCCGCCGGGCCAGCTCAACCGTCGGCGCCGGATCGGTTTCGGAGAGGATCCGCATCTTCGCCGACACCGGATATCCGGAGAGCTCCGCCATACGCCGGAATACCCGCTCCGCCGCGTCGATGTCGCGCCCCAGTTCCGCTCCGGCAAATTTTTTGGAAGCCTTGGGCACCGGACAGCCGAGATTGAGATCCAGCACGTCAAAAGGCCCCGCCGCATTGACCGCGTCCACCGCCCGGGCCAGCGCCTCGAGGTTGGAACCGATCAGCTGACAGCCCAGAAACGCCTCGTCGCTCCCCCGTTCAAGCATCCGGAAACTTCTGGCGTGATTCCAGGCCAGGGAACAGACATCCACCATTTCCGTAAAGGCGCAGACGCAGCCGTGGCGTCTCAGACTGCGGCGGTAGGGCAGATCGGTGTACCCGGAGAGCGGAGCCATGATGACCGCATTTTCCGGGTACAGAGGTTTTTTCATGATTCCCAGCGGCTCAGATGCCGGCCAGAGTGCCCTTGTAACTCTCAAGGAGCCTGTCCACGCCGACGAGGCACCGGCCCCCGGCCAGAGCGAGATCCAGCATCGGATCGTCGGTGACTTCTCCGACTTTGGCAAAGGGGATGCCGGCCAGCAGCGATTCCACTTTGGCGCAATCGGCGGCACGGCAGCTCAGGACGAAACGGCTGTTGGATTCGGAGAAGAGCAGCTCCTGATCCGTACAGGCGTCCGCCCCGGGACACTTCCTCAGATCGGCCTTTATGCCCAGGCGTCCGGCCATCGCCGTCCGGGCCAGCGCCATCCCCAGACCGCCCAGGGCGGGAGTGACGATGGAGCGGGCCAGCCGGGCCGCGGTGACCGCGCTGACTTTCTCGTAGGTGGCGATCGCCATATCGGCATCCACCCTCGGCACCGCGTTGCCGGTGGCGCCGAGCATGGCGAAATATTCGCTGCCGCCCAGTTCCGGCCGGGTGAAGCCGATGACGTAAACCGCGTCTCCGGCGTTCTTGAGGTCGATGGTCACCGCCCGGGAAACGTCGTCCAGCTTGGAAATGGTGCTGAAAAGCACCGACGGCGGGATGGAGATTTTACGCCCGCCCCGGGTGGAGTCGTTCTTCATGGAGTCCTTGCCGGAAATGCAGGGCACCAGATAGCGGCGGGTATATTCGGAGAGCGCCTTGTTGGCCCGCACCAGCTGCGCGAGCTTGTATTCGCCGTCCGGAGTTTTTTCGCTCCGCACCGGGTCCGGCCAGCAGAAGTTGTCCAG
>JAZMZH010000026.1:0-4532 GCA_045585875.1 Victivallaceae bacterium | reverse complement strand
GGAGTTTTTTCGCTCCGCACCGGGTCCGGCCAGCAGAAGTTGTCCAGACCGGCGATCATCTTCATATCTCCGCCCACCGCGATGATCCGGCGCACCGCCAGGTCGATCGCCGAAGCCATCATCCAGTAGGTGTCGATGTCGCTGTAACGGGGCAGTATGGCGGCGGAAAGGACGACGCCCTCGGTGCCGAGAGGCTCCGCCAGAGAGACCGTGGCCTCGCCGAACACATCCCGGCAGACCCCCTGCAGGGGCTTGATCACGCTCAGGCCCTTGACCTCATGGTCGTACTGACGGGCCTTGAATTCGTCGCTGGCGCAGTTCAGCCGCCCCGCCAGCGCCGTCAGATCTCCGGCGCAGTCGCGGCCGGCGAACTCGGGCTCGGCGAAGCGGGGAGCCCGCCACACCGCCTTAAGATGATAGCGGGGCAACCCTTTGTGCATGAAATCAATATCCAGGGCGGCCACCGTCCGCCCGTGCCAATTCACCACGAATTTCCCGTCGTCGGTGAATTCTCCGATCACCGACAGCTCCACATCCCGCTCGGCGGCCAGCTTCAGCATCTCTTCGATATGCTCGGGAGGCACGGCGAAACTCATCCGTTCCTGAGCCTCCGACACCAGCACCTCCCAGGGGTCCAGACCGGCGTACTTCAAAGGCGCCTTGTCCAGTTCCAGACGGCAACCGCCGCATATCTCGGCCATCTCACCCACACTGGAACTCAACCCGCCCGCGCCGTTGTCGGTCACAAACCGGTAGAGTCCCCGCGCCCGGGCTTCGTACATGAAGTCGCTGAGCTTCTTCTGCGTGATCGGGTCTCCGATCTGCACCGCCGCGGTGGGACTCTCCTTGTGCAGTTCCTCGCTGGAAAAGGTGGCGCCGTGGATCCCGTCCTTGCCGATGCGGCCGCCGCCCATCACCACCAGATCGCCGGGCTTGATCGACTTGGAACTCCCGGGCACCCCGTTGATGCTCCGGGGCAGCGTCCCCACCGTGCCGCAGTAGACCAGCGGCTTGCCGATGTAGCGCTCGTCGAAATACTCCCAGCCGAAAGCATAGGGGATCCCGCTCTGATTGCCGCCGTCGATCACCCCCTGATGGATGCCGTCGCGGAGACGGCGGGGATGCAGCAGCCCCTCCGGCACTTCGGAAGCGTCGGTGAAAGGCGACCCCAGACAGTAGCCCCATACGTTGAGCAGGAGATCCGCCCCCTGTCCGGTCCCCAGCGGGTCGCGGTTCACCCCGACGATGCCGGTCATGGCGCCGCCGTAGGGGTCCAGCGCCGAGGGGCTGTTGTGGGTCTCCACCTTGTAAACCAGATCCAGCCGGTCGTTGAACCGGATCACCCCGGCGTTATCGTGAAATACCGAAACCAGATAATCCACCTTTTCGCCGATCTCCCGGGTGGCCTGCTTCACATAGGTCTTGTAGCAGGAGTCGATGCGCTCCTCCGTGCCCGTCTCATCGTCCCGGTAGTCGATGACCGCGTCGAAAATCTTGTGCTTGCAGTGTTCGCTCCAGGTCTGCGCCAGCACCTCCAGCTCCACATCCGTGGGCCTGGCGCCCAGGCCGAAAGCTTCCCGGCCGGCCGCCCGGCGGAAGTAATCCCGTATGGCACGCATCTCCTCCAGGGAGAGGGCGAGTATGCCCTTGCGGCTGATCTCCATCAGCCCCTCGTCCGAAACCTCCAGATCATACTCCCGGACCCGGCCGCCGGAACCGCCCTCCACTTCGGGCATGTTCAGGGGCAGAGGCCGCTTCAGCTCTTCGCCGCCGTAGACGCGGACGGTCTGGATGAGCTTGTTGGCCAGAAGCTCGGTGCCGATGCGCTCCGCGTCCTCCCGGCTCATGCCGGGGGCGGTGACCAGATACTCGACGGAGCTGTAGATCTTTTCCTCATCGGAGAGACGGCGGCCGATGACGTCGGCCACGGCCTCCCTGGCGGTGCGGGCGACGTTGTCGGTGACGCCGGGCTTGAAGCCGACGACGATCAGCCAGTCGCAGGAGCTCCCCTCCGGCAGGGCCGGACGTTCGCCGGAGCGGACGCTCTGAAGCACCGGATGGGCGACGGCCTCGGCCACGGCGGCGGCTTCGGCGTCGGAAATATCGGCCGCGATCGTGTAGACATCCCGGCTGGAGATCTTCTCGACGGGCATCTTCAGGAAATTGATTACGCCGCGGCGGACCTTTTCGCCCCTGGCGTCTCCCCACTCGGGGCGGGGATTGACTTCGATGGAAAACGTTTTCATTTATGCTCCGCAACACTTCTTGAATTTTTTTCCGCTGCCGCAGGGACAGGGATCATTGGGACCGACCTTCGGATCGCTGCGCCGGAACGTCACGACCTGGGGAGCCGGTTTCTCCTTTTCCTTCTCTTTTTCCTCCCGTCCCTCCGGGCGCGCCGGATCGCCGCCGCCCACGTCCTCGAACTGGCCGAACGAGCGGTGGATGAGATTCTTGGGAAGAATTTTCAGCAGATCATCCAGGGTGGGCTGACGGGCGATGGTGACGGTGAAAAGCTTGGCCGCCGCCTGACGCTGCACTTCGCTCATCATGGAGCGGAAGGCGTTAAAAGCCTCGTTCTTATACTCCACCAGCGGGTCGCGCTGGGCGTAGACCCGGAGATAAATGCTGGAGCGCAGGTGGTCCATGGTGTAGAGATGCTCCCTCCACAACCGGTCCAGACTGCCGAGGATGATGTGACGCTCCAGCCACAGCAGTTCATTTTCCGCCAGAGAAGCGTGACGGTCCAGAAACGCATTCTCCAGAATTCCGGAAATCTCTCCGGCCAGAGCGGCGGCGTCCGCCACCTCGCCCCGGACGATGCCCGCGGAGAGATCCTCCCGCCGGATGCCCACCGGAAAGGTCACGTTGAGCCAGCCGATGAATTTCTCCCAGTCAAACCCCTCCCGATCCCGGTCCGCGGGCAGCGAAGCGACGGTTTCGATCTCGCCGATCAGCATCTCTTCGATCAGGCCGAAAAGCACCTCCGCGGGTTTCTCTGAGAGGAGAGCGCCCTTGCGGATGCCGTAGACGATCTCCCGCTGCTTGTTCATCACGTCGTCGAACTCCAGCGTGCGCTTGCGGATGGCGAAATGCTGCTGCTCGACCCGTTTCTGCGCCATCTCGATGGACTTGGAGAGCCACGGATCGGAGAGGCCCTCCCCGTTCTTCGGCCCGAATTTTTCGAAAATGCGGATGATCCGGTCGGAGCCGAACAGCCGCATGAGATTGTCCTCCAGGGAAACATAAAAGGCCGAGGAGCCCGGATCGCCCTGACGGGAACAGCGTCCCCGCAGCTGACGGTCGATGCGGCGCGAATCGTGGCGGCTGCTGGCGATCACCCGCAGGCCGCCCTTTTCAGCGACCCCGGGCCCCAGCTTGATGTCGGTGCCGCGGCCGGCCATGTTGGTGGCCACGGTGACGCTGCCGGCCTGCCCGGCCCGGGCGATGATCTCCGCCTCCCGCTGGTGATTCTTGGCGTTGAGCACGCTGTGGGGGATGTCGGCCCGCTTCAGCATCCGGCTGAGGATCTCCGAATCATCCACCGAAATGGTGCCCAGCAGCACCGGCTGCCCCTTTTCGTGACAGCGCTTCACCTCCTCCACCACGGCGTTGAACTTGTCCCGGCGGGTGGTGAAGATCAGATCGTCGTCATCCTTGCGCTGACAGGGCCGGTTGGGCGGGATCACCACCACGTCGAGGTGGTAGATCTGATGAAACTCGTTGGCCTCGGTCTCGGCGGTGCCGGTCATGCCGGAAAGCTTGTCGTACATGCGGAAGTAGTTCTGGATGGTGATGGTGGCCATGGTCTGGGTCTCCTCCTCGATGGTCACCTGCTCCTTGGCCTCCAGCGCCTGATGGAGACCGTCGCTGAACCGCCGTCCCGGCATCATGCGGCCGGTGTGCTCGTCCACGATGAAAACCTTTCCGTCCTGCACGACGTAATCCACGTCCTTTTCAAAAAGACAGTAGGCCTTCAGCAGCTGGCTCAGATCGTGGAGGCGCTCGCTCTTTTTGCCGTATTCGGCTTCAAATCTGCTCCGCATCCCGGGGCGTTCGGCGTCGGGGATGGAGGGGTCGTTTTCAATACGGTGAATCTCGCTGAGCAGATCCGGCAGCACGAACGCGTCCGGATCGTTGGGACTGATGGCGTTGCGGCCCTTTTCGGTCAGATCCGCCTCGTGACTCTTTTCGTCGATGGCGAAATAGAGCACGCTCTGCACCTCCTGGAGCAGCCCCCGGTTGTTGTCGCTGCGCACCCGGGCCTCCACACGCTCCAGATCCCGCAGCAGCGAACCGTCCTCGAGGACGTGCAGGAGCTGCTTGTGAGTGGGCATCCCGAACTTCACCTGCAGAAGCTTGACGAGCGCCTCCTCGCGGGCCTCGGCCCCGGCCTCCTCGCCGCGGTCCAGCACCTCCCTGGCCTCCTTGATCAGCCGGGAGCAGAGGAGATTCTGCCGCTGATAGACATCCGCCACCAGCGGCCGGATCTCGTCGAACTGGTGCGTCGATTCCGGAACCGGTCCGGAGAT
>JAZMZH010000025.1:0-12498 GCA_045585875.1 Victivallaceae bacterium | reverse complement strand
GGAAGAGTCCGGCGCCGGCCCCGGCAATGATCGCCGGTCCCTCCATTCAGCGCACCTCGGCGAAAAACTCGTCCGGATCCTTGCGTCCGGGAGCCGCCGCCTCCGCCGAAGCGTAGCCCAGCGGAGTGATCGCCAGCACCTGCCAGGGCGGCTCCACGCCGAGCGCCGCGGTCATCGCCTCCACGTCAAAAGCGCAGATCCAGCAGCTGCCGATCCCCTCACTGGCGGCGGCCAGCACCAGATGCTCCATGGCGATGCCCAGATCGATATTTACGGCGCTGGACCCGTCGAAACGGTGCCAGGCGGCCCCGGCGTCGCCGCAGGCGGCGACGATCATCGGCGCCTCGGCCAGCCAGGGACGCGAATAACAGCCGCAGACCGCGCGCCGGGCCTCGGGATCGGTGATGAACATAAAGCGGAGCGGCTGACGGTTGCAGGCCGACGGCGCGGCGAGGACGGCTTTTTTGATTCTGGCCAATGCCTCCTCCGGGATGGGATCGGGGCGGTATCCCCGGACACTGCGGCGGGCGGCGACTGCTTCGTAAAACTCCATGATATGCTCCTGTTTTGAACTTTCTCCGTCCCGCGGATCACTCTTTTTCCAGCGAGCGCAGGTATCTCTCGTAACTGGCTTCGGTCATCATGTCGGCCAGGTCGTCGGTGTCGATATTGACGAGTTTGCACAGCCATCCGTGCTCCTCCGCGGATTCGTTCACCAGCCCGGGATCGTCCAGGAGCGTCTCGTTAATCGCGGAAACCGTGCCCGAAACCGGAGCGTAGACATCGCTTATGGCCTTTTCCGACTCGACGGTGCCGAGGACGTCGCCCACCGTAAAGTCGATATCCTCCTCCGGCAGTCCCACAAAAATGATCTCGCCCAGCTGCTCGGCGGCATAACTCGAAATGCCGACGGTGGCCTCGTCGCCCTCCACTTCAACCCACTCATGATCCTCGGAATAATACTTCATACTCGCTCCTGGTTTTGGCTTGGAAACAACTCCACAGACATAGACATAATCTCCAAACCGTAAAAATGCAAATGAAAAAAACTTTTTTTTCGTCTTTTTTTTACAATCCGGCTTCTCTCTCCCCGGTCACGGCTCCGGCCGATGCCCCGAAACCGCCCCCGCCGGGTCCCCGCAGCCGACGCGTCCGCGTGTGCGGATGGGAGCTTTTTCCCAGTCGATATTTTTTCTGCCGCCCCCCGGCCCCACCGCCACAAAAGTGCATCGCGCCTCAAAGCGGCGGACGCCGCGGACCAGCACCGCGATGGTAAAGGAGAAACTGCTGCGGCCGCAGCTGGGATCCTCGGCGTAAAAATCCAGAATATCGCCGGGTTTGACCGGACTTTTGAACTCCACCGCCGAAAAGGCCCTGGTCACGATGTCGGACTCGCCGGTGGACTCGATGGCGTAGACGGCCGCGGCTTCGTCCATGAGCTGCAGCAGTTTCCCGCCGTACATATTTCCCGAAACTCCGAGATCGCCGTAGAGACAAAGATGAGACAGCACTTTTTCCATTGAGTTTCTCCTTTCCCGCTGCGGCCGACACCCCCGCCGGATCATCTCCGGACAGTGCGTAGAATTTACACCGGAAAAAAGCGTTTGTCAATGCGGGAGGTGTAACTTTTTCACATTTTTCATCTTTTTTCTCCGTCCCCGGTTCTTTTCCCGGTTGCAAACGTCCGACAGCATGATATATTACTCCGGGATCAAGCTCCTGTCCGACGGGCGGGATTCTCACAGTTTCGGGTACCCGGTCATGAACAGCAGACATCAGATGGATATGTGTCACGGACCGCTTTTCAGCAAGGTCGTGCGCTTCTCCGTCCCGCTGATGCTCACAGGCATGCTCCAGCTGCTCTTCAATGCCGTGGATCTGGTGGTGATCGGACAATACGCCCCCGGCGCGGCCATGGCGGCGGTGGGCTCCACCACCGCCCTCAACAGCTTGGTGCTCAATGTTTTCATCGGCATATCCATCGGCGCCAACGTGGTGGCGGCGCGGAGCTTCGGCGCCGGCGACCGCAAAAGCATGACCCGGATCGTCCATACCGCCATGCTCACCGCCATTCTCGGAGGGCTGGCGCTCACCGCGGTCGGCATCTTCATCGCCGAACCGGCGCTGCGGCTCATGGGGACGCCGCCGGAGGTGCTGCCGCTGGCCAGCCTCTACATCAGGATATGCTTCAGCGCGATCCCGTTCATCATGATCTACAACTTCGGGTGCGCCCTGCTCCGGGCGGTGGGCGACACCCAGCGGCCCCTCTGCTACCTCATCATCGCCGGAATGGTCAACGTCCTGCTGAACCTCTTCCTGGTCATCGTCTGCCATCTGGATGTGGAGGGCGTGGCCGTCGCCACGGCGGTCTCCCACGGCATCGCCGCCCTTTTCATCCTGACGGCCCTGCTCCGAAACCGGAACGCGTGCCGGATGAAACTCCGCCTCCTCGCCGCCGCCTTTGACGGCAAAACCTTCCGGTCCATGCTCGTCATCGGCATCCCCGCCGGGCTTCAGAGTTCGTGCTTTTCCATCTCCAACATGACCATCCAGTCCACCATCAACAGTTTCGGCTGGATGGCCATGGCGGGAAGCGCCGCCGCCGCCGGACTGGAGGGCATCGCCTACACCGGCAGCTACGCCTACCACCAGACGGCCATATCCTTTGTGGCCCAGAACATGGGCGGCGGGAAGTACAAGCGGATCATCCGCAGTCTGGTGTGGTGCTTCATCGGCGGAGCGGTCGGCTGCGGCGGCATCGGGCTGCTCATCGCGCTGAACGGCAGATTTCTGCTGTCCCTCTTCTCCCCGGACCCGGATGTCATCGCCTGGGGCATGATCCGCCTCAAAATCGTCTGCGGCACCTATTTTCTCTGCGGGTTCATGGACGCCGCCAGCGGCGGTCTGCGGGGACTGGGATATTCCGCGCTCTCCACCGTCAACAGCCTGGCGGGCGCCTGCGGCATCCGCATCCTGTGGATCGTCACGGTGGTGCGGCATCATCACACCTTTGAAACCTTGCTGATCTCCTATCCGGTCTCCTGGACCGTCACCACCGTCGTCGCGACGATCCTGCTGATCGTGATCTGCCGCAGGATGATCCGCATCAGGATCCAGCGGCGCAGCGAATGGCAGGGGTTGAAACCCGGTTTCCCGCGGGGCTTGCGGTTTTTGGGCACAAAATAACCGCGGCGGCTTGAAAATCCCTCCGCATGACAGTATATTATTTCGGAGGAAGGGGAGGACGGGGATTGTTTTTCCGATTCCCGCATGGTGGCGATTCGGGCGGGAGCGAAATCGAGAGATTCCCGCATGTATTTAAGCATCAGGGTTTTGAATATGGCGGGCAAAAGCTGGTTCCATCGAAAAAAGATCTGGTTGTATGCGAAAATTTTAAGAGAAAAAGCCTCGCCGGAGTACATTGCCCGGGGATGGGCCATCGGGATGTTTTACGGCTGTCTCATCCCTTTCGGTCTGCAGCTGATCTGCTCCGTGCCCACCGCTTTTCTCCTCAAGGGGAGCAAAATCGGGGCGGTCGTCGGCACCCTCATCACCAATCACTTCACCATCTTTTTCATCTATCCGCTCCAGTGCTGGATCGGCAGTCTCCTCATCGGGCGCAGCTTCTCCTACGGCAGGATTCAGGAGATGCTGCACGATGTACTGGAGGAACAGAGCTGGGATGCGCTCCTGAAAGCCGGGGGGGATCTGGTGGCATCATTTTTCGTGGGCGGCCTGCTGCTGACCGCCGTCATGACGCCTGCAACCTACTTTTTCGTGCTTAAATTCGTCAACAGCCACCGGAGGCGCAAGGCCATGAAAGCCGCCCGGACGGGAAACGCCGCCGCGGCCTCCTGACCGTAAGATTTTCAACGGCGGCGCCCTTCCCCCCGACAGGCTCCGCCGGAAGGAAACTGCAAATGCAGGTGCTCAATTTCGGCTCGCTCAACATCGACAGGGTTTATCAGGTCCCCCGCTTCGCCGCGCCCGGAGAAACCCTCTCCTGCGCCTCGCTCAGGATCAACGCGGGCGGCAAAGGTCTGAATCAGTCCGTGGCCCTGAGCCGGGCCGGGATCCGGACGGCTCACGCGGGCATGATCGGCCCGGACGGAGCCTTTCTGAAGCAGGTGCTCGCGGATGCCGGCGTGGATGTCTCCCGGGTGCTGGAGGGCGACACCCCCACCGGCCATGCGGTCATCCAGGTCGAAACCGGCACCGGGCAGAATTCGATCCTGCTCTATCCCGGGGCCAACACGGCGATCCCGGAAGCGGAAATGCTCCGGATCCTGAAAAGCGTCCCCGCCGGAAGCTGGCTGCTGCTTCAGAACGAAATCAATTCCATCCCTTTCCTCATCCGCGAAGCCAAAGCCGCCGGACTCATGGTCGCCGTCAATCCCTCCCCGTGCACCGACGCGGTCCGGCAGTACCCGCTGGAGCTCTGCGACCTGATCTTCGTCAACGAGATCGAAACCGCCCAGCTGACCGGCTGCGGCGGAGAGATCCGGGACGCGGCAAGGCTGCTGGCGGAGCGCTGTCCGAATACCGAGCTGATCGTCACCCTGGGAGCCGCGGGAGCCCTCCGCATCCGCGATTGCAAGAGTCTCTTCGTCCCGGCCCGGGCCGTGAAGGCGGTGGACACCACCGCCGCCGGAGACACCTTCACCGGGTACTTCATGGCGGCCCGGTTCCGGGGCATGGACGCGGGCGACGCGATGGCCTGCGCCGCCTTTGCAAGCTCCATCACCGTCAGCCGTCCCGGAGCGGCGGCCTCGATCCCGACGGCGGACGAGGTCTTTCCGTTCTGGGACAAAAAGTGATCGGATTTTCCCGCCCTCGCCTCTCCGGCGGCGGCGCGGCTTCCGCGGGCAGCCGTCACGCAGGGATATCCCCGTAGGGTATCTTCATGAAGAAGTGCTTCCTTGTGCCGTCCAGAGCCAGATAGACGCACTCCCTCTCATCGTCGGCGAAGCCGTGGGGATAGGCGATCTGAGGCAGGACATTCCGGGGCAGTTCCCGCCAGTGGCCGGTGCAGTCGGGCGGATCGATTCGGGCGACGACCCCCTGCCTGCGCCATTGACAGCCGTCGGCGCTGGTCCACATCGCCAATTCGCAGCGCCGGTCGCCGTCGGTGACATCGTTGTTGAACATCACCCACCGGTCCCGCACCCGGTAGATCACCACCTTGGTGCCGGGATTCGGCACCGCCCCCGGCGCCGGCGCGCTCCAGGTGATTCCGCCGTCGCAGCTGTCGGATTCCCAGAGACGCCGTTCCGGGGATTCGCAGCGGAGAAACATCCGGAGACGGCCGGGAGCGATCTCGATGACCTCGGGTTCCCAGGCGTGAAATTTCGCTCCGGCGGCGCAATGGCCGTGCAGACTCCAGCTGCCGCCGCGGTCGGAGGAACGGATCACTCCGGAAACAAACGGCCATCTGCCGTCATCCTGAAACCCCTCATCCCACCGGCCCCGCACCTCCTGCCAGTAGACCGGAAACAGCCAGCTGCCGTCGGCGAGCGCCCTCCCCTGCCGGACGCAGAAACCCGACGGCACGCCGTGAAAAGACTCCGGCGCGCTCCAGCTCCTGCCGCTGTCGTCGGAAAAGGCGATGTAACTTCTGAGCTCCTGATAAAACGTATCCGCCCGGAAGGTCTGAAAAACGAGGAACGGCCGGTCTCCGTCGGTGAATATCTCCGTCCCCCAGCAGCCGCGGCCGGAATTTTGAAAGATCACCTCGGGACGGCTCCAGTGCGCGCCGTCATCCTCGCTGCGCACCGCCGCCACCACATTTTCCGGATGCGGTTCGTAAGGGCCTCCGGTGTAGAGGAGCGCGATCAGCGAACCGTCGGGCATCCTCCGCAGCACCGGTTCCCGGGCCATGGGAAAGGTATCGTCGGCCCGAAAGAGGATCACCGGATCCCATAGAAACGTGCCGTTGTCGATTTTTTTCATCATTCGGTCTCCTTTTGATTTTTGTCAATCCCAATCCGGCTATACGGTTTGCAAACCTCTTTAATATATTGTATATTAACTGATCGGTCAATTTCAAAAAACGACACTTTATTGCGATTTCCGACAAGTTATGAATCAGTTCGGCGATGAACGGAAAATCTCCCTGACCTCGCGGCTCACCCCGGCGCAGGCGGAGGCGGCGAAATTCCTCTGCGACGAAGTGCAGCCGGTGATGCTGGGCGTCGCGCTCTGGGAGTGCTGCGAACCGTGGCAGGTCCCGGAACGGCGGATCAACGACAACTTCATCCTGGCGGTGCGTCACGGCGAGGAGGCGGTGACCGTAAACGGGCGGAGGGCGATCCTCCGCCGGGGCGACTGGATGGCGGTGCCGGAATTCGTGCCGCACAGTTTCGGTCTCGCCCCGGGATGTGCAAACGCCGGTCACTTCATTTGCCACACGCTTTTTTCCAATTTCGCCGTCCGCAATCCGTTTCGCCTCTTCCGAACCCCTTTTCTGCACTTCCGTCACCCCGACGCGGAGTTCGAAGCCCTGGAGAGGATCGCGGCTTTGCGGGACACCGCCCCCGACAGCGCCCTGCGCATGGCCGGCTGGAAATTCAAGGAGTGGGTGCTGGAAGCGATCGACGACGGGAATTTCACCGCCGTCCCGCCCCCGATCTGGGATGAACGCATCCACTCCGCGGTGGATTTCATAGAGCGGAACTGCGCGGACGACATCGGCACTCCGGAGATCGCCCGGGCGGCAGGGCTGGGAGAGGTGCGCCTGCGCACCCTTTTTCTCGCCTCGACGGGCATGACGCCCCGGCACTTCCTCATCCGGACGAGACTGCTTCGGGCGGCGCGGCTGCTGGCCGGATACGAATACCGGGTGGAGGAGGTCGCCGAACGGAGCGGATTCTCATCGGCGGCTTACTTCTGCAGCGTTTTCAAAAAATTTTTCGGACGCTCCCCGGGAGAATTCCGCACCGGCATCCGTCAGAGCTGAGGGCCCCGCTCCGCCGCCTCGCCCCGGTCCCGCTTCAGCCGCCGCCGGTATTCCCCGGGCGGGAATCCCCGCTCCTGACGGTAAAGCCGCGAAAAGTAGTGGTAATCATCGTACCCGGCCAGAGCGGCGGCCTCGCCCACGGTCAGACCCGGATCCCGGCGCCAGGCCGCCTCGGCCCTTTCCAGACGCTTGCGCAGGAGCAGGCGCTTGAAGGTGATCCCGTGCTCCTTGCGCAAAAAGTGGGTCAGGGTGGATTCGCTGATTTTCAGATGCCTCGCCACTTCGGCGACGGTGATCTTTTCCGTAAGCCGGTTCTCGAGGTATCGGATGATGCTCCGGTAGCGGAAATCCCCGGAAAGGGTGATGAGCTCCTTATCGACGATGTAATTGATGAGCAGCCGGAGCATGTCCTCGATGCCCGCCACTTCGGCGGTGGAGAAGCAGGGCAGACTCATGAAGAGCCTTCCGGCCTCCGCGTCCCCGGCGGCTTCCGGCGGCAGCGTCTCCCCGGTCCGGAACTGGCCCAGGACCACAAATCCCGCCGTCTTGTCCAGGATGTTCACCGGCGCGATCATCTCATCCAGTCCGCCGTGGCAGTGATAGCAGATGATGCGGTTGCTCCGGGAGCAGACATCGCGCTTCTGGGCGTCCAGCACCCGGCAGCGCTCCACGCCGAAATACTTTTCCTGCATGTAGCGGCAGTAACCGCAGTTCCCGGCGTCGCCGCCGCGCTTGATGATTTTGCCGGTGTCGGAAAAAATCACCGCCTGAATCTTCATCACGGCGGCGAAGCCGTCCAGCAGGCGGCGCACCTCGTCTCCCAATATGAGCTCCAATGCGGCGGATTCCGGCATATGCTCCTCTCTTTCCCGCGTGGCAGAAAATGCTGTCTTTTATATAAAATAGCATGGTTTTGCGGAAATATCCAACAAAATGCGGATAAATCCATTTCTTTTATGGTTTTTTCGGGTAAATTTACCGGTAGCAGGCACGGAGCGCATCCGCCCTCCGCAAACACGAAAGGAGTTCGGTCATGAAGGAAATCAAAGTCGGCCTTATCGGTCTCGGTTTTATGGGTACCACCCATCTGGGCATCTACCGTCAGCTGCCCGGCGTGAAAGTCGCCGGGATCGCGGACACGGATCCCGCCAAGCGCGCAGGCGACGTCAGCAAGGTCGTGGGCAACATCGGCGACGGCTCGGGCAGCCGCATCGACCTCACGGGGGTGAAAACCTATTCCGACGCCATGGAGATGATCGCCGAAAAGGATCTCGACATCATCGACATCTGCGTCCCCACCCCGGATCACTGCAAATACGCCGTCGCCGCGCTGAAGGCCGGGAAGAACGTCTTCTGCGAGAAGCCCGTCTGCCGCACCGTCGATCAGATGCGCGAACTCCGGGAGGCGGTCCGTTCCGCCCGGGGATTCTTCAATGTCGGCATGTGCGTGCGCGCATGGCCCGAATACCATCACGCATGGGAGCTGGTGACCTCCGGCGCCGTCGGCAAAGTGAAGAGCGCGCTCTTCCGCCGCCTCTCCCCCTCCGTGGACGGAAACGCCTGGGAAAACTGGTACATGCAGGAGGCCCGTTCCGGCGGCGCCGTCCTGGATCTCCATCTCCACGACACCGACTTCGTCTGCCACCTCTTCGGGCGGCCGACGGCGGTTCAGAGTTCCGGAATCCGCGCCCTGGCGAGCGACAGCGGCATCGACCACGTCATCACCAGCTACCGTTATCCCGACGGCAAGCTCGTGACCTGCGAGGGCGGCTGGGGAGCGGCCAAAGGCGTGCCCTTTGAAATGAGTTTCCAGATCATCTGCGAAAAGGCCACGATCAAACTGGACGCCTCCGGGTATCACATCTACCATGCGGACGGCACCGTCACCACGCCGGAATTGAATTGCGGCGATCTGCCCACCGGATGGCATCAGGAGCTGAATTACTTCGTCAACTGCGTAAGGGACAACGTGAAGCCGGACCGCTACCAGACGCCGGATTCCGTTTTCGAGGCTTTTCAGGTAGTCATGGCGGAAATCAAGTCCGTGGACAGCGGCAGAACTGTGGAGGTTGCATATGTATAAGGCCATCAATTACTGGGTGTTCGGGGGATTTTCCGGAGAAAAGACCCCCTTTGAATTCATCGACTTCGCCGCGGAGCAGAAGCTGGACGGCGTGGAGCTCACCGTGGGCGACGCCCTCTCCATCGACATCACCCGGGAGGAGTGCCGGCGCATCGCCGCGTACGCCGCGGAGAAAAAGATCGGGCTCCGGACCCTGGCTTCCGGAGCCTACTGGAATACCTCTCTGGGCTCCTCCGACGAGGCCGAACGGGCCCGGGCGGTGGAATTCGGGTTCAAGTATCTCCGGCTCGCCTCATGGATCGGCGCCGAATCCATCCTGGTCATCCCCGGCGCCACCCGGGTGGCCTGGGAGCCGGATCATCCGGTTTACAGCTACAAGACCGTCTGGGAGCAGTCTCAGAAATCCCTCCGCGAACTTCTGCCCGAGGCGGAAAAGCTGGGGGTGAACATCGCGCTGGAAAATGTCTGGAGCCGGTTCCTGCTCTCGCCCATGGAGTGGAAGTTCTACCTCGACAGCTTCGATTCCGACCGCATCGGCATGTACTTCGACGTGGGCAACTGCTGCATCTACGCTCCTCCGCAGGATTATGTGGAGATCCTCGGCAATCGGATCAAGGCGATTCACATCAAGAACTTCACCGAGACCGACTGCCTCGGAGGCCTCCACGGCTTCGGAGACGACATCCTCTCGGGCGAAGTAGATTTCAAGGCGCTGAAAAGCGCTCTGGAGGCCGTGAATTATCAGGGCCCCCTCACCGTCGAGATGATCCCCTTCTGCCGTCTCCCCGATCTGGTCCTGCCGGATCAGGCGCTGGCCGAGGCTTCGGCCCGAAAGCTGAGAAGCATCCTCTGATATGAATCTCGGTGTCATCGCCCAGCGCTTCGGATTGCCTCTCCGGGAGTCTATCGACGCAGCCGCAGCCGCCGGAGTCGACGGTGTGCAGCTCTACGCCGTCAGCCCCCGGGAGAGGCTGGTGGACTTCAGCGCCGCGGAGCGGCGGGAAGTCCGCGAATACTGCGCCGGAGCCGGTCTTGAAATCTTTTCGATCTGCGGGGAAGTGGGGGGATTCGGCTTCCGCGAAGCGGACAAAAATCCCTCGAAAATCGAATTCACCAAGCGCAACATCGACCTCGCCCTCGAGCTGGGATGCCGTATCGTCACCAGCCACATCGGCGTGGTGCAGACTTCCCCGGATTCGCCGCTGCGGCAGGCTCAGCTCGCCGCGCTGGCGGAGATCGGCCGGTACGCCGCCGCCTGCGGAGCCTTTCTGGCCATCGAAACCGGGCCCGAGGACGCCGTCACCCTCAACGATTTCCTGGACGAGCTGGATTCTCCGGGGATCGGGGTGAATCTGGACCCCGGCAATCTGGTCATGATCACCGGGACCGACCCGGCGGCGGCGGCAAGGACATTCGGCGGCAGGATCGTCCACTCCCACATCAAGGACGGCGTGCGATACCGCCCCTGCGAGCCGGAGCTGGTCTACCGTGCCTTTGCCACCGGCGGCATCAGACAGCTCATCGCCGAATCCGGCAAGCTCTTCGCCGAAACCCCGGTGGGAGAGGGAGCGGTGAATTGGCCGGAGTATGTGCAGGCCATGGCCGAAATCGGTTTCCGGGGCGCCTGGGTCATCGAGCGCGAAGTCGCCAACACCTCCGTAAAGGAAATTTCAGGAATCATCAACCATATAAGGCAACTGCAAGGAGAAAAGTATGCGCAACTACAGTAAAATCGCCAAGGACTGGTGGGATTACACCACCCTGGATCGGGAGATCCTGGACGCCGCCAGCCGCATCACCATCGACACCCTGCCGAAACTTCAGCGCAAGGGATTCAGGATCAACATCTACGACACGCTTCAGGAATTCTACGCCGCCGAGGCCCTGGAGTACATCTGGTGCTGGAAAAAGGCCACCGCCGACAATCCCTGCGGCATCTGCGGCCCCATCGGTCCCACCGAACAGCTCCCCATCGTGGCCCAGATGGTCAACGCGCTGGACCTGAATCTGAAAAATGCCCACTTCTGGGGCATGGACGAGTGGGTCGTGGACGGCAAAGCCGCCGACGAGAACTTCCCCCTGGGCTTCGCCAAAGCCGACATGGAGCTGTGCTTCAACCGCATCCGCCCCGAACTCCGGATGCCCCGGGAAAATCTTCATTTCCCCAGTGAGGACCCCTCCGATTACATCGCCAGCTACAGCCGGGCCAAGTGCCTCATCATGCAGGGCGGCCAGGGCGAAACCAAGCACTGGGCCTTCAACGATCCGGTGCGGCGCTGCGGCAAGTACGCCGACAATCCCCCCACCCCCGCCGAGTACCGCATGCTTTCCACCCGGCAGGTGGAACTCCATCCCATCACCCTGATCCAGAATGCCCGCACTTCGGGAGGCGGCACCGTCCAGAATGTTCCCTCCGCCGCCCTCACCGTCGGGCCCGTGCAGACCTGGCAGTGCGGCCGGGTTTCCATCTGGCACCCCGGACATCACGACAATCCTTTCGGACAGCGCCTCAGCACCTACATGATCGCCAACAAAATCGCCGACAGCTCGGTGCCCATGTCGCTTTTGAGCGACCATGACGATGTGGTGTTCAACTTTTACCGCGGAGGCTTCGGCGTCTGCGACGTGGAGATGCACTGATCATGAGCAAGACCGCAATCGCCATCGCCTGTCATCCGGACGATATTGAATTCATGATGGCGGGGACCCTGATCCGGCTGAAAGCCGCCGGATACGAGATTCACTACATGAACATCGCCAACGGCTCCCTGGGCTCCGCGGTCATGAACCGGGACGAAACCGTGGCCGCCCGCCGCGGCGAGGCCATGAACGCCGCCGAACTCATCGGCGCCGTCTACCACGAGAGCATCTGCGACGATCTGGAAGTCTTCTACAACCTCGGCAATCTGGCCAAAGTCGTGGAAACCGTCCGGGACGTGAATCCGGAAATCATCCTGACCCACGGTCCCTACGACTACATGGAGGACCATGTGAATGCCGGACGGCTGGCCGTTTCCGCCGCCTTCTGCCGGGGGATGCAGAACTTCAAGTGCGACCGTCAGTACCCCGTCCGCATGGACGACGTGGCGGTCTACCACTCCATGCCCCACAGCCTCACCGACAGCCTCCGCAACCCGGTGATCCCGGAGCTCTATGTGGACATTTCCGGCGTCATCGAGACCAAAAAGGCCATGCTGAGCTGCCACAAGAGCCAGAAGGACTGGCTGGACGTGAGCCAGGGCAACAACGCCTATATCGAGGAGCTGACCTTCCGAGGCAGGTACTACGGCAAACTCTCGGGACGTTTTGAATACGCCGAGGGCTGGCTGCGCCACAGCAATGTGGGCTTCGGAGCGGAGGATTTCAATCCGCTCAAGGATGCTCTCGACGCCCTGATGGTGCCGAGGCAGCGCTGACGTTTCCGGGGGATCCTCCGGATGCCGCGCCGCCGGGACTTCCC
>JAZMZH010000024.1:0-5136 GCA_045585875.1 Victivallaceae bacterium | reverse complement strand
AGAGCTGCTTCAGCGCTTCGGCCTCGCCGGAGTAGGCGTGGGCCAGACAGATGACCCCGTCCACTCCGTACTGTTCGAAGACCCGGAAATACTCCGCGATGCCGGAGACGGACTCATGCTGCTCCGCCACCAGGATCCGGTAATTGCTCCGCTCCGCCTCCTCTTCGACGCCGCGGAGGATCCGCGCCGACGAACTGTTGACGTAGGAGTCGATGACCACTCCGATCAGGTGACTGGCGCCGCCGGAAAGTTTCTGGGCCATGATATTGGGACGATAGCCGAGCTCCGCGGCGATCCGGCGGATATATTCGCGCTTTTCCGCGGAGATGCGGGTGCGGGTAGTGTTGTTCAGGGCGGCGCTTGCCGCCATGACCGAAACATTGGCCCTCTCCGCAACTGTTTTCAATGTGACTGACATATCGTCTTTTTGAATTATCGTTAATCTTCTTTATTTATATTATAGCACACTTTTTTAAAAAGTCAACCCCTTTTTTGAAAAAAAATAAAAAAAATTTGCGATTTTTCGTGGGATTTCCCGATTATCGGCATTCTCCGCCCGTCGGAGACCGGATAAACGGGGGAACATACGGATATACGGATGGGTACGGGGCCGTCTCAGAGCGTCTGTGGCGAACCGTCTCCGATACAGGCCGGCGGCCGTTTCGCAGGGACCGCGCCCCGGGCGGCCGTGAGGATGCCGTGTGGAGTACGGATGGGTACGGGGGCCGTCTCACGGACGCCGTCGGAGGAGAGCAGGCGGAGCCGTGAGCCCCGCGCCGCCGATCCCTGCCTGTCATGGCCTATCCGGCGCATCCGGCCTATTCGCCCCACATCGTCGCCGCGAACAGTCTGTCCCTCTATATATAGGTACAGACAGACGACCCGGCCTCCCGTCCCCCAACAGTGCTCTCCCGCATCAGAGGTTCCGGCTGGATCAGCACCCGCCGGGGCGAAAACAACGCGTCACCGCACCGGATAATCGAAGTAGGTGTCCGGATAGGGTTCGTCGATCAGGGTGAAGTGCCACCACTCCTCCTCCAGGGGCCGGAACCCGTGACGCATCATCACCTCGCGGAGCAGCATGCGGTTGCGGAACTGGTCGGCATTGATCCGGCCCCCGGTCGGCGGCGTGCCGCCGGGAAATTCCCCGGTGTATTCGAGGGTTTCGGGATCGCCGCACCAATCCGGATGGCTCTCGATGCCGAACCAGTCAAAGGTGCCGCCCATGTCCGCTTCCCTGCCCGTCGCCATGTCGAAGAGCGTGAGGTCCACGGTGCTGCCCCGGCTGTGACCGGATTTTTCGGCGATGTAGCCCTGTTCAAACAAGAGGGACTTGTCCACATCCGGGTAAAAGTACGCCCGCATGCGCGTGTCCTCCGTCGCCTCGGCCCAGCGCACGAAATGGGCGACCGCCCGCCGGGGCCGGTAGGCGTCGTAGATTTTGAGACGGTATCCCCGCTGCACCAGTTCGTCGCTCGCCGCCCTCAGCGCCCGGGCAGCCTCCTCCGTCAACAGCGCGACAGGCTGCTCGTAACCGTCCACGCGGTCCCCGGTGAAATTGTAGGTGGAATAGTAGCGGATCTCCAGAATCGCATCCGGCACGGCTTCGGCCAGATGCACGAAACCCTCCGGCGCCGGTGACGGACCTGCGGTCCGGCAGGCGGTGAGCGCGAGCATCAGCATCGCGGCGGCGAGCGGGAGCGCCGCCCGCCCCTTCGCCCCGGAAATCCGAACCATTTTGCCGAAACCGAACATCATCTTCATCCCCACACTCCTTACGTTGTTTCCGGGAATATTTCCGCCGCCCCGGGCGAACATCCCCCGGGACGGTACTGCCCGAATCCCCGCGTCATCCGGCGGTGCTCTCCCTTATCAGCAGTTCCGGCTGGATCAGCACCCGCCGGGGCGAAAACGGCGCGTCGCCGCCGAGAATGAATTCCACCGCCGCGGCCGCGAGTTTGCCGTAATCCAGATCCACCGTGCTCAGGGACGGACAGAGCATCTGCCCCAGGGGCAGATTGTCGCATCCCGCCACCGCCGCGTCCTCCGGGATGCGGATGCGGCGGCTCAGCAGAGCGCGGTACACCCCCAGAGCCATTTCGTCGTTGCTGAAAACCGCGTCGAAATCCAGACCCAGTCTGAGAAACTTCTCCATCTCCGCCGCCGCCCCCGCCGGGGTGAAGTCGGTCCGCAGCATCCTCCGCGCATCCGGTTCGATCCCGTACCGGGGCAGCAGCCGCAGATAGGCGGTCTCCAGAGCGTCGCTGAAAAAATGTCCCTTTCTGCCGCTCATCAGAACGATCTTCCGGCGTCCGGAATCCAGCAGATGCCGGAGCATCATCCCGGCGGCGGCGTCATTGTCGAAATTGAAACTGCTGAAGGTGGCGTCGAAATCCTCTATGCCGGGATTGTCCAGCAGGATCGCCCCGGAAAATGTCATCAGCAGAGTCTTGAGCTGCGCCTCCGGAAAATCGCCGATGATCACGGTGGTGTCGGCCTCCTGACGCTTCAGCGCCTCCAGCAAAATGAGAAAACTGCGGAACCCGCCGTCGTTGGAGTAGAGCACACATTCGCAGTTGTGCCGGATCAGCGTGCGCTGGATCGTGTTCACCAGACGGGAATGAAAGATGGAGACGTTTCCGCCCTCCCCGCCGAGAATGATCCGGATCCGGTACGGACGATCCGATGGACGGCGGCGCGGACGGCCGATCCGGGAACTTTTGAAATACCCGAGTTCTTCCGCCTTCGCCAATATTTTCGCCTGCGTCTCCGGCAGCACATGGGAATCCTGCCGCAGGGCGCGGCTCACCGTCATCGCGCTGACCTGGCAGGCGGCGGCGATGTCCGTTATGGATACGCGTTTATTTTCCATGAGGATAAATATAACACGCGGGAGGTGAGAAAACAACCCGCACGCCGCTTTTTTTTGGCGGAAAAGTTGCGGCACGGAGAAAATTATGGAGAAAATTATTTTGAAAAAACTTGCATTTCTCCGTTTCGGGGATATATTGGAAACAAGAGACATGTTAATATTAACACAGGAGGATTGAAACCATGGACGGCAGATTCGACGTGGTGCTCGGTTTCGATATGGAGACCGACATCGGCAGCTTCACGGATTATTACAACGGGATCCAAAAGGGCACTCCGCGGCTGCTGGAGCTCCTGAGCGGTCACAAGGCCCCGTCAACCTTCTTCTGGACCGGTCACGCGGCGCAGAACAACGCCAATATCGTGAAAACCGTCCGCGAGGCCGACGGCGGCATGCACGAGATCGGATGTCACTCTCTCGTCCATGAAACGCTGGGCGATCCCCTCTTCCCGCTGCCCAACAACTGGCCGGTCTTTCCCTTCGAGGTGGAGGGGCGCATCCGCGAAGCCACCCGCATCGTCACCGAGGTCTCCGGCGTGCATCCCGCCAGCTTCCGCTGTCCCCGGCTCTGGGGCAGCACCAAGGTGGTCAACGTACTCGAGAGCCTGGGCTATCGGGCCGACGCCTCCCTGCCCCTCTACTTTTACCGGACGATGTTCAAGCCCTACCATCCCGACAAGGACGACTGGACCCGGGAGGGCGGCCTGAAACTGGTGGAGATCCCCAACTTCTGCGATCTGTCCATGGAGAGCAGCGATCCTTATCAGCGGGACCGGGATCAGTGGCCCCTCTTCCGCACCGAGGGGGCGGAGGCGCTGATGAAAAAGGTACGCAGCTTCCTCGACTATGTCGAGGCGCGCGGGGTCCGTCCGGTGCTGTGCTTCTACCTGCACCCCTGGGAATTTTACGAAATGCCGACCGGGATGCTGGATTACGGCGAGGCGGAGGTGCATCCCCGCGCCTTTATCACCAAAAACTGCGGCGCCCCCGCCCTCCGGGAGCTGGACAGACTGCTGGCCGCCCTGACCGCCGCCGGAGGGACCTTCAAAACCGCCGGGAGCCTGAGCCATGAATATTGAGGAAATCTTCCGCATCTGCGAGAAAAACGGCCGCCGCCCGCTGATGGTGAGCAGCGGAAATTCCGCCGTCATGGCCGCCATGGGCATGGAGGGACGGCTCTTCCTCGCCCGCGGCGGCGAGGCCGTGAGCATCTTCCGTCCGGAGGCCGCGGAAAATATCAGCACCTCCCGCAGCCGCTACTTCAATCCCGGCGGGGACGGCCTGTGGCCCGCGCCGGAGGGGACGCGCTTCGGCTACGAGTACGCCACCGGAACCTGGCGTGTGCCCATGTCCCTGGTCACCGCCCAGTACGAAAGGATTTCGCAACGTTCCGACAGCTTTGAGATCTGCGCGGAAATCGATCTCGTCAACAACCGACAGCTGGGTCTGCCCTGCCGCTTCACCCGAAAAGTGAAGGTGCTGGAGCGCCCGGACGGAGCCACGGTCATCGAGCATTGCAACGTCATCGAATACATCGGCGGCCGCGAGCTGGCAAAAGAGGAGTTCCGCCTCGCCCCCTGGAGCCTCTCCCAGTTCGCGGTGAACGGCTCCTCCGTCGCCCGCTTCGGAGCCCCCGGAGCACCGGTCCGCGACCTTTACGAACCCAGCGGCTCCCTCCTCGCCCGCGACGGCGGCGCGATGACCATGAGACACGATCCGGAGCGCCGGATCCAGCTGGCGCTGCCGGAGCAGAGCGCCTTCGTCGAACTTTTCCTGCCGGATCGGAAGCTGCGGGTGCGCCGCTCCGGCGCGCCGCTGGCGGAGGGCTTGCATCCCGTCGACATCGCCGACGCGCCCCCGGACGCGGACCCCTCCGCTCCGGTGCGCTTCAGCATCTACAACGACCCCTCCGGATTCATGGAGCTGGAGGTCGCGGGCGGAGGCGCGGACAGACTGACGCCGGGCGCCCGGCTCGCCATGAACATCACCGACATCATCGAACCAACGGAGAATTGACAAATGCCCTGCGGAATTCCCCGAAACGAATATCTGGAGCGCGTCGTCAGATTTCAGGAACGGATCCGGGCCGCCGGTCTGGACGCCTGTCTGGTCCACGGCACCGAATCGGATTTCGCCAACGTCCGGTATCTCTCCGAATACTGGCCGACCTTCGAACAGGCCGGGGTCTTCGTCCCGGCGGAGGGCGACGCGGTGCTGCTCATCGGTCCGGAGAGTTACAAGTACGCCGCCGGGCGCAGCGTCCT
>JAZMZH010000023.1:0-3096 GCA_045585875.1 Victivallaceae bacterium | reverse complement strand
GTTGCCGGGATGAGAACCCGGTGTCCTGGACCTCTAGACGATAGGGACGCCTGCTGCATATAATATAGCATCCCTTGGGGCGCTTGTCAAAAAAATTTGCGAAAATATTTGCCCCTGCCTCCGCGAATCCCCCCTTATCCGCATCGGAGCCGCATCGCCCCTCACGCTTTGGGACGGCACAACCCTCTCCGTATCGAACAGCCGCTCCGAGTGCGCGGCGGCTGTTTTACTTTTCCGTTCCGGTTTCGGGATTCGCCAGCCGGAACTGCTTCTCCGCAAAGGCCGCAGCGTAGACGATGGCGTTGTTCCAGTATTCACCGGTGTGGCTTCCGGGACGTATCGCGTAGTCGTGCTTCACTCCCTGTTCCGTCAGCTGACTGTGGAGGGAGGCGTTTACCTGGTAAAAGAAGTCCTCGCTGCCGCAGTCGATGGAAATGGCCAGTTCACCGTCCTTCAGATCCCGGGCCGCGTTGACGACCACGCATGCGTCCCAGTTCTCCGGATGTTCTCCGATGTCCCCCAGCAGATCGTCCAGACCCCAGTTGCCCGGGAAAGGCCGGAAGTCCACGCCCGCGCTCAGCGCTATGGCCGTGCCGAAGGTTTCCCGGTGGCGGATGGCGATCCACAACGCGCCGTGGCCGCCCATGGAGAGTCCGCAGGTGCCTCGGGCCAGCCGGTCCCGCACCGTCCGGAAATGGGCGTCGGTCCATGCCACCAGTTCTTCGGCGCAAAAGGTTTCGTACTTGATCTCCGGCCGCATCGGACTGTCGAGATACCAGCTCAGTTCCGCGTCGGGACAGACCATGATCATCCGGAAACGGTCGGCTTCGCGCAGACATTCCGGCATCCCGAAAGGCCAGGCCTGATGATTTCCGCCCGCGCCGTGGTAGAGGTACAGCACCGGGAAATCCCCGCCCTCGTCATAGGCGTCCGGCAGGATGACGTTGACATGAACCTCCTTATCCATCGCGGCGCTGGGGACCGTGTATTCGGTCACCGTGGCGGCGCCCAGATCGACCGCGGCTGTGAGCAGGAAAACAAGAACGGATTTCAGTTTCATGTCGGAATCTCTTATTTCATTGCGTCAAGGTAGCGGCAGGCCGCCAGCGCCGCCGCCGCCCCATCTCCGGTGGCGGTGGTGATCTGCCGCACCTGCTTGGTCCGGCAGTCTCCGGCGACGAACACTCCCGGGGTCGGGACCGCGCAGCTCTCGCCGCACTCGATGTAGCCCTGATCGTTCACCGGGCAGACTCCGGCAAAGGGCGTGTTTTCCGGCTCCTGGCCGATGGCCACGAAGATGCCGTTGACCGGCAGCCGGGTCTGGGCGGCCTTTTCCGTATCCTGCAGGGTGACGGCCACAAGCTCCTCGTCGCCCTCCAGACCGGAAACCACGGCGTTGAAGATGAATTCCACATTTTCACGTTTCCGGAGGTTCTCCGCCAGCGTCTCCTCGCCGGTGAGAAAGGCGAGGTTCTGAACCACCGTCACCTTGCGGCATATCTCCGCCAGCTGGACCGCGTCCTGCAGCGCCGTGTTGCCGCCGCCGATCACCGCCACATCCCGCCCGGCGAAAAACGCCCCGTCGCAGAGAACGCAGTAGGAAACCCCGCGCCCGGTGAACTCCTCCTCCCGGAGCAGGCCCAGCCGCCGGGGTTTGGCCCCCGAGGCCACGATCACCGCGCCGGATTCGTACTCGGCGCCGGATTCGGCCACCACCGTCTTGGAGGCGCCCCGGTCGATCACGTCCATCACGCCGTCCACTTCAAATTCCGCCCCCAGCGCCATCACCTGCTCCGTCAGCTTCTCCGCCAGCTCGTTGCCGGAAATCGCCGGGAGACCCGGATAATTTTCCACCAGCGGCGAATGGGTGATCTGCCCTCCGAAGGTCTCCTTTTCCAGGATCAGCACGCTCTTGCCCGCCCGGCGGGCGTAGATCCCGGCCGTCAGCCCGGCCGGGCCCGCGCCCGCGATGATGATGTCGTATCTCCGGGCCACGGTCACGCTCCGGTTTCCGTGAACTTGCGGATGTTGGACACGTTCACGATCCGGTCGGTGTTTTCCCCGTCGGAGATCACCAGCGTCGGGGTCTGGCGGATGCCCATGCGCCCCGCTTCGGTCGGGTCCTCGTCGGCCAGCACCGTCCGGTAGGCGATCCCCGCCTTGTCCAGGAAGTACTTCGCCATCTTGCAGTTCGGGCAGGTTTTGGTGGTGAAGAGGGTCAGCGTGGTCGGTTTCCCGGACGCCGCGGCGGCGGTCACAGTGACCTTGCGCTCGGGCGCGGCCTTTTCAGCGTTCTTGCCGGCGGCTTCGTCGGTATGACGTTCCGCGGCCGGGTCCTTGCTCGCGGCGATCCTGGCGCTGTAGGTGGTGCGCTCGCGGTATTCCTGACGCTTGCCGTCGTTCCAGTTCTGCACCGGGCGGTAGTAGCCGGTGATCCGGCTGTAAACCTCCGTGGTCTCTCCGCACTTGGAGCACTTCCAGACTTCCCCGGGGATGTAGCCGTGGTTTTTGCAGACCGAATAGGTGGGGGAGAGGGTGTAGTAGGGCAGGCGGTAATTTTCCGCGATCTTGCGCACCAGGCTGGCCGCGCTCTTCCAGTCCGGGAGCTTCTCGCCCAGAAACGCGTGGAACACCGTCCCGGAGGTGTAGAGCGTCTGCAGCTCGTCCTGAATCTCCAGCGCGCTGAAGATGTCGTCGGTGTAGTTCACCGGCAGATGCGAACTGTTGGTGTAGTAGGGGGCGTCCCCGTCCTTGCCCGCGGTGATGATGTCCGGGAAGCGCTTCTTGTCATGCTTGGCCAGCCGGTAGCTGGTGGATTCGGCGGGGGTGGCCTCCAGATTGTAGAGGTCGCCGTACTGCTCCTGATAGTCGGAGAGACGCTCGCGCATGTGATTGAGCACTTCCTTGGAGAACTTCTGAGCATCGGGGTGGGTGAGATCCTTGCGCAGCCACTTGGCGTTGAGGCAGGCTTCGTTCATGCCCACGAGGCCGATCGTCGAGAAGTGATTGTTCAGGTGGCCGAGATAGCGCTTGGTGTAGGGATAGAGGCCCGCATCCAGCAGCTTGGAAATGACGGTGCGCTTTACTTTCAGCGAG